>JBMZTB010000070.1:0-9196 GCA_049623485.1 Candidatus Poseidoniaceae archaeon
AAACGATACGATACCAGGTGTGTACAATGATGTTGAAAGACGGAGGTTGCCTGAGTGTTGATGGAACGAGCAACCCCATTGGAGCAAGTCCAAATCGTCCCGTTCATGCTGCACGCACAGGGACAGGTAGGATGCTAAGTTGAATGCAATCGCCGTAAGGTAACAAAAAGGGGCTTACTCCTCACTCCCTCCACCTCGTTCTATTCCATGCTTCAGTGGAACTTTTTTTGAACACGTGTTCATATAATGGGTGCATAAAGTAACATCATGCGTAGACTCATCTGCTTAGCAATTGTTTTCTTTTTTCTTCAAGGAAGTATTGATTTAATTCAAGAAGAACAAGGAGAGATTAAGGTCGTTACAGTCGACAGTACAAATCTGCGATTTAACCCATCCACTATCACGCTCAATGAAGGGGATAGTGTTCGATTTGTATGGGGTGGTCAAGCGCTTCCACACAATGCTGTGGAAGAGAATGAAGTATTTGATTCAGGTGAACCTGTTCGAGATCTTACCTACGAATATTTCTTTGATTATGAATCAGCAGGTGTCTATAATTACGTCTGTGAACCTCATGCTGCAGTCGGTATGCAAGGTGAAATCACTGTTCAGGATGTCGAGCAAGAGGTTGTTGAACAGCCTGCAAAAATCGAAGCAAGTACCTCTGAGGGCCTTCCCATCACATCAATACTGGTAGGGACAATGATAATTCTAGGAATTGCCGGTTCCTGGTACTTTGCCATCAAGAGACGTACCATCTAGTCAGAACTAGGCTGTAAAACAGCATCTAACGGTGCTAAATCAGCGCCTTTGGTCATGGTCATGTCGCCAGACATATCTCGCCATGGGTCATCTCCAGCAACGATGTCTTTGAGAGTTGTTCTGCCTTTAATGAGGTCACGAGTGGTGTGATCTGCAACAAGAATGCTCGGCAATAAGAATGAACTTGTAACAAATGCAAATATGATTAACAAGCACATGAGCATAAAGAAATTCTCAAGTCCAGGAAATGCTGCTAGGAATCCTGCTGATATACCTGCAACTGTTGTAATCGTTGTTTCGAAAATAGTTTGACCTGTTTCTTCTATGGCGTGAGCTATACCGGTTGAATTCTCACCTTCTTCTTGTATTCTATGCATCACGTGAATGGCATCATCAACTCCTATTCCAAATACGATGGTTCCAATCATCGCGGTGAATATATTCACGTTAACATCGCCACTTTGCATGAGAAGTGGTTGCCACAAAATGACCACTGCCACAGGTATCATCGTGATAATCCCTAATCGTATTGAACGGAATACAATTGCTAGGACAATCGTCAGGATGATCATCGTTAGGATTGTTGTTCTTGATTGTGTATCATGAATCCCATCATTGATATCAAGAGAAACTGGCAACCCTCCAGTCAACTTTGATGTTCGAGTTTGTTGTAATTCAGGAGGTTGTGTTAAGATATCATCGATTTGATTTCTAAGTCCAGCAGCAATGTTGAGATTCATGTAGGGTTGGTCAACATAGATGATTGCCTTTGTCTCATCTTGATTTAGAAGCATCGAGCGAACTTCGAGCGATAAGGTGTCAAAGGCTACATTGACCATATCTCGTCGCAATCCTTCTCTTCCGTCAGGTCCTGTTGCTTCAAGTCCGAGCCAAACATTACATTCGAAGACGTCATCACTTTCCCAACAATCATCATGCAAAAGGTCCCACAGTGAACCCTCGTAAAAGATGATGTCGTCTGTTAATTGAATACTGACTGGAACCGCTTTGAGGAAAGTGATGATACTGGTTGTATTCGTACTATCGACCGCATCGATCTTCTGTTCGAGTCGATCGACAGCATCCATTACAGGAAGGTCACGGATGTTCGAGGTCTCGTTGTCATTTGCTCTGTTCGTCGCATCGAATACAAACATGGATGTTTGACCACTATCGAATTGCTCAGAATATTGGGCAATCTTATCGAGAGATTCAATCCCTTCTGGAGCTTCGCTTGAACCTGTAATCGGTTCGTTTAATTCATCCATATTGGCTACACCATAGACGGTGATTGTGCTTGTGACAAGAAGGATGATGACAAAGAATCGTACAGGTACCTTTCCAATGTTTTTCCACATTCCAGGATTTGTTCGTTTGTGGAATTTCAGCAGCCAGGCTAAAGCCGGAACAAGAACAATCGAAAACAAAAGAGTTGAAAGAATTCCTACGACAAGCGTGAGGCCAACAGAACGGATAGGGGCAATGGATACAATTTGTGGAGCGATTAAAACGGAGAAACCAATCATGGTTGTCACTGCTGAAAGGAAGACGGCAACACCTGTTGAACCTGCCATCTTTGTGACGCATTCAATGTAGAATTCTTTGTCCCATAAATCAGGGTCTTCAATTAAATCTCTCCCCTGTCGTTTTCTGGTTCGATTTTCTTCAAAAATACGTTCAAGTTCCTTCCGCCTCACTTCCTCAATACGATTCACCATGTGTAAGGCATAATCAACACCTAATCCAATCAAAATAGGGAAAGTTGCAACGATCATTGGAGTAAGTGTCCACTTGAGAACAACAGATGCCCCAAACGTGACTGCGAGTGCTAGTAAAATTGGTGTCCCCGTTATGATTACAACCTTTGCAGACCTGTGTAAGAAAGAAATGATGAGAATTGTAAAAAGGACCGAATACGGCATCATTTTGATTAAATCCTTGTAGATTGCATCCGAGATGTCTTCCAAAGTTTTTGTTAATCCAGTTACGGTCATTTCAGTTGATTCTAACTCCGATGAACGATTGTCAATAATGTCTTGAAAGTGATCGAGTAATTTATCAAACTCGCCATCCCAGGTCTCAGGAACATCTGAACGCATTCCTACAATGACAGCAGTCGTATCCCATATCCCGTCACCATCCATATCATTGGTGGGGTCCCCGTCTCCATCGCTATCGAAACTAAGGTCGTTATCATTGGTATCTTTGATGAGTGCCTCAAAAGAACCACTTGAATTTTGAATAATTTGGTCGATCGTATTCTGATCGGGTATCGCATATCGACCTCCACTAGCTACAGCTGAACAATCGAGATCAATCGGTAATCTCGTATTTACTCCATGAACACACATCGACTCATTGAAGCGTCCATCGGCTGAATTGATCTCTTTCATTATTTGAGCAGGTGAAATGATCCAAAGAACTCCGTCAATGCTTCCATAATCTGTTTTGTCATGATCCATTCCCCTTCCAGTAAATGAACCACCAATGTTGTCATCATCGCCTTCAATCCAACTTATCTCCCTGAGAATCTTCTCATCAGTGATGTTATCTCCTAACCCGCCTCCAAGTTGAGCGTTATCGGTTTGTATGTAGATTACAGCAATATCAGTAGACCATTCTTCTCTTACTTCGAGAAGGAGGTCAGTTGATTCTGCTCCGTCAGGTAAAAAGATTTCAACATCATCTTCGATTTGATCTTGAAACGACAAACCTCGTTGGCCGAGGAATGCTGCTATGATGATCAGAAGCATTACAAAAATTGCAGGGGATGCAAGAACTGAACGGTACAACTGTTCTGTTCGTTTACTGGCATACTCATTGATATTCTCTTTCCAGGAATCCATCTTTTCTCGAACGGGTAGGCTCGCTTGTCGGAAACTCTCAACCATCTCTGAGAGTTGCCCTGCCATGATGTAACCAGACGCACTTGATTGATGAACAATGCGACGATTTGTGATTAGTCAAGCCCAAATTCTCGTACGAGAAGAATTCGCAAGAATCCACGTACAGTTTGCAAAATAAAACCTGTTGTAATCAGAGCTAATCCCAGTACCCCGACCCATATTGCAGTAAGTCCATCTCCAAGGACTGAATCGAGTTGAGTTGTCACGCCTTGTGCAGTTTGCATTCCCATGGCTGCACCGGTTGCAAGCAAGCCAAGGCCAGGGATTCCAAGCGTTAGAAGTGGTTTCTTCTGGGACAAAGAAAGAAGTGCCCAAGTTAAAACAGTAAATCCATGGGATACAGCGGTGAAATTCGATCCTTTAGGAACATCATATCTGATGGTGGTTGGGATCTCTTGGATAACCAGTTGCTTTTCTTTTGCATCTTCGAGCATTTCCAATGATAATTCCATTCCGTCTGCATCAAAGCGCAAGCGATCAATAGCCGTTCTTGAAAATGCTCGGAAACCTGATTGTGTGTCTTTAATTCCTAAATCACTGGTTAAGTTACTTGCAGCAGTGATGACTTTGATTCCCAAGCGTCGATATGCAGGCATTGAATTTCCTTCTCCACCTTCAACGAATCTCGAACCAATCGTGAAATCAGCATCTCCATCAAGAATCGGTTGAATCAATTTTGGGATATCCGATGTATCGTGTTGTCCATCTGAATCAAGAACGACAAGAACATCCGTGTCTCGTGTACTCGTAGTTTGGAAGAGTGTTTTCAATGCAGCTCCATAGCCTTGGTTACTTCGATGTCGAATCACGGTCGCTCCACAGGCTTCTGCAATTCGAGCACTGGAATCTGAAGATCCATCATCGATGCATATGACTTCATCAACGTGTCGCAGAGCCATTGTTACAACGGTACCAATGGTCTCTTCTTCATTGTACATCGGCATGCCAGCAATGATGCGAGCCGCCGAATTCTGTTTGCCCATTGAAGTGACCTCGCAAATATAGAATATATAGTCATAATTGAGAAATTAGGCTTATTTAAAGGAAAAGAGAGATACAGAGCCTGAACCCTATACCACCCGGCTTCATGCTCATGAATGAACATGATTACGACAATCGTTTTCCACCCTAATCTAGGAGTTGAGAAACAGTTGTGACCGCGCGTTCGCCAGCGATGACTCTTTGCAGAGCAGCCATGGACAATACGAGAGGGACATAGGATTCCCCATCGCTTGTTTCATAGGTTTCACAATCTGCAAATGTCGCAGTATTGATGGATAATTTGATTGCACCACCAGCATTGCTGCGGCGTGCATATCCAACCAATAAGGTTCGGCTTTCTTCGTCTTGCTTCGTTTCTTTCTTTGTCTTGCTCATTTTCAACACATCTCCTCACTTGGTGAGGTAATGTTAGCCAATAACTTCAACGGTTATCAAAGCCTCTGGTTAAGAGGCTAAGATCGGGGGCACTAGGAATGTTTTTTGGAAGTTGGGATTGAACCGGTTGCCAAGGAGGGCTCTTCTCATTCCGCTTCCATCCCAATCCCACGATAGCAAGAAGGATTCCTGTTGCTATGCATATCATCAAGAAATGTTGTGACACTTGACTTGCATACGTAGCGCTCTGGCGAGACTCTTGTTCTGTAATGGGTTCATTTTCAACCTCTTTTACTTCGACAAATGTCAGCGTGAATGGTTGACAGTCGATAGAGAAATCGGCAATTGCACAGACACTTCCACCAAAGATGCCTGGATTATTTGAATGAACAGTTGCTCTATTTTGCTGGGTTTCTATTGTTAAACCAGATTCAAATTCATAGATGATTTCCAGAGTATCTTGATTCGCATAGGTTATGATTTGGATTGGTTCATCGACGTTTTGTTCATTGTTCGAAATTGAAACAATGAGTATTTCTGGATCGAGTGGTTCGATTCCTTCGTCAATTTCTCCGTTGCAATTATCATCCAATCCATTTCGTTGTTCAATCTTGAATGGACTAATGCTTGAGTCATTATCATCGCAGTCATCGAACCATCGAACGCCATCTCCATCGTTGTCGAGATCTGCAAATAATGGGTTTGTATCGATAAAGAGTTCATATCCATCTTGCAGTCCATCATTATCCGTATCAGCATCCATCCAATCTGTATTGAAGATGTTAAATTCATCAAGGTCCAACAAGCCATCCATATCACGATCTAATCCGATGAAATCTTCATCAACAGATTCATCGCAATCATCATCGATTCCATTAAGCCACTCATCGAGGCCAGGACTTCGATCAGGGTTTAGATCATCGCAATCTTGGAACCAATAATATCCGTCCAAATCTTCATCAGGGTCATATGTCGTTGGATCTGAAAAATAGATTTGTACCTCATCCCCATCTTCGAGACCATCATCATCTGTATCAGCATCGTTCCAATCTGTATTTTGTACGTGAAATTCCGCCCAATCACTGAGCCGATCATTATCAGAATCAAGTTGAGCAAAACCTTCGTCAATACCATCGACACAATTGTTGTCAACGCCATCCAATAGTTCGGCAACCATTGGCTTGATCAAAGGGTTCGTATCATTGCAATCTTGGAACCAATACCAACCGTCTGAGTCTTCATCGACGTCATAAACAAGCGGATTGCTGTTGGTCACAAGTACTTCTACTCCATCATTTAATCCATCAAAATCAGTGTCCCCTTGCAATGGGTTTGTCAAGAAAATCAGGACTTCTTGACCATCGAGTAAGAGGTCGTCATCGGTATCGTCATCAGTTGGGTCAGTTGAGGAATTGAAGATCTCAAAACCATCTGGAAGGTTGTCGTTATCTGTGTCTGAATCGAGGGGATCTGTATTGTGAATGTTCTCTTCATCCTCATCAGGCAATCCGTCGTTGTCTGTATCAATGACTTCTTCTGCACCATGGATGAGCAATTCCCAGTGATTCCATGTTCCAGTACCTCCGTTTTGAACATCGTTGACGTTTATTGTCCATGTTCCATCAGAGGATTCATCCCAATGAAGGACCGAAGAAAAGACCCACTCATTGTAGTTGTTATTGTTGTCAGAGTGACGTTCAGATAATCGAGATATTGTTCCATCTGGGGAGGTTAACGAAACTTCGATATCGCCTCGGTAGGTGTGATCTGCATCGAATCGTACTTCAACAGTTTCAACCAACAAGCCAGCTTCAACAAGCACTGTGTCCGATAAGCCATTGGCCGTATTATCAGGAATTGTTTGAGAGATGGATTTCTCTCCACTTGTCCAATTTAATTCAGGATTTACGTTTGTCCAGTTCGTAGCTATATGCACTGCTAGGCCAGCATCTAGAGCCCCATGTCCGTACTTATGATTGAAGTCATGGCCAGCACCATTGACACTCCAGTCGTTATCCGAGGCATCATTTGTGCGTGCGCTGTGAACCAGAATATGCTGTACATCACGATACGTCAAACCAGGATTTGCATCAAGCATCAGAGCGACGACTCCTGAGACGAGAGGCGTTGCACTGCTTGTTCCGCCAAAATTATTGTAAATGTCAGAAGAAGTGTAGCCGCCAGATCCTCGTATATCCGTAGTTGTGATTCCTTGAGAACCACCGTTTGAATGTGCAGCAACCAAAATATTTGCACCATCTTCGCTGTAGTATGATTGTTCTCCAGAATCAGTGATCGCCGCAACCCCTATTGTAAATCGGGTGTTTGCATATCCGTCATAATTGGAATTGTCGCCATTTGATCGGCCGTTACCACCTGCAAGTGTTGTGATTGTTCCAAGACCTCCCCTACCGAGGTATACATTGTCTTCCAATGAGGCTTGTAACAATGGTTCAGGACCTTTCAGGGTTCGGCCGTTATCGCTGGGACCCCAAGAGTTTGAAGAGATCCCAACAATGTCTCTTCTGTGACCAATAGCATCCGCCTCATCTTGATCTGTATTTGAGCATGCAATGAGTCGCAAACCGATGAGATCAGCATCAAGAGCAGCTCCTGTAACGCCATTGTTGTTGTTTCCTTTTGCACCAGCAACACCTGCGGCTGCAGTTCCATGGCCGTCGTTAGACGTCGGTGTAGGGTCTCCATCATTTCCGCAATAATCGTAATCGATTGAGGTGAGATAATTTGGAGAAAGGTCTGGATGCTGATGGTCTACTCCGTCATCAACAACTGAAATGAGGACTCCATTTCCTGTTGCAGTATTCCATGCACCTGTTACATTTGCATCTTCGCCTACGGTTCCAGAACCTTGTCCTGTATTGAGCAAATGCCACTGCGAAGAAAACGATGGATCGTTTGGAATGAATCGAGGTGTGTTCGTGTGTTCATGGATAGCAGACCAACGTTTCACCACATCAATTGAGTTGAGTTGATTTCGGAGATTTTCAGGTTCAGCAATTTCGATAATGAATGAACCCTCAATTTGAATTGGCTGTTCTATGGCCTTGATTGGGAAGGGAAGTGCATCTCTTAATTGAAATTCTGACTGTCCACACATGGTTGGCATATACAATAACCATGCCTCACTTTGTTGACTGGATCCATCTGTCATTGCTCGAACAAAAGCGTTGTTCACTCCAAATGAGAGTTCTTCGGGCTGGCATTCGAACACTTCGTCTTTTGCTTCAGCCTGTACCAATGATAGCGGGCCTGATACGAGGAGAAAAACCAAAATTAGGCCTGCTCGCATGAATCTGTTCTTAGCCGACATAGCATAGAAAACCTTGCTTGGATGCAATAGCAAACTTTGACATAGAGTATCATTACGCAAATTCATGCGAAGTTTAGTCACAGGCGGTGCAGGATTCATTGGTTCACATCTAATCGACCGTTTGGTAGAACGTGGAGATGATGTCGTTGTTCTTGATAATTTATCCAGCGGCAAAGAAGAATTTCTCGCTCATCATACCAATCAAGTCACACATCATCACGTCGATATTACTGATTATGAATCGATGTCACCTTACTTCAAAGGCGTCGATGTAGTTTTCCATTTTGCTGCAAATCCTGACATACGTCTGGGAACTCAAATCACAGATACTGATCTCAAACAGGGCACGCTTGCTACTTACAACGTGGTTGAATCTATGCGGGTTCATGGGGTTCCAACGATTATGTTCGCTTCTTCTTCAGTTGTTTATGGAGAAAATGCTCCCATGCCAACACCTGAAAATTATGGTCCTTGTTTGCCGATTTCACTGTACGGGGCGAGCAAATCTGCAGGTGAATCTCTCGTCAGCAGTTGGGTTGGAACGTTTGGCCTTCAAGGCTATATTTTTCGATTTGCCAACATCATTGGTGATCGAGGAACACATGGGGTCATCTTTGATTTCATCCATAAACTGAAGAAAAATCCAAGTGAGCTCGAAGTTCTTGGCGACGGACTCCAAGAAAAATCCTACATGGAAGTTGGAGATTGTGTTGACAGCATTCTGCACATCATGGAAACTCAAAATGAATCTCTCAATCTTTTCAATCTCGGTAGTCATGACACATGCAGCGTTCGACGTATTGCTGAAATTGTTATCGAA
>JBMZTB010000071.1:0-9187 GCA_049623485.1 Candidatus Poseidoniaceae archaeon
AGCAATGTAATTGTGTTGAGCCATCGTCAAGCCATCTGGAGCATAGGTTGAGAGTGCATTGTCACCCCACTTCGAGGCTTCTGTGTTGTTCTCGATGTAGGACCGGCATTCCTTTGCAACTGCACCCGGATCGTTGTACCATGAATAGCCAGGAACACCATAACAACCGAACTCATCTCCAGATGCTAAGCGTTCATCAGCAAGGGCCGTCGTCAACCAACCGTCTCGCTCCCACTCAATATCAGCAACAACGGGTGCAGCAATGGTTGAACTTGCAAAAAAGCCCAACAACAAGCAAGCTACGATACGTCGTGAACCTGCCATGTCTTTTCCAATCAAACCCTCTCTTTGAGGTTGGTGTCTCAATCAGAAGCTGTTGCAGAATGAATTACAACAGGTAGAATTGGACGATCGTAGTCATCAACTGCGACCTCGGAAAGCGTTGTGACATGCTCACAACCACTGGTAATGGTTCCAAAGACAGTGTGCTTTCCATCCAACCATGTGTGTTGCGTGATATCATCAGGCATCAAGAAGAACTGGGAGCCACCTGTGTTCGGCATGCTTGTCTTTGCCATTGAGATTGTACAAGATGTGTGCTCCAAACCATTGTTGGCCTCATCAGGAACGTTGTAGTAGACTTGACTTGGACAATCCGATTGGTTCATGATATCACCGTCACAGATACCATACCACTTTGCAGCATGGCCACCTGTTCTGTCACCGTTGGTGAAATCTCCACCTTGAATCATGAAATCATCAATGATTCGATGGAAGGTCACGTTGTTGTAGTTTCCATCAAGTGCATGACTGCGGAAGTTGTCAGCATGCAAAGGAGCAAGAATGTGATTCAACTGAATAGTGATTGTGTAGTTCGCAGTGGCCGTTGTCAAACTCTCACCATGATAGATTTCGAGTGTAACATTGCTCGTTGCTCCAAGATAGATATCAAAATCGTACTCTTCCAATACGTTGTTGACTTCATCCATTAATTCCGTGCATCCAGCTGCAGACATCATCAGAACTGTCAACAATCCAACACCGAACATCCGCTTTCCATTTTCGAGGCCGCTCATGGTCCTACCAATCGCTTCACCTATATGCAGTAAACGCTTATCGCTCTCGCTAAAGTTGTAAATTTACCAGATTTCAATTATAATAATCCCAAAATTCGCTAAAACCGACATATCGATTCACCACAATTAGTGCTTGACCAATACTTCTACCAATCTCTTCCATTTGCTCATTTATTTCCAATATTTGAGCTGAAAGAGAGGGAATTTGATCTTGTGCGGCCGTGGACATCTCGGTTTGCAATTCTAGTCTTTGGCCATGTAGATTTACATACTCTGCACCAAGTTGGGAACGATCGATCGTGGAATCCCAGTACGCTCCTCCACCAAAACAAACATCGCACTGGCAACTAAGGATGACTGGAGGCTCAGTTAGGACATTACAGGCTTGCTGTTCGGGGCTAGGATTCTCGATAAATTCCGCTACTCTGAGCAATTGCATCCTACTGCCATGTTCATTCCAACCGTACAACAGAAAATTATCTTCAAATTCATCTGTTGGCTGAAATTGTGGATCGTCTCTGTAACCTTTTGAACTCCCGCCTCCTCTAACAGCAACATTGTCTGTTCTTGAAAAGTAACGTACGAGTTCTCTGTGCATAACCGCTATGTTTTCTTGACTTAGAGTGAATATTGCCAATTGGAAATTTCCTCCTTTCTTACCATTTACAAGATCAATTAATGGATCAACGATACGAACGAAAAACCATCTGCGCTGAGATAATAAATTTGTAATATCATCATTGAGATGTATCACCTTATTATTATTAGACGAACCCAAGAAATCCTCTCGCTTTTGGCCTACAACCGTCTTGACTTCAGATTCTACGAGTTCTTCCCCTTCCTCATACGCATCTCCTCCTTTCTTAGTCCTACAACCCCTTATCCCAAACCAAAGTAAGGCCATCATTTCACCAACCAATGAAAATTTCACATTTCTTGCCAAATGGTATTTGTCAGAATATTTGTTCATTTCTCGATAAAAGCGCACAATACCATGCTCAAAAAAGGCTCGAGCTAGAGTGCGCCTTTGAGTTGCATCTCCATAATCCGTGATGACTGGTGCGTCGGGAGCATGCAAAATCGCTGAAGAACATTCTTCTGATTCGGGAGTTTTAATCAGCAGCTCTTGGATTTTTTCGTTTGAAAGTCTAAATTGTACGCCCCCTTGTGGGGCCCAGTGAACCAACTTGAATCCCTTGGGAGTTTGAACCGCCAGTGCGGCTAACTCCACTCCCGTTCGTAGATAACTCCAGTTATCTTGTTTGAGCGTTCTATCTTTTTCCCACAGCCTCATGTTGATACTAGTTTGACCTGGCAGCATTGCACTCCATCCCTGCTCTGACCACTTTTCTATGGAATTTCTACACCCCGCTGTATCCCCACACGCGACCTCAATTTCACCATTCGCCAATCTCGCAGAACATCGTTTGCATCCGCCCGCATGTATTTTTTGATTCATTTCAGATTCAGTAGGGCTCAATCGAGATACTGCCACACACCTTCTGGACATTGAATCAAGGTACTCATCGACAAAAATCAATCCACCAGCATTCAACCAATCAAGCATTTTATCGCCATTCCACCCATTAGCGTGTCCATCTTCCAACCGAATGATGAAATTAAATACCTCTCCTTCCGAAACATCTACCCTAACGTCCTTTTTCATTCGGATGTAGGTTCCAGGTTCTGGATTACCATGATTCTCTAAGTATGCAGGCTTTAGATATTCATTCCAAGTTTTAGTGTCATATTCCTTGTTATCTTTATTCCAGACCTGAACATCATTCTCTCTAATTTGTACGATACAATGGCCAGATGTTTCCACAGGTACCTTGGACGCATACCATTCATCGTTGCGCTCTTCGACGACTTGAACAGTCAGGGATTCAGATTGAATGCTACTATGCATTTTTGTGAGACTGGGACTTAACTGGCGAGCAATAATTGGATTTTGCTGTAAGAAGTTTTCATCGATTCTAATGAATTGACAGGACCTAGCCTCTCCCCTGACATCTATGAGTGCAGGCGTACCTCTCAAACGAAACTCAATGTTTGGAGAGGCTCTATCTCCAGATTTGCAATCTGCACCGTTCGTGAAATCTCCTGGATGCGCCCCCCCATCTCGATTGCCGGGCGCTTGCCCGTCTGTGTATCGACCTTTCAAACCGAATACAGCGGCAGCAAATGCTTCTTTTACACCCCCTCCATCAATCTCGATTGTGCCCCATGTGTGTTCTCTGACTGTTGTCTGCCAAGATCTGTAGTCATTAACAATTTGACAAATTTCAAGAAATTCTTTTTTTCTGGTTCTTTGAGTAGGAGACACCGAATTCCAGATCCAATGTACAAAGCGTCCAATCATGATAAACGACCTTATTCAGGTTGAAACTACTCAATCATGTTTAAAGAATGTCGCCTCTCATAATTATCTGGGGAAATACAGTGAATGCGCTTGGAGAGTTGTGTTCGTTCGTTTCTGGAACGGGCTTTCCCCCCGAGTTCCAAGGAAGGTCAGAAGGAGATATTCCTTTCATCAAAGTCAGTGACATGATTTCACGTGGTAACGAAATCAAAATCATTGGGTCAAATAACTGGGTTAGTACTGACGACCTACCAAGATTCTCTAAAGCACTCGTCCCAGAGGGATCGGTTGTGTTTGCAAAAATAGGTTTAGCAATTCACAAAAACCGCTTACGCATCACAACCAGGCCAACTATCATCGACAACAACATGATGGCTGCTATCCCAAATGAAGGTGTTTCTACCACTGAATTATACGCAATAATTTCAACAATCAACTTTCCAACCTGGGCCCTTGGTGCAGCACTCCCTTACCTTCGTAGGGCAGATCTATCAAACATTTCTTTGTCGTACATAAATAAAGAAAGTTTGAAAATGCTCACTCCAACACTCGATAAATTAATCAAAATTCACGATATTGAAAGCAGGAAAATAGAGAATTTTGACAAGCTATGTCTTACCCTCGTGACTCAATTAATCGAAGACTCGAATACTACCGGCAACCATGTTCCTTTGCGAAAAGTGGTTGCGCATAAAAGAGAATCGTTGAATCCGCAAAGCTGTCCCAAAGAAACACTCTTTCATTACAGTATCCCGTCATTCGACAACTCTGAATTACCCGAAAAGACACTTGCATCCAACATCCTGAGTAACAAATTTCGATTAACTGAGCCTTGCGTACTAGTCTCAAAATTGAACCCAAGAATCCCAAGGGTTTGGTTGCCAAAGCTATCCAGAGAACACATCTCAGTCTGTTCGACTGAGTTCCTGCCTCTAATCCCAAAAGAGCCTACCATGTTGAATTTTCTATTTTACTTATTTCACACTGAAAAATTCCTGTGGTATTCAACGGCATATGCAACAGGAACCACAAATAGTCATCAAAGGATTAATCCAAAAGATGTTCTTAATTTCCCTTTACCCGAGTTTGATAGAGAAACTATTCTCCAATTCAATACAATTGCCTCCGTTGCAATGAAACAGAAACATTCGTCGCTGATTACACGTAGTGTCACAAAAAATAGAATTAAACTAATCCTACAGGGTATAATTGATTCCTAAATCAGAAATGATTGGAAAGGAACTCATTCATCCTACGTTTAATTTAGCCTGTTCTAAGACAGTCTCAATCGCATCTTTCCTCTTGTCGGGAGGGTAATCGTTATCTCGTAGAATCTTCTTCAACCTTACACGAAATTCAGCGATTGTTCGCTTGTTGCCATCCAGCCAGTCTACTCGGCCCTTGAATTCCTTGACGACTTCTCCGATCGCTCGGGCGATGATACAGAGTTTGTTGTCTCCCATTTGTCGAACTGCGGCTTCATTGGTTTCAAGTGCCTCGAAGAATGCAAATTCTTCTACGCTTAATCCAAGTCCCTCTCCACGCTTGTCAGCTTCCATCAGTTCAGATCCCAATCTCAGCATATCATCGATCAAATCCTGTATCTCTTCATGATCACCGTCCTTGTAGCGATCAAGCGTGGCTTGAAGCATTTCTGAATACTTCCTTTCACGAACAAAATTGGTTCGTTTGATTTGTCGTAACTTTCCACGGAGCAACTGCTCAAGTGCTGCCTGTGCGAGATTTTTTTGTTCCAACTTCTTGACACGAGCGATGAATGCATCATCGAAAATGGATTGTTGCTTTCCTAAACCAACGATATCGATGAGGCCTTCCGGAGTTATGGAGTCATCAAGTATTTGCTTGATCGCAGAGTTCAGCAATTCCGGATCTTTTTGTTCCTCAGGGGCACGACTATTGATGAATCCATGAAGCGCTTGATACAGCTTAATATCGTCTCTTCGATCTTTTGCAACGGCGGAAGCTTTGGCTAAGTTCCAGGCTTTGTTGAGTTCTGCCATTGCCAATCCAAATTGGCGACGACTCGCCTTTGCATCACGAGGGACAAGTGAATTGATTCGCTCCAACATCGCGATTCTCGTTGATTCCTTCTCAAGAGGAGGGAACGACCAGTATTCGTCATGTGAAATGCCATGGAAGAGGGTTTTCACAATCTCATGCTTTTCTTTCAACAATCTTTCAGCAATCTCGATGTCATACATGACTTGCCCTTTACCGTTGTTTGCAGAATAGTGATCAACTGCTTTGGCAATTTGGTTGGCCAAGCCAAAGTAATCAACAATAACACCACCAGTCTTGTCCTTGAAAGCTCGATTCACTCGCGCCAAGGCTTGCATCAGGCCGTGCCCTTTCATTGGTTTGTCGATGTACATCGTCGATAACGAAGGTGCGTCGAACCCGGTTAGCCACATGTCACACACAATCGCGATTTTGAAATCACTCTCTGAATCTTTGAATCGATTTCCTAGATCCATCCTTCGGCGTCCGCTTCGGATGTGTTCTCCCCACTCATCGGAATCAGCGGCAGATCCAGTCATGATGACCTTCATGACACCTTCTGAGTCGTTCTCACTGTACCACTCAGGGTGGCGCTGCTTGAGCATATCGTGGATGTCAACGCATATACGACGGGTCGCACAGACAATCATGCACTTACCTGATGGGAACGACTCCCAGCGTTCCAGAATGTGTGGCTCCATATGATTCACAATCTTCTCGAGACGAGGTTTCGCTCCGAAAATCGCCTGAAGCCGGGACCACTTTCGCTTTGCTTTTTCTGTCACAGCTTGCTCTTCAGATTCCGTGGCAGCCTCAAACGCCTCATCAATTAGTTCGCTTGCTTTTTTGGTGGTGAGTGGCTGCTTTTGTTTGTCATAGAACAACTTTACAGTGCTCTTGTCTTCAATGGACTTACTGATGTCATAGACACTAATATCTTCACCAAAGACACCTCGTGTATCTCTATCTGAAAACGAAATAGGAGTACCAGTAAATCCGATAAACGATGCATTGGGAAATGCGTCATTTAAGTGTGCAGCAAAGCCATCCAGCAAGTCATACTGTGAACGGTGAGCTTCATCGGCCATGATAATGATGTTCGTTCGATCACTAAGCAATTCCATTCGATGATCTTTCTCCTTGGGCAAGAATTTCTGAATGGTTGAAAAGATTACACCACCGTAAAGCTTCCCAGAAAGTTCCTTGACTAGTTCTTCCTTACTTTCAATTCGGACAGGTTCTTGACGAAGATATTCACGAGACGCATCAAAGGTTGCAAACAATTGTCCATCGAGATCATTACGATCGGTAATGACCATCACAGTAGGGTTGTTTAGAGAACTTTCTCGAGCAATCAACCCTGTTAGGAACGTCATCGTCAGGCTCTTTCCAGACCCTTGCGTGTGCCAAATGACACCAATCTTACCACGACCATCGAGTGCAACCTCTTCTTTCGTTCGCTCGAGTGCGGCTTTTGCGGCATGATATTGATGATAACCAGCGGATATTTTGATGAGACCACCTGACTTTTGTTGGAAGAGAACAAAATCATGGATGTACTCTACAAACATCTCTTTTTCAAAGAGATTCTGAATCATAAACTGAAGTTCCATCTCAACGCTCTCTTCATTATTTTCCATACTTCGCCAAGGCATGAAGCGGTCCCACCCCGAGGTGAGTGCTCCAAAGCGACTGAATGCTCCATTCGAAGCGACAAGGAACTGGTTCGTTTCAAACAACATTGGAAGTTCTTTTTTGTATGTTTGAAGTTGCTTGAATGCGTTTTGCAGATAGACTTCTTCACGGGCAAATGACTTCAGTTCAATAACTGCCATTGGCAACCCATTGACGAACAATACAATGTCGGGAACTCGGTGGTTTCGATCGTAGATAACTTCGAATTGATTGACTGCAAACCAGTCATTGTTGTCAATCGTTTCTCGGTCAACCAACCGAACCGCAACCGTCCTTGTTTGACCACCAATACGCTCCTCAACACGGATACCTTCCGTTAGCATTTCTTGAAAGACAAAATTGGATGCAACAATGCTGGGCTCATCGTTAAGTCGGCGCCTGAAGGTGCGCTTTGCATCCTCCAAGACGTTTCGAGAAACTGTGGGATTTATTCTCGCCAAGGATTGCTCGAAACGCCCCCACAGGATAACGTCCTGAGGTTCTTCACGTTCCTCATGCGGACCTCCTGGGCCGATGTCTGGGCCATACACGGTCTCATAACCAAGTTGCTCAAACCATGCCATTGCAAGGTCTTCCAGGTCACTTTCATCCATAAGAATCACACTTGCTTATTTATCCCAATAAGGACTGTCTTGTAAAATTTCGTTGCTACCAACTATCCTCCAAGCATTGGCTCCTTGTGGTGCATTGAGAATAATCGTTGTGGCTTCAGAGATGTTCATAAGAACACGATCCTCTCCAAACTCATATCCTGGATGGCCGAATTTTCCATGCGGTTTTGTCTCAATTAATTCCTTTGAATTGATCATCCCAGTTTTCACTTTTTGATAGGTCCGGGGAACCTGCCATCGCCTGTGCGAGGCGACGGTTCCTTTCGGAATCCAAACACGACCAGTTTCATAGAAAAATTCTGCTTCTGCTTTGCAATAATGCGTTGAATTGTCACGTTCGAGCCAGATTTTTACCGACTTACCAAGTGGTTTTGTTTGATTGGTAAATCCATCAAACTTACCGACGAGATGTTTCTTGACGTTTTCAAACCAATCACGTACTGCGTTTCGTCGTGCTTCGGTAGTAATTGAACCAGATACAGACTGAACGTTCTTGACGATTGCATCAGAATTGTTGAGTTCTCGAAGAATTGTATATTCAAGGTGTTGGATTTCAGATTCATCGAATTGATCTGCTCTTGTATTCGAGAACAGGAGCACCTTTCGAACCTTCTCATTGCTCAGGCGATTTTTGTTCAATGCTCGGCTTTCGAGTTGTGAGGCCTGACCAACGTACACCTTGTCTTTACCATCGTGCTCAAGATAGTACACATACGCACCGGAGCGGTTGAAAAAACTCGAATGATGCTTGAGCTCTTTCGATGCAGTGGTTAATATCGACTTAATTTCATCAACATCGCTCGAATCAGGAAAATCAATTTCCAAAAAATGACCATCCAAGCCTTTGACGTCATGATACCTGACGTAACTTGTGTAATCTTTGACCAATTCATTCCCTCAATTTACTAACAATTCACCAGACATCAGCCTTGGTAGTAATGCATCTCTGGTAGATGACAATTCAATTGTTTCTTTGGCAGAATTTTTCATTGCTTCAAACAAAGGATCTACTATTTTTCCAAATGCCTGTAAAACTTCCATAGGCGCAATCGCAATCTTTGTGATATCAATCGTACTTTGTGTAAATGTATCAAACACTGCTCCATAAGCAAATGAGCGGAGTTGACGAATTGTTTCTTGACTTGCCAGATACACCAATGCATCACTAATTCCTTTTTTCGCTTTGAAACCAAAACTCGTCTGACTCATAGCCATAGGAACTGCCGTTATTTTTGTTGCACCTACAGTCCCTCTAGCAGTTATCATCACCGTTCCAACTGGCAAAATCTTGGTTGAGCTTTTTTGCACTCCCAATGAAGTGATTTTTCTTGCAGAATCGAAGGCGAATAAATCATTTGAACTCAAATCTGCACCAGAAACCCATGGAATATCTCCTCCCCAATACGATGATTCACTCGTTTTCG
>JBMZTB010000072.1:0-8943 GCA_049623485.1 Candidatus Poseidoniaceae archaeon
CCCTATGAGCAAAGCGGTCGAATAAGTAGCACAACATAATTTGTTATTAAGTAATAAACTTCTTATACGGGCACCTTTATTCGCTCAATATGTCACAAAGAGACGATGCAAAAAATGAGCCCGAAATTATTGAATCTGATTTCCCAATCGATTCAGGACAAGAACAATTTGAACCCCTACTGCTAACAGTCGATGGCCACCCTGCTAAGGGATTAATTACCAATTCAATTGGCTGGTCAACACGAATTGTTCTTCTCTTCGATCCACCCCATCCTGATTTTGGAAAGGAATTCATGACGAAACGATTCATGATTGAACCTGCTGGATATCTGACCTATGGTATGAATGAAAAGCCACTTCGATTGAAACGGATTTAAATCTGACAAGAGGGGCAGTAATCAAGACGCCGTCCACTCATTCGAGTATGGATGATTGTGGTATTACACTCATGGCATTCAAGTCCATCGCGCGTGAAGACATGATGCCTTGCTTGGCGACGAGATAGTCCATTTTCTCTAAGCAATTCATACAGTTCTTTGGGGACTGTAACACCTCGTTGTTCAAACGCTAAGTGTGTAACTTTAATCGCTGATTGTGAAAGGCTTGTTTGTTCATTTTCCGAGAGTGAATTCAATTTCCGTGAAGGCGATATTCTCGCAGAATGAAGTATTTCGCTACGAAGGTAATTCCCAACTCCTGCAAGAAAGCCTTGATCAAGTAACAGATGGGAAAGTTGCCTTCTTCCAAATGTTGGATTTTGAACTTGCTTCAAAACCTCATCATGGTCAACATTTCGATCAGCAACGTCTGGGCCAAGTTTCGCAATGTATGGATGACCTTCAATTTCCCAAGGTTCAATGATTTGAATGTCTGTGGCCGACCAGAGACAAGCGGTATGAGTCTCATTTTGTAATTTAAGCCGTAATGAACGGTTTGTTTTCTTTGATTTTGTGGAATTTTTCTGTATTGTCCATCGACCATATAGTTGGTTGTGACTGTAGAGAACATCTTCACCGATGTGAATCAGCATAGCCTTCGAACGAGCTTCTACCGAGATCACTTGCTTCCCTAGAAATCGATGCTCTTGTCCTTGAATTGTCGTGTACGGGCACTCAACATGAGTTATGATTGAACCTTCAAGTGCATTTCTCAATCGCTGAGCGGCTCTGTGAATTTCTGGCCCCTCTGGCATAACAGGTTGTCAGTAAACATCTGTTTAAACAGATGTTTGATAAATCCAGTTCATGAGAAAACGCTGGACTGAAGAAAAACGGCTCCAACGACAGCACGCTGATTGGATTGTGGGGTATATTCGCAAAAACGGCCCTTTGACAACACATGATTTGATTGAAGCAATGAAAAACCATGGGCGGAGTGTCGAATCTCATATCTTAAATCGAGCTCTTCGAAAATCTCCTTTCATTATTTCTGAGATGACATCTATTAACGGAAGTAGGATGCTTGTATGGAAATTTGATACATAATCGACAACTATTCAAACAAAAGACATTTACAACCTCCATGGAAGGCCAAGAGTATTTTGAGCAACTCGTTCATTCTGGCACTCCGTATCAAGAGGCGGTAAATCTTACCAAAATCTACTATCCACACTGGACCCCACAGAATACTGAATCATCATCGAACGCCAATCCTCAAGGGTATTTTGAGCAACTCGTCAATTCAGGTACTCCTCATCAAGAAGCAATCGATATCACAAAAATTTACTATCCACATTGGACTCCTCGCCCACCTCCTATTCAGAGCCCATACCAAGCAGTAGCACCACCTACCCAAACTTATGGAGGATATCAAAGTCAACAACCGGTGGAAATCCGTTCTCAACCGTTAACCTATGTCAGTTCCAGTAGCAAGACATATCGGAAAAAAGGACCTCAGAAAACATACTATGCTCCAATAATAACCATTTTTCTAACAGCATTAATGATGTTTTCACCTTTTCTTACTTTTGATCATGAAGATTTATCGAATTCTGAAGAAAGGGAACTTTGTGAAGGATTCTATGTGGCAATCCAATCCTCTACAAACTCTGAAGAAACCGTCGAATCAGATGACCTTGAATGCCCAATGAATGGATACAGCAGTACGATATATTCACTTGAAACAATTTCCAATTTTGATACGGAAACCTTCGAGGAGGAAGAGCAAGATCCAAATGAGAGTTTTGAGAATGAAGATGAATTAGAATGGTTTGGAATCGCCTTACTGCTCCTCATATTCTCGCCTCTAGCATACATTATTTTTGTGATTTTGTCGCTCATGTCGGTTGGCCTTTTCAATAAATACCCAATATTCATTGGGTTCCTCCAACTCCTTTACGTAGGGTTTTTCTTGTTCGCATCGATATTGGGCACAGTAGATTTTACTGATGAGTTTCAACTTTCAGCGTTTAACTTCACAGGTCCAGGCGTATTTGTTGTAGGGTTTCTCGGCATTGGATACCTTATCCCTAAATGAATCAATAAACGTCACGCAAGTAGCGCTTTTGTTCACGCATCATTGTCTGTTCAATGAAATGTGTAGCATCTTCTTCTGACATGCCACCGTGCTCAATTGCAATTTCAATAAGTGCTCTATGGACATCTTTTGCCATGTAGGTTTTATCGCCACAAATGTAGAAGTATGCGCCCTTTTCGAACCATTCCCAAACCTCAGCACCATGCTCTTTCAAACGGTGTTGAACATAGATTTTCTCTTCCTGATCTCTTGACCAAGCCGTAGTGAAGCGGTATAAGTCTCCACTATCCATCCAACCTTCAATTTCATCTTTGTAGTAATACTCTGTCTTTTCGGATTGATCTCCAAAGAAAAGCCAGTTGCGCCCTGTAGCTTTATCGTGAACACGTTGTTCCATGAAGGCTCGGAATGGTGCAATTCCAGTTCCAGGACCGACCATGATGATATCCGTCTCCTTGTCTTCTGGTAGGATAAACGATTTTGTTGGAGACATGAAGACACCGACTGGTGTTTCGTTAACAACGACTTCATCAGCCATGTATTGTGTTGTGATACCGCCTCGTTGACGATCATGATAATTAAATCGAACAATACCAACAGTCAATTCTACGAATCCTGGATGAGCATCATGAGAGGATGCAATAGAATACAGTCGAGGCTTAAGTCGATCAACCAATTCCAAGAATTCCTCAGGCGAATACTTGACGCTAAACTCTCGCATAATGTCGACATAATCTCGAGTCCAGAGATAATTTTCAATCTCTTTTGCATCGGACAGGATTGCTTTGACCTGAGAGGCAGGGTCATCTGATGGCACACTAGACGTAAGGCCTGGAGGTAAGTCCCCATCTTCTGCTGCATTCCAATCGATACCGTTTCTTGACCGCTTGACAATACTCATCGAGATGTTCATTCCAGATGAAACCACCTTGTTGGCAAGAGATTGTACGAATTTCTTGTTTGCCATATGCACTTCGAAATCTTTCTTAAGAGCTGTATACAGGTCTTTTTCACCTTTGTGGGTTGTGACGATGTGGTCTCGGTCCCAGCCTTGGATTTCGATAAGTTCCTCAACGATGTGTGGTGGGTTTTCGGGGAGGACTCCGAGTGCGTCGCCGACTTTGTAATCAAGTCCAGAGTCGCCAAGGTCGAATACGATGTGGCGTGTCTCTTTTTTGGAGCCCTTGCCGTTAAGGACGTAGCATTCAGTGATTTTAGAATCGTATGGGTTTTTTGCAGACCAGTTACTCATGAACTCACCAATCGCTTCGCGATGTTTTTCCCAATTGTGGCACACTTATCATCATTCTCTTACGCCCATAGCCCTCTTACATAGGATTCAAAGAGTTGATTCTCGGACGATATACTATGACCCACGAAGTTCGTTTGTTAGGAACGGGCAATGCCTTCCTTCCAAAGCAAAGGCTTCATTCGTTCATGATTCTTGATGGCATCCATATTGTCGATGCTCCTCCGACTGCTCTTGCAAGTTTGCGAATTGCAGGCATTTCTCCTGCAGACATTGAAACTATTTTCGTAACCCATCTTCACGGAGATCACGTTTTCGGATTGCCGTTTTTACTCCTTGAAAGGAAGTACATTTCAGACAGAGAACGCACAAAACCTCTCACTGTCGTAGGGGCGAAAGGGGTTCGGGAACGATTTCAAACGCTTTGCCAACTTGCTTTCCCAGGGAGTTTAGATGATGCCCTTGATTCAATTGATTTCATTGAAAGCGAACGTGGAACAACCAAAGACGAATGGAACTGGGAGCGTTTTGAAGTCCATCATGATGATGCTGTTGACCCCCATGGATATCGCTTTGAACACAGCGATGGTGCTTCAGTAGTTCACTCTGGTGACTCAGGTCCTTGTGAAAATCTTGAGAATGCTATTTCCCGCTCACAGATAGCCGTTGTGGAGATGGGTTTTCCACAATGGGTTCCATCAGATCATCACCACAAACCGAATGATATTCAATCATTGGCAGAGAGAAATCCGGGCACTGAATTACTCATTACTCATACATTCATAGATTCTAAAAAATCAAATGGCGAACCAATCCTAACAAATGAATTCCCAATCCATCCAGAAACTGTCCACCATCTCGAAGATGGAGATACTTGGATTTACGAAAATTCAGTTTGGAATCGACTAAAATGAGTTGATATTTTTTCTTCATTTAAGTACCCCTGCTGAGCCGTATATCATTTTCAAATAATTCTTTTTTTGCAATCAAAATTGTTTCCTCCAATCGATTTCCACGGACATCCTTATGAGGGGGGCTCGGACTCGGAGAAACTATCCCAGCGCGGGTTCAACGAGCCGTTGCATTGGGGTATATAATGGAGGAAAAATTGTGAAGGAAAACATCTTCGACACTTTGCTCTCCAGGCCAAGTTTATTTCTCAATAAAGAGATTCTTCACCACAGTCATCGACCGACTGTTATGCCACATAGAGAAAAAGAAATTGAACGTATTGCATTCAATCTTGTCGAAGCTCTCAATGGACAGATTCCATCAAACATGATCCTCTATGGAGTCACTGGAGCAGGGAAAACCGCCGTAACATTACATGTTACAAACCTCTTGAAAGAGAAAGGGGAACAAATGAGAAGAGACATTACTCCAGTCATGGTTAACTGCAGACAAATCGACACTCAATATAGGGTTCTTTCGAACATCGGAAATTCCCTTCTTGAAGATCACGAAATAGATGAAATCCCATTCACAGGCTGGCCAACAGATCGTGTGTTTAAAGAACTCATTAAGAGGATGGATGCAAGAAAAGGAGTCTTTGTCATCGTATTGGACGAAATTGACCATCTGGTGCGAAAAGCAGGAGATGACTTACTCTACAATCTTACCAACCTCAATTCATTCCTCAAAGATTCACGGGCATGTGTCATCGGTATCTCAAACGATTTGAAATTCACAGAGTTCCTTGATCCACGTGTTCGTTCCCGTCTTGGTCAACAAGATCTTCTTTTTGCTCCATACGATGCTGAGCAACTCAAGGACATTCTCAGGAAGAGGGCAAGTGTCGCTATTGCTCCTGATGTAGTATCTGAAGGAGTTATTGCACTCTGTTCAGCATTTGCAGCACAGGAACATGGCGATGCTCGATGTGCTTTGGATTTGTTGAGGGTTTCAACAGAGAAAGCAGAACAGTTGGGCGACGAGAAGGTTGAACAACATCACGTTCGTATGGCACAGCACCAAATTGAAGCGGACCAAATCGAGCCAGTTATTGCCGCTTTACCAACTCAACAAAAGTTAGTTCTCGCTTCAGTTCTCATCAACGAAAGGAATGGACTTAAGAACATACAAACAGGTCAACTCTACGATGTTTATGACCAAGCCTGTTCATATCTCAACATTCCATCCTTAACCCAAAGAAGAATTTCGGGGATAATTGCCAATCTCGATATGCTTGGACTGATCACTGCAAGAACAATCAGTCGAGGACGATATGGTCGTTCAAAGGAAATTAATTCATGCATTCCACAAAACGTTGAAACTCAACAAATTCTGATGAATGCTGATGAGAATATGAGCACAGTATTCAACAATCGCTATCGACAACAACGTCCGCTTTGATTCGTTGTTCTTATATGGATGAGGCAGGTGGCGGATTCATGAGCAGTGAAGAGAAGACAGAAGCAAAAGGTTTTTTCGACCTTATTTCAAATCCTTCAGTAGGCCTTTCCAAGTGGTATATTGCGATTGGAGCATGGGGTCTTGTCCTAGCAGTGCTCAATATTCTTGGTCAAATACATCCGTCATATCGAGTTTCATGGGGAGGACTCCTCACCTTTGAATTACTCGCAGATGCGTTTGGTGACAAAGAAACTGCTGCCACATTTGTAGCTGGTGATGCAGTCTTCATGGCATTTTGCGCTCTCCTTGTTGGACTTGGCCTCAAGTCAATCAATGAAACGAATGAAGGCGGTGTTGCAACGTTCTTCCAATCCATGATTATCAATGACACATGGCCCGCTCTTGTTGGGAGCGAAGGTGGAATGATGCGAGCAGCTGGTGCATGGTGCCTTCTCCTCGGATTCGGATTTTACATCGTTTACAGCGTATTGTACGAAGCTTGGATTGATCTCGGTGTGTACTCAGTTTCAATCACTCTTGTAGCATTTGGCTTTGCTCTTAACGCAGCGAGTCGAGCGCCACCTGGCGACGACACCGTCATGTGATTGTTCAACTGAACAAACGCTTGTGACCGTTTCTCATTAACAGAGCATCCAGTGCACCTAGTGCAAGGCCTTGCCAAAGTGCAATGGACCAACGTAGAATCAGGATTCTTACTGAAAGCGATAGAAAGAGATGATTTCCCTTTCCATCTTTCTTCAGACTTCGCGTGATGACTCCAAGTGGGCCTCTCCAAAAGAGAAGTTCAATCAAAGCTCCGAGCATCAGGCCACCGAATGCAAGATTTGTCTGCCACATGGAAAGCAGATCACCGTCAACAGGTAACGCTAGTATGATTGGAATAAACGACAACAGCATCAACAGAGTGATAGGAAGAATTGAGAATGCAATACTAGCACTTCCAATGAAATCAAAACCAGGTCCGTTTCTCTGTCTTGCTGGGAAATGACGAACAATGCGAACGTGAGCTCTAGCATCTCTTCTACGTTTATGCAGGAAACGACGTATACCAATTTCCGGCACATGTGAAACCAAAGCATCGGGAGCGTGAATAATTGTACCTCCATTCGAAAGAAGACGGAGACTCAATTCCATATCTTCTGCATGATACCATGCTGGATCAAAACCTCCTGCTTCAATCAAGGATTCTCGAAGAAACATCGAACAAGGTCCATTCGCAAGCGAAGTCCTTCTCGGTCTGTTGCGATATTTGGACGCAATTTCGACTGCTCTGAAGCGACTCACAACATCATCATGCGCTTGAAAGACTGTGCGTCCAGTTACTGCGACAATTGATTCATTATCGATTGGTTTGTTAGCGATTAACATTTGTTCAATCCAATCAGGCTCAGGCCGGACATCGATGTCAGTAATTGCAATCCATGTCCCAGTTGACTGTTTTACTGCAGCCATACGTCCTGCAGATAAGCCAAGAGAATCTTGATGAATAATATGAATTGGGACTTCACCACCTGCATACTTTTGCTGCCAAGCATCGAGTTTAGATTTCGTATCATCCGAGGATCCATCGTTTACTGCAATGATTTCCAAAGGGCGATGCGTTTGTTGAAGAAGAGAATCAAGACAATCGTCAACCCAATGCTCACCGTCCCTTACACAAACGGTCACACTCACCATGGGATGTTCTGTCATTACTCAACCTCGAACATAACCAGTAAATTCCGACTTCGATGCTTTGCTTCGATATCGAGGACACGCATAACAACACCTTTTGCTGGTTGCCCATAGACAATAATCGTTCCAAGTGGAGCAGTTGCAAGAATGTACATTGGTGCTAAATCTTCTTCACCATCCACTTCAACCAAAACAGGCTCATCCTGAATCAATGACCATTGTATAACATCAAGAAGTTCGGGGGTCAAAATACTGGGTGGGTTCTTGACACTTCGACGGAGAGAATACATTTCAGAATTCACTTTGAGGTCATCATCAAGTTCTGTTCTCTTCGTTTGTCCATCAATAAATGCAATGTCTGGCTGTATTCCCATGTCCATGAGTCCTTTGACTGTCACATCACCAACTGCGACTAAGGCTCCATGATTCACTGGGAGCGATTCAAGCATTGCAGAAAGAGCCACTTCAGGTGCATCTTCAGGTCCTTCAAACAATTCTCCCATTGGTGTTTTGAATTCATCATCCAAGACAGTTGGCATTCTCAGTATTTTTCCATTGAGGGCTGGAGGAATCCATGGATGTCCCTCAGTATCGACAAGTCCATTTCGAATTCGACTTGAGGATAGAATGCCTCCGAGTTCATCCATCATGTGAGGGGCTTCGATAATATGGAGAGCTGACAGTCCATTTTCCATACGTTCATTGTTAATGTGATGACATCGAGAGATTGTTTCTGCTGTTGCAACGATGCTGTCCGCTTGTTGATGATGGGGGGCTGGACCATGAGGATCTTCCAGTACGAATACTTCATGGCGCTTCGGAGCATTATGGGAGAGCCAGGAAAGGACACCCTCCATTCGATCTTCAAGTGATTCTATCCATCCACCTTTTGCTTGAGCCATAGCATCATTGGTCACATGAACTTCGATAAAGTCTGCTTGTCGAAGAGCGGTCTGAATCAACAATTGATGCCCTGAATGGAATCGGTCAAAAGTGCCACCGATGAGGCACCGCCGGTAGTGACGCTCCTCTTCCATGTTTGTTGGTGGAGCCACACGGCATTTGATGACATCGCTTGTTGCAGCGGAAAAAGTGAGAAATCAGCTGTGCCCCGACGCCTAACGGCCTTGTTCATAGTTTCCTCGAAGGCCTGACCCTCGGTATCAGGGCGT
>JBMZTB010000073.1:0-8933 GCA_049623485.1 Candidatus Poseidoniaceae archaeon
GAGAACATTATCGTTGGACAACCAATTTCCCTCGGAACGGGAAGTGTTGAGTTGTTCTACATCCCTGAGGAATGATTCCAACCATGAGAAACACATGTGGAGAATGGAGGAAGTAAAATGGATTTAAGCCGACAATTAAAGACAGCAATAACAACTGGTAGCCTACTATTTGGACAACGACAAACTCTCGATGCTTGTGCACGAGGGGACGCAAGATTAGTGGTCATTGCCGCTAATTGCCCAACAGATTACATCGATGACCTTCGGGCAAAACATCCTGAAGTGACAGTGCATCAAGCACACATCGTCAACCGTGATCTTGGTGTCGCTTGTGGTAAGCCGTTCAGTATCTCGACTCTCTGTGTTATCGATGCTGGAGACAGTGATTTGCTTCAACTCGATGACAATATGTCCTGATTTGTCTACTCGACAAATGAAAGGCTTGATGTCTGTTAATGGTATGGCTCATACATGCGCACGCATTTCAATGCAGCAACCGCCCTACTTTTGACAGCCTTGATGCTGACATCTCTTCTTGCAATTCAACATCCAACTCCTGTTGAAGCGCTGCCTGAGGAAGATACGAGTTCCGATGAACCTCTGTTCACTTCTGGACGCTCCTCAAGCGCTTCCATTCTTGCTGCGGGCAGTGCCGCCAATAGTGAATTCGGAGATCATATCGAAGCTCTGCCAAATGGTGGATGGGTCATTGGCTCTGAATTCAATTCCACTCTTACCTACGGGACAAAAACACTCTCGCCAACCTCTCCCTATGCTTCATTTAACGGGGGTGGCGAATTTTTCCTCGCTCTTATGGATGGAAAAGGTGCTTGGACAAACCTTGTAGGAGCAGACCATAATTACGGAAGTGGTGGTCTTTCATTCATCACGGATATCACAGTGGGAATGGCAGGAGAAATTTTCGTCTCGGGATACTTCTACGGAGAAATTGCTTTCGGAGCTCCAAATCCAAATACGATTATCAGCAACACGAATTCAGGATTTCACGATGAAGGATTCATTGCGAAAGCCGATCCAATGGGCAACTGGATGTGGGCAAAAAGTTTCTCAACATTGGTCAACGGTACAGGGGAATTCAGCCGAACAGCTGCTGTGCAGGTCGATATGATGGGCAATCTTTTCGTTACTGGTATGTTTCAAGGAGAAACTGATTTTGGTGGTATGAGTCTTAATGCTACAAGTCAAGACATCTATGTTGCAAAGTATGATGGAAATCAAGGGACTCTTAGTTGGGTCATCTATGGTGGCGGCATTGGCGCAGACAGCGTTTTTGATATGGCTATTACTCCTTCAAATGGGGTAAAACTAGCAACCGCAAGCACCAGCAATTCTCAATGGGGATCAAACACCTATATCGCGGTCGGTGTCGCAGATGCTATCATTGTCGAAATTGATGCGAATGCTGCAGTCCTCGGGTTGACTGGAATGGGTACGCCGAACCAAGAAACCCTCATTTTGCAAATCGTTGTCGACGGGGGAGGAGATACCTATCTTTCAGGTACCTTTGGAGGTACGTTATCTAGCGGCGGTTGGACAGCGACTTCAGCTTACGGTGGAAATGATATCTTCATTGCAAAGAGTGCAACTAACCAAGCCAATAGTTGGGCGACTGTCGCTGGTACGAGTGCAACAGATCAGCCGCGAGGAATGGCAATTACCTCCAACGGAGGAGTTGCTTTTGGCGGTTTCCTTACTTCAACGTTCTATGTTGGTTCTAAGTCTCTTTCTCTGCAAGGCACTTACGATGGTTTCGCTGTTGGCCTTTCGCCCAATGGTGCAGTGGACTGGATTGAAAAGATAGGTGCTGGGGGAGACGAGTTAGTCTTGTCTATGGCCTCGAATAATTCCGATTATCTAGGATTAGCAGGAACATTCGTTGGTTCGTTTACCCACAAAGGTACTCAGATTACATCTGGCGGTGGTGCCGATGTCTTTGCATGGATTTTTGATCCAGCATCTCTCAAAGATACTGATGGTGATGGAGTTCTTGATTCGGCACCAGACAATTGTCCAACAGTTCCGAATTCTGATCAAGCCAATACTGATGGCGACTCCGAAGGAGATGCATGTGATTCAGATGATGATAATGATGGCTTAACAGATAATTTCCCTGATAATTGTCCACGAAATGGTGAATTTAATTGGACCAGTTCTCGTGATTTTAACGATCCAGCCTCATCAACAGATTGGGACAATGATGGATGTAAAGATGATTCAACCGAAGATACTGATGACGACAATGATGGAGTTGCTGATGGAGTGGATGCATGCCCGAGAACAAGTTATGCGCCTCCTCGGCCAACATGGATTTCCGATTCGGCAACAGACATCGATGGTGATGGATGCCGTGATTCTGATGAAGATACAGATGATGATGGAGATGGATTTGAAGACGCTGCAGATGATTGTCCAACCGTGATTGGAACTTCTACAATGGGTACAGAGGGGTGTCTCGATTCCGATGGAGACATGTGGTCCGATACGACCGATGACTGTCCAAATCAAGCTGGAAACTCCACTGCAGGTGGGCTCAATGCTTGTCCAGATGGTGATGGTGATGGCTGGGCTGATTCAATTGATGATCTTCCGACTGACCCAACTGTTTGGAGTGATTCAGATTCCGATGGTTATGGAGACAATCTTGGAAGCACACCAGCAGACGCTTGTCCAGATACACCTGGGACTTCCACTGTCGATCGATTTGGTTGCGTAGATGCTGACGGCGATGGGCTTTCAACACCCACCGCAGGATGGGGTGTTGACAGTGGTGCTGATGCATTCCCTAGTGATGCTACACAATGGTCTGACTTTGATGAAGATGGCTTTGGTGACAATTACGGAAATGGAACATGGCTTGACCGACCTGAAAACTGGGTGGGTGAACTCATCACTGGTGCTACTGATCAAGATGCATGCCCAATGCAACCAGGGACAAGTTGGCAAAACGGAATTCTCGGTTGTCCAGACTCTGATGGAGATGGATGGTGGGACGTGCAGGACGCATTCCCTAGCGAACCAACTCAATGGATTGATGTTGATGGTGATGGCTATGGCGACAACGAATCAGGTGTTGATCCAGATGCTTGTGTAAACATTGCTGGAAATTCAACCATTGATCGACTTGGCTGTACCGATACGGATGGTGATGGTCGCTCGGACCCTGAACTCTCATGGACTGTAGTAAACGGTGCAGATGAGTTCAGACTCGAACCAACTCAATGGTTCGATACTGACGATGATGGCTTTGGCGATGAGTTGAATGGATTCGAAGGCGATAGTTGTCCTGAGGTCTATGGCTTGTCTAAATTTGATAGGTTTGGTTGCCTCGATACTGATCGAGATGGATACTCTGATCCAGATGAAAATTGGACACTAGACGATGGAGCTGATGCTTATGTGGATGATCCATTCACACATATATTCGTAGAACCCGAACCCTTAGAATCAGATGAAGAAAATTTCTTTGCCAGCCCTCTTATGCTTGTAGTGTATGGTCTTGTTGTACTTGTTCTAGCAGGAGTAGGTTTCATGATGACTCGTAAGGGAGATGGAGCAAATGTTGCGAAACAACTTCCAAATTTAGGAATGCAGCAACCAATGCAGCAACAAGTTGTCATGCCCGCTGCACAACAAAACCCGTACGTTCAACCAATACCAACTCAAACCTATGCGCAAGCTGCAGTTGCACCACCTATGCCCCAACCTGATCCAGCCCGAGAATATTACAACGGATTGATTGCTCAAGGGTATCCTCCTGAATCTGCTGCAAGTTATACGATGCAGTACTTCCCTGGATTCCAAGCTTAATCCTCTTGGTTTGAGTGACACATTCAAGGCTTGGCCATAGGTCACTTGGCCATGGGCACACTCGAATCACTTGTCTGGGCTCGTCGCTTTCTTGATGAAACTCCCGGAGATTCAGAAATTGGTGGCCAAGCACGACAGGTTCCACAAGCATGTTGGTCTCGTGTGCAACCAACTCCCTCTCCTCATCCCAAACTCTTGCTTTCTTCCTATGAAATGGCGACTCAGTTAGGTCTTGATTCAATTGATGCAATCGTACTCGGTGGCGGGGATATCGTGGAAGGGATGGACCCCTATGCACAACGATATGGCGGTCATCAATTCGGTAATTGGGCGGGGCAACTTGGTGATGGAAGGGCAATTACTCTTGGAGAAGTGGAACTATCCGATGAGGTACTTGAATTGCAATTGAAAGGAGCAGGGACAACTCCTTATTCACGATTTGCAGATGGAAAAGCAGTGTTACGCTCGTCGATTAGAGAATTTTTATGCAGTGAAGCAATGCACCATCTTGGTGTTCCAACAACTCGAGCCCTCTCATTGGTCTCAACAGGCGAAATGGTCCTAAGAGACATGATGTACGACGGGAATCAAGCGCTTGAGCAAGGAGCCATTGTTTGCAGAGTGGCACCGAGTTTCATTCGTTTTGGAAGTTTCCAAATTCATACAGCAATGGGAGATCTCACCACACTCAAATCATTGCTTCAACACACAGTAGTCCGGCATTTTCCAGAACATGATATTTCCAATGATGCAGGTCGTGTGAATTGGCTAACTCATGTTGCTGAACAAACTGCTTTGATGATATCGCATTGGATGCGTGTAGGCTTTGTTCACGGTGTTATGAATACTGATAACATGTCCATCCATGGCCTTACCATTGATTATGGTCCATATGGATGGCTGGAAGATTACAATCCTGGATGGACACCTAACACAACAGCTTTGCGAACTCGTCGTTATCGATACGGGCAACAGCCACAAATTGGGGCATGGAATGTTGCTCGCTTACTCGAAGCAATGGTTCCGATAATGGATGAACCTGACTTATTGCATGGTGTCCTTGATGCATACACCAATGCGTATTCTACTTTCCAAAATGAGATGTGGGCTTCTAAACTCGGTTTAGACGAATTTCGACCCGAAGACGAAACTTTGATTCGTGATCTTAACGAATTACTTCAACAAGTGGAAACGGACATGACGCTCTTCTTCCGTTTGTTATCCTCTCTTGAAGAACCCAAAGTGGTTGGCTTAACTCATGCCTTTTATGATGAAACCACTATTCCAACCAACGAATGGAACACATGGCTCTCTGCATGGTGGAGTCGAGTACATTCACGACCGAATCGAGAAGCAATGCTTTCTGCAAATCCGAAATATGTTCTCAGAAATTGGATGGCTCAATTAGCAATTGATGCAGCTGAATCGGGAGATCTGTCTGTCTGTGAGGAATTGCATACGCTGCTAAAAAATCCATACGATGAACAGCCTGACTATGAACAGAAATGGTTCAAGAAGCGACCAGAATGGGCACGACATAAAATTGGTTGCTCAATGTTATCTTGCTCAAGTTAGACCTAACGAAGAGACTCTACTGCTCATCGTAAGGAGGAACTGCTATGAACAGACCATGTGCACCAATGACTAATGAAGCTCAGACTGCATCAATTTCTTTCAAAATGCGGAGAGTTTTCATCCAAATCGGATGTCAAAAAAGCAATTTGGGATGGGGACGTGACTGTCAATGATTCAATTGTGAAGAATATTGCTTACGAATTCAATCCTGCAAAACGTTCAGTAAAATACAGAGGAAGAGAATTATTCCTTCCATCCAAGGATGTTTATTTTCTACTCAACAAGCCTGCAGGTTACATCTGCTCGCGATTGAATTCACAAGAACTTGAATTGAATAAGACATCGATCTATGAACTCTTTCGTGACTCAGTCGATCCTTCCGTCTATGAAACATTGGTCACTGTTGGAAGACTTGATGAAGAGACAACAGGCTTTCTATTGGTTACAACCGATGGAAAGTTAGTTCATTCGATAACAGATCCGGACAAGAAAATCAGGAAGACATATCGGGTTGAAACAGAATCAAAAATCACTGAACGACAACTGCAATCAATACGAAACGGAGTATGGGTTTCTGTTGTTGAATATGGTTCACAGGAACAGTTTAGAACTCGTCCTGCAATAATTGAATTAGAGCATAAAACATGTGCGATACTCACCATCGATGAGGGGAAGAAACGTCAGATTCGAAGGATGTTCACTTCCCTTGATAATCACGTCACTCAATTGCATCGACTTGGTACTGAAGGAATGCAGTTGGACGATTTTAATCTGGATGAGGGTGAGTTCTGTTCTGTTACTCTTGAGGAGATAAATCAAGCCATCTTTTCTTGAAAGGCCATTCTTCTCTAACTAAACAATTCATCCATCAAGTCAAGCATATATCGAATTCCGATAATGAAGAGAATCGCAACGAAAACTTGCATGATACGATGTTCAGAAACCTTGGCAATACCAAATCTTGCTCCGACATTAGCAGCGATAATAACAACAAATGGTAACAGTAGAATTAGTACAAGATTCGATTTGAGTACCTCAAATTGACCTTCATTCAACGCGAAGAGGTGAGCAATAATCGAAAGAGGAATCACGCACATCATAATGTGAAGGCTTGTTCCAATGGCTTTTCGAGATTGAAGTGAACCATATGTTTTGAGCACAGGTACATAGATTGCACCTGCTCCTATCGCAAGAACTGATGATAGCATGCCTCCGATACCAACGCCAATCTGCAACGGAATTGTCGAAGCACTTTCTTCAATCGTTTCCTTTTTGCTTCGCGCTCGAATTGTTTTAATGATGGCCCATGTTACAAATCCAAGACTTAGTGCCTTGAACAAGACATCGAACGATCCACTCAAGGATGCAACAATTACAACACCTATAATCGCCCCTGGTATCGCTCCAAATAGGCCCTCTTTGAGACGTTTATCGGAGTAAAACCCTTCTTTTCGGTGACGTAAACCCGATCCATAGGCGACAGTGCCGGACAAACCGAGAGACACGATCAGTAACGCTCCATCGATGTCCCAACCAGCACCGTAATGAAGAAGTGGTGCAAAGAGCAATCCACCCCCTAATCCAAGTGGTGCAAACAAGAAGCCAATGAAGGCGCTGCCGAGCAGAACAAAGGCAATCGTTACAGCGTCCATGACGTTTGGAAATTGTTGTTGCATATCATATCAGCGGAGTTTTACAATACTTTCATATGGTTTGATGTTAGGGTTCATGATATGTCTGCAATGATAATTGGTTTGGCCGTCGGAGGTTTCCTCTTCCTCGTCGTTTTAATTTGGTTTTTCACAACATGGAATCGATTAGTTCGACTTGAAGAGAACGTGAATAAATCGTGGGCAGATATCGACGTATTGCTCAAGCAGCGTTACGATATGATTCCAAATCTTGTTGAGACTGTTAAGGGATACGCATCTCATGAGAAAGAAATCTTTGATGCGTTTGCAGTTGCACGACAAGCCGCTGCTGGTGCATTGGCTCAAGGAGATGTAAGAGGCGTTGGTGCAGCGGAAAGCACACTTGCAGGTCTTATTCCACGAATCAACATGGTCGCAGAACAATATCCTGATCTTAAGGCAAATGCATCCTTCGTAGAACTTCAAAAGCAACTCGTAGCTCTGGAAAACCAAGTCGCTGACCGAAGAGAATTCTACAACGCATCTGCTACAAATTTCAATGCAGCTATTCAAATGATTCCTACAAATTTCGTGGCTGGAATAAAAGGCTGTGTTCGCAGAGATCTTTTCGAAGTCCAAGGGATTGAGCGAGAGAACGTCAAAATTTCTTTCTGAGTGCAGGGATTCAACAGATCAACTCAAGTTGATTGTATGGAGAGTCATGGATGTTCCTCGTAATTGGTCACAGTTCTCTTGCCATTGAGTTGGCTCGTTGGTGCTCAAAGAGACGACTGACAAGAATCGTAGGACTTGCCTCTAAAATGGGGATTGTTGAAGATGTTGGTGAATGTGAACTACTCCCTCTTCCTTCTCAGATGCTGGCTGCTGAATTACCAGATAGCGGACACCATCCAACCGCAGTGATTCTTGTTGATACCGATGTTCTCAGCGATTCAATTCCTTTGCTAGCGCTTCGTGGTCGTTGGCCAGAAGTCCCTCTTCTTACGACTGAAGCAGAAGGACTCGATGATTCAGTCGATGGTATTGATACGGATGAGATCATTGCTGCCGCTTATCGAGAAAAAATCCGAGCGTGGGAACGTCATGCTGGGGCTAAGGTTCTCGAAACGTATCTCAAAGGCTTACCGAAAGAATCCAATGTTGCAATATTTTGTCATGATAATCCTGATCCAGATGCATTGGCATCCGCTCTAGCAATGGAAGCAGTATGTGCCTCGCTAGGACATTTACCAACAATTTACCACGGTGGTCAGATTGAGCATCAACAGAACCAAGCGATGGTTCGACTCCTTGAAATCCCTCTGCGTCGACTTATTCTTGATTGGGAAGTTGAAGATGTGTTGAATCAAGCCGATTGCATTGTTACAGTTGACTTCCATCAACCTGGTGCAAACAATATTTTACCTGAACAATGCGTTCCACATGTGATCATAGACCATCATACCTCAGATAAGCCGGTGACCGCTGATATCGCCTTCCTGCGTCCAGAATACTCTGCAACATCATCCCTGATTGCCAATCTTTTGATGAATATGAGCGTCGATATGACTCCACGACTTGCTACAGCTCTTTCATTTGGAATCCGTACAGATACACTTTCGTTTACTCGCTCCTTCAATCCCGTTGATTTACGAGCATTAATGTGGCTAAATACATGGGTCGATTCTGAATTATTAACTTCTATAGAAGCGCCTCTTAAGAATCCTGATACCTTGGAAAGTTTTACTCAAGCCTTAGCCAATAAGATTCATGAGGATTCTCTTATTCTTGTTCCTGTTCCGCAATTAAAGAGTCGAGATGATCTGTCCCAAGTTGCTGATTTCTTATTCGCTACAAAGGGAACAGACGTCGTTGTCGTGTATGGGATACAAAGAAACA
>JBMZTB010000074.1:0-8853 GCA_049623485.1 Candidatus Poseidoniaceae archaeon
ATTCAAACTGCAGCTCTTCTCTATAATCATCAGCGGGAAAAGAAGAGAGGTGTTTTGAACCAATGGGAGAAAATTGTTCCCAAATTAAACGTCTGGACACAACTCTGGGATATCGATATTCCAACTCATTTGGAACAAATTAAACGGTTTGTGGATGATGTTGATCATTGGAATGAAACCTATGAAGGTGTACGCATACCGCTACTTGAGCGGGGGGATTGAACTGACTAAATTTACAGATGGGCTTGATGATGGCTTCATTCGATTTTCAGAAACACCTCAAGCTTTGCGAAAAGGACGAGCAATCCAGATTCAATCGGCTGTCATTATCCTTACCATTCAATTGTGTTTTGTCTTCGTTCCTTATTGGCCAGTTCGGGGTTTCTTATTCATCCTGCTTCTTCTTACACTGATGATCAGTTGGCGACGATGGGTTGATTGGAGCACCATTCCTTTTGCAGTGAATCCAGCACATCCTTTGATGGAATTGTTGAGTGATAAAGAAGCCAAAGTATCAATTCGTCTTCATGATGGCCGCTGGGAACCTGCTGGCAAGTACAGATATCGATTGGTTGAAGATGATTTGCTGAAAGGATTCAATCTTGTCGCTCTTGACGACAACTATTCGATTTTCGGTTATTTAACAGAACAACGCTCACAAAATTATTCGTTGAGAAGAACCATGGCTTTGTTAAATCAAGCACTTGCTCTTAGGGATGCTCACAATGGAGAGCAGGATGATATTGAAGATGCTCGTAAAAGAGAATCAATCGATTCTGGATTGCTGAAGCGAGATTGGCCAGATGAGGATGATACGAAAGACGCTTTAGGACCAATTGCTAAAAAACTGAAGGGTCAAGAATAAGCCTTTATGATGAATCACGAGAGGGTGGATTGAAAACCTCTACTCTCTCCCAGAGACTTATGGATGTTCCTAGCAAGTGGTCTGACCACGTCTCTGAACTGAGTGCTCCGCAACAGGAATTGTTGTTTGGAACCTCATTATCCCGCCGTTTCTCCCGCTTGCCATTATGGTTATCCCATCCTGGAAATATTGGTGCGTTCTATGGCCTACTGATCAGTCTGGCTCTAATCCTTCCATATTCGTTAAAATTTGATTCATTCAATGAGGCCTTATCGAATTGGATTTTTTTCTCTGCTTTGTTCATGGCAGCGTGTTTATTTCTCGGTTTTGCTTCATTGATTTTGGTATCATTTACCAAGCGTATGCCGATTGCCCCTCCTCGAATAATTCTCTATCCTATGCCTTTTATCGGTCTTGGGCTACTTGGGCTTGATTTTGCAGACGTGCTTGAGATTTCAAGTTCGATATCAATGTTCATTCTTCTCCTACCTGGCCCTGCTTACGTACATCTGTCTTGGGCTCCTCGTTGGAGACTCTTGTGCATGCTTGATGAAGGAGCAAATCCGTTTGAAGGTGTCAAAACACTGGAAGATGTTGACGATAATAGCGCAGCAGAAATGGCTGGAGATGATACTGAGTTGCTCGAAGTCGTCGATGCTTTTGAATCTGAATAATCAGATGATTCCAACTTTTGGACCAATCGATTCGAGCAGTCTCAATACTTCATCCAAATCGTCTCTTGATAGACCTGCTGACATTTGCGTTCGAATTCTGGCTTTGTCTCGAGCGACCATTGGAAATACAATGGCTCCAGCCATGACTCCTTCTTTTTGCAACAAATTTGTCATTTGTTTTGCAGTGGATGATTCCCCGCACATGATTGGAATAATTGGAGTGGTTGACATCCCCGTGTCAAAGCCAAGTGATTGGAGTTCATTTCTGAAATAATTGGTGTTATCCCAAAGTTTAGCATGGTGTTCTGGTTCATCCATAAGGACTTCAATCGCAGCCTTTTGAGCAGCTGCTACACCTGGTGGTTGTGATCCAGATAAGAGCCATGATCGGGAATGATTCAATGCATGGGTACGAGTCATATCGGTCCCTGCAAGGATTCCACCTTGTACGCCAAGTGCTTTTGAGAAAGAACCCACTTCAAAGTCCACCTTTCCTTGAAGATTAAAGTGGTCCACAATGCCTCTTCCCCCATCACCTAGGACTCCTTCGCCATGACAATCATCCACCAAAACCATGGCCCCATATTCCTCTGCGAGAGAGTTTATTTCATCCAAGGGTGCATAGTCACCATCCATTGAGAAAACACCATCAGTGATAATCAACTTTCGTTCTGCATCATCATGGGCTGAAAGAACCGCTTCCAATTCACCCATGTCATTGTGAGCATAGACTCCTCTTCGAGCCTTTGTAAGACGAACTCCATCGATGATAGATCCATGATTTAATTCATCACTAATGATGACATCTTGTTGCCCTTGGACCAGTGTAGGAATGAGTCCGACATTTGCCGTGTATCCTGCTGAATAGATTAAAGCAGCTTCTACTCCTTTGAATTCGGCGACCTTCTTTTCAGCTTCGAGATGCAAATCCATTGTTCCTGCAATCGCTCGAACAGATCCACTCCCTGCACCGTATTTTTGAGTTGCATTAACCATGGCTGAAACAACTTTTGGATGGGTTGTGAGGTTGAGATAGTTATTCGCAGATAACATAATTGTTGGTTTCCCTTCCATTGTGCACCTTGGTTGATTTGGTCCTTCAAGAGTTGGAGGCTCCCACAGCAGGGATTTTTCATTCAACTCATCGAAGCGTTCTTTCATCCAAGTCATGTCACCAGGCATAGGCTCACCAAACACTCCTCTTCGTTGGTGATTAAGGGTTTTTGTGAGCCATGGCCTCGACACGTATGATGAAAAGGGAGAGGTGATACGGGTCAATTGTGCAACTCAATGGAACTGTGAGTAGTGGGCTTGGAAGAGCCCATGTTTTCATGTCTCAGCCACATTACCAAGACCAATTCCGATCAATTCTTGGAACCACGGCTTGGCCAGGTACTCTCAACGTCAAGGTTGAAGGTGTCGATTTAATCAATTATATTGCATTAAGGAAAAAGGCAGGTATCGATACATTAGATGCAGATGCAACATCAAGAGAAGGAGCTTCTAGCGTTGATGTATCCTCAATCGAGTCCATCCGAGTTCGAGGATTTCTTCGAGACGGTGTCTCTTTTGGTGGAGCAACTGCATATCAAGCAGTGATTGTTCATGAAGAGAACGAGATTCCATGTGCAATTCTCATTCCTGACCTAACACGCCATGTCGATGTTGTTGAGGTTATTTCTGGCCCATTCCTTCGAGAACGTCTTGAAATTGAAGACGGATCAAAAGTAAGTCTGAGTTTGAACGATTAAGTTCATTCCCAGATTCCCATGTCCATTCTTGCGTCTTCGGAGGCGTGGATGCGAGGGTCCCATCTTGGAGACCACACAAGATTGATGTGAACTGTTTCCAATCCTTCAGTTTGCAGTGCAGCTCGATGTGCAGCAGCCATGATCTCTGGTGCAGCAGGGCACCCTGGAGATGTAAGCGTCAAATCAATCTCTGCATGCATGCCTTCGTCACGTTGTTCAAAGCGAACTCCGTAGACCAAGCCAAGTTCAACAATCGATATGTCGAGTTCAGGATCTTCGACCGTTTGCAAAGCATTGAGCACCTGTGATTCTTCAACCATTTAATTCTCCTCCAAATCCTTCATAATTTTGTCAAACATGTTTCGAAATCCATTCGAACGTGATGGAGATAATGAGTTGAGAATTCCCATGTCCACTGCGAAGTCAGGCGTAATTTTCTTCGCTTCTTCAGTATCGAGATTATCCATTGCAATGGTTAGAATCCCCATTAGTCCTTGCACCAGTTTTGAATCTGCTCCGGACTTCAAGGAAATTTTCCCGTCTCTAATTTCAATGAGGACATGGGCTTCAGATTGGCAACCGTGAATACGTGTATCTTCACTCCATTGCGAAACGGGGAGTTCATTCACTTCTGAAGCAAGGTCGAAGACATATTCAAGGCGTTCCATCTTATCTTCTATCGATTGGAAATCATCAATCAGTTCAATCAATGACTCTGGGTAGGTCATGCAAATCTCTCCAGAATGTCCTTTGTATGCTGAATAAATTGTTCAGCTTCTTGCATGGTGTTATAGATGTAAAATGATGCGCGAACGGTTCCGTTAATTCCAAGACGATGGAGTAAGGGTTGTGCACAATGATGACCTGTTCGAACTGCAACGCCTCTTGCATCGAGGAGATGTGCCAGGTCCTCACTATGCAAGGATGGATGCAAAAAAGAAACGACAGCAGAGTCTTGCTCATCATGGCGACCATAAACTGTCATGTTCAGTGAACGTAATTCATCTGCTACATACCGAGCAATGTTGAGTAATCGATGATGTTCTTCTTCTAAGTCAAGTTGGGCAAGGTAGCCAAGTGCAGCATCCCATCCGATCGCTTCGGCTATTTTGGGAGTGCCTGCCTCAAACCGATGCTCATTGGTTTGGTAAGTCGATTTTTGTAATGTAACAGTTTCGATCATGTCTCCACCACCCATGAATGGTTTCATTTCTTGGAACGTGTCTTCATTGACAAGAAGGCAACCAATTCCAGTTGGGCCGCACATTTTGTGCGCTGATAATGCCATCATGTCTGCTCCTAATTCCTTCAAATCGATTTTACAGTGCGGTGCACCTTGTGCAGCATCTATGAGCACCTTTGCACCATTTTTGTGAGCGATTTCAATTATTTTTTCGATTGGATTTCGTACGCCAAGAACATTTGATGTGTGAACAACACAAACGAGTCCTGCGCCTTCAATGGATGCCTCGTATGCTTCCATGTCCAAGGTTAAATCCTCTTTTACAGGAACGTATCTTAGTTCATTACCGTACGCTTCTGCTAACATTTGCCATGGAACGATATCACTGTGATGTTCCATTTCAGTAAGAACGATTGCCCGCCCCTTTAATTGAGAATGTCCCCATGCATGTGCTGCTAAATTAATCGCTTCTGTAGTCCCACTTGTCATGATACAGCGTTCAGCATTAAACCAGGATTTGAGCGTCGTCCTGCACGCCTCATAGCCATTGGTTGCTTCTCCAGCCAAGGTGTGAACTGCTCTGTGAACATTTGCGTTATTGGTTGTGTAATATTCATTCATAGCATCGATGACAATCGACGGTTTCTGGGTTGTTGCAGCATTATCAAGATAAATCAACGGATGTCCGTTGATACTTCGCTGGAGGATTGGAAAGTCATCACGTATTGCCATGCTATCACCCTAGTAACTGACATTCAAGATGAACTGTAAGCCGTGTTTGCATTGCTTCGCGTACTGAAGTCGAACGTACTTCAACAAAGGAGTCGACAAGGAATCCTTCAACGAGCATTGCTGTTGCTTCTTCTTGGCTCAATCCTCTGCTCATCAGGTAGTGCATCTGTGTAGGATCTATTGGAGCTGATGCTGCACCATGTGCTGCTGCTACTTCATTGGCCATGACTTCTAATTCAGGTATGGCTTCGGCTCTTGCCGATGGAGACAGCAAGAGATTTCTGAATATTTGTCCAGCATCTGTGTGCTGAGCATCATCATCGATGGTTAGCGCACCAGTTCCTACAGAGTGGCTTCGATCGTCACATGCTGCATTGAGGGTAAGTTTGGAATTTGAGTGAGGTTGTTTGTGGTGAATTTCGATGTGGTGATCATCATGACGTGTGCCATGGCCATGAACCGCAATAAACTGCCTGTGGTTCGAATTCGACCCAGAAAGCGTTGTTCGGATGTCGGATTTAATTCGCTGGCCACCAAGTGACAGGGTTGATAGTTCAAAATCTCCATCGCGTTCAACATTCCAGTTATCAGTTCGAACAAGAACCGAATCAGATGAGAGTTCGTTGATCAATCCTACAGACAATTGTGAATTCGGAAGAATGTTACCAGTCAACCATAAGCCAACCCATTCCGCTTCTCCAGTAAGGTGGAATATGACACTCGATGTTTGAGTTGATTCAATGTGAATATGTGCTGCAACAGCATGGCCGCCAGCTCTAATGTGGACATGGCTCGTTTCATGTTCTAGAGCCAGCACATGCGTATTCTGAATAACCTCATCTAGGAAAATACGGGCGATATCGTTTCCATGCTCAACAGGTTTTTTTGAAATGATTTTGAGTTCAGCATCCTCGCTTTCAACAACGACTTCCCCTATCGTGGGCAACTCATCGACTTTTGTCGGGTGAACTCTTGACCATGGGGTATACCGCCAGAGGTGTTCTGAACGGGTTGGAAGAGATGCATCGAGGTACGATGTCATCCAATCGAACCCTCCATTTCTAGTTCTAAGAGGCGATTGAGTTCAACTGCATATTCCATCGGTAATTCTCGCGTAAATGGTTCAAAGAATCCATTGACAATAAGCCCCATTGCCTCTTCTTCCGAATGTCCTCTGCTCATGAGATAGAACAGTTGGTCACCAGAGATCTTTGAGACACTTGCTTCGTGTTCAAGATCCGCAGTTGAATTCCCGATTTCCATTGTCGGGTATGTATCGCTTCTGCTGTCTTCATCGAGCATCAACGCATCACAGACAACTTTGGAGCGACATCCATTTGCCTTTGGAGTAACTTGCAACATGCCTCTGTAGGATGAACGTCCACCTCCTTTGGAAATGGACTTAGAGAGAATATTGGATGTCGTGTTTGGAGCAAGGTGGTGAACCTTAGCCCCTGCATCTTGATGTTGTCCAGTACCAGCGTATGCAACAGAGATAATTTCAGCGTGAGCGCCTTCTCCCATCAGCAGGACAGAAGGGTACTTCATGGTCAATTTAGATCCAATGTTGCCGTCAACCCATTCTACAGTAGCGTTTTTGTGTGCAACACCTCGCTTTGTGACAAGGTTGTATACGTTAGCAGACCAGTTTTGAACGGTTGAGTAACGAATTTTTGCTCCTTCCATGGCAATTAATTCTACAACGGCAGAGTGAAGAGAATCTGTGGAATATGTTGGGGCAGTGCATCCCTCAACGTAGTGTATTGACGAACCTTCGTCAGCGATGATGAGAGTTCGTTCAAATTGACCCATGTTCTTTGCATTGATTCTGAAATATGCTTGCACTGGCATTTCAACATGAATCCCTTTTGGCACATAGATGAACGAGCCGCCAGACCATACTGCAGTGTTCAATGCAGAAAATTTGTTGTCGCTGTGAGGCACAACTGTTCCGAAGTATTTCTTTACCAATTCAGGGTATTCTTTCAAACCTGAATCCATATCAAGGAAAATGACTCCTTGTTCTTCTAGATCTTCTCGAATAGAGTGGTATACTGCTTCACTTTCGTATTGTGCTGTGACACCTCCAAGCCATTTTTGCTCAGCCTCAGGTATACCTAAGCGGTCAAATGTTCGCTTGATATCTTCAGGTACATCATCCCAGTTCTTCTCTGTCTTGTTCGAGGAGCGAAGGAAATAGGTTACATTTTCGAAATTAATTCCTTCGAGAGAATCGCAATTACCCCATGTTGGCATTTCTCGTTCTACAAAATGCTTGTATGCTTTCACCCGGATGTCTGTCATCCATTGAGGTTCGTTCTTGAGCTCAGAAATATCGCGAACAACTTTCTCGCTGAGTCCCTTGTCAAATCTGATCGTTGCAGATTCAGGGTCATGAAATCCATAGCGATAATCGCCAACTGCTTCTTGTGCATCTTGTGTCATTATTTCACCTCAGGCAAGGGCATCGACCCAGTCGTAACCCTCATTTTCAAGTTTGAGAGACAATTCTGGCCCTCCACTTTGAACTATTTTTCCGTCAAGAAGGACATGGACGACATCCGGCTTGACCAAATCAAGGAGCCGTTGATAATGAGTGATCACTAAACAGCCAGTGCTCTGAGCAACGCTATTGATGCCTTCTGCTACGATACGAAGCGCATCAATGTCAAGGCCAGAATCGGTTTCATCCAATATGGCTAAGTCTGGTTGTAGAAGCAGTAGTTGGAGAATTTCAAGACGCTTCTTTTCTCCACCACTGAATCCTTGATTGACGTAGCGAGATAGGAATGAGCGGTCCATGCTTAGTTGCTCCATCGCATTCTTGAGTTCTTTTCTGAATTCTCTGGGTGGCGGCGCTTCGCCACGAACCGAAGCGACTGATTTGCGAAGGAACGTTCCTACTTGAACGCCAGGAATTGCCGCAGGGTACTGGAATGACAGAAACATACCTTCTCTAGCTCGTTGGAAAACCTCCATCTCTTCGATGTTAGAGCCCTTGTAATGAATTGTACCTTGGGTGATTTCGTAAGCGGGGTGGCCCATGACGACATTTGCTAGAGTTGACTTCCCTGCGCCGTTTCGACCCATAATCGCATGGATTTCACCACGGTTAATCGTAAGATTCAGTCCCTTGAGAATTGGAGTACCCTCTACTGATACGTGGAGATTTTTCACTCGAAGAAGTTCGTCGCCCATCATCTCACCCATATGTGCCTGCAATCCCACCCTTATCAATAGATGCAATCATCCTTGATACTACTTTGCAACACTTCAAACAGTACCTAGCATTCGCAGGCTCATGGAGGATGATTTGGTCCGGGCATATGCGCTTGAAGCTCAAAAGGCTATGGAAGCTGAAGCAAAACGTCGAATTGAAGAAACTTCAAACCCAGAAGAAGACCAGAGATTGCGCAACATTTCGCTGCATGAAGTCCTTGATTCTGAACATCTTGTACCTGCACTGTGTGCACGTCTTGGAGCAGTTCGTGCCGCTCTAGATGGACATGGAGGAGGCATCGCCGTGGTTAAGACACAAACAACAGATTCTGGTTTGCAGTTCGTACTGGATTTGACGGGAGCGTGTCTTACATGTGGCGCCGCTCCGGGTACACTCGAAGGCGTAAGAAACGATCTCGAAGCAGACTC
>JBMZTB010000075.1:0-8608 GCA_049623485.1 Candidatus Poseidoniaceae archaeon
AAGATCTGAAGGATTTGATCCAAGAATTCCCGGATTGATGTCTTTGACCATGAACGTGGTTTTTGTCGCAGAATCATGCTTCCATAATTCGACATTACCATTGTTTGGGCCTGCAGAGAAATAGAGATCAGAATCAACGACGATCAAACTTGTTGGTTGTACATTCGCCTTCTCATTCCAGATGGTTCCATTTGCTAAATCATATGCCCACAAATCAAACACGCCTGCAGTGTCTCGAGCAGCGAAAAACACAGTTGTTCCTAGGAGCGTGAATTCCGCCGAAAAACTGCCAGATGTCCCTGGAAGGATATCCGAAATCAAGGATGCTGATCCATTTGAAGGGTAGTAGATCCAAGGCTCAAGACCGTTTGTTGGATCGTTCCCGAGGAACATCAACACATCCCCAACTGCTCGCATACTCATAGCAGTACCAGAATACACGCTTGAAATGGTTTCATTGACATCCATCGCCCAAATTCCACCCGTGCCTCCACTGGTGGCGGTGAAGTACATTGTTGAATTGATGGTTGCAAAGCTCGAAGGCATGCTATGTCCTGCACCGACATTGATATCATCGACTTGAGCGACCTCAAACGTCGTACAAATCAGTGAGGTGGTAATGATTTCCCCCGATTCCAAAATTCCATTCTGGGCAATGCCTCCACCAGAACCATCATCCATTCCTTGTTTTAGCAATTGGCCTGATCCATTGCATCCGAGGTAGGTTGGAGCAGGTCCCAAACTTGCGACCATCATGGTTGTGGTTGAACTTCCATCGGCTCCGTCAGCACCATCTGATCCATCGGAACCATCCGAGCCATCTGCACCGTTCGCTCCATCACTTCCATCTTGACCATCCTGGCCTTCTTCACCATTGCAGACAAATACGAATGAATCTACTTCATTTGATGACAGGATGTTATCGTCATTATCGTCAATTCCAGTTTCAACGCGAGTGCCGCCGTTTGGACAGTTTACGCCGTTTGGTTCTACTTTAGAGACAATTAAAGAGGTCATTCCATCATTTCCATCCTCTCCGTTTTGGCCATCTATTCCATCAGTTCCATTTGATCCATCTGAACCATTAAATCCGTTGAGACCGTCTGAACCATCTGTTCCATCTGCACCAGTAAGATAGATGACTGACCATGTTGCATCTTGACAAACTTGGAAACTTGATTCTGCTGCTATGAAAAATATTTGATTATTGATTGTAGCATCGCATTGAGGGAGTGTTTCAGTGGAAGCTACGAGATGGAAACTAGATCCATCTGTACCGTTCACTCCTGAAATGCCATCTGCCCCAGGAGCGCCCTCAACGCCATCAGCATTTGAGATGGAGTAGAGTGAGAATGGGACGAGAACGAGCATGGAAGCAAGGAGAATTCCAATGATTGCATTACTTGACAGGAACGGAGTTCCCATCGCTTTTGAAAGATTAATTGAATCGTTTACTGGCGATGTCATGGTTTCAACGGCTTCGGTTTGGACTGCCTCTGAAACAGATGCTGAAACTTCTTCACTTCTATGGATTGCAATCTGTTCATCAGTCCATCCCTGATTCCGGAGCTGTTCATCTGTCCACATATCTCAAATTCCTAGGTTGGCTAATATACTCTTTGTGGTACATTGTTTTGACAAAACATTACATTCGCCGATTTGCAAATGCGAATGCTCCAATCATTGCAACGATGGAAAGAAGAATTCCAAAGCCAGGAACACTTTCATCATCATCTTTGAGATCGTCATTCATGTCTCCAGTTTCGTTCGAAGCAGAGACCTCTTCAGAATAAATTCCATCTGCACATGTCCCTGTTCCAACAACAAAATCAAATGTTGCGTCTGATAAAATCGTCGCATTCTTAACATCAGAACTCAAGTCTTGACTTTCGTAGAGAGAAGTATTAATCGAATAACATCCCCTTGGTAATGAGAATGTTTGATCATATTGTTGGCCATCCGATTCGATATTATTCCACCACCACAATCCTTTCCAATCTTCGAAACCAAATTCTTTGATGATGATGATTGCCGTGTAACTTGGGCCAATTTCAAGTTCATTTACTTCGGTTCGATACCTGTAATCCCATGTAGAATTCTTGTCTGCCGGAGTGTTGATCAGATTAACATAATCAACAGAAATTGTTCCACCGTGTTTCAAAGGTTCTGAAAGATTTTCCCACAACCACACCATGTTGCTCTCATGTTTGTTCGTATCTTCTCCAACAAGAACACGTCCATCATCGAGAACCAGAATATTGTCTGGTCCAGCCAGATTATTCACATCGCATTCGTATTGTGCTGATGACGTGTAGGGTCCACCGATAATCACTGGATCAATTCGATTGACGTTCCATTCTTCACTCATTGTCATTCTGTAAACGATTCCACATGAGTTTAGTGTGACATCAATATCATCCAGGCCATCGGTCATGGCTGATTCAATTCGAGACATTGCCAGATAAAGGAATTCAGGTGCGTTTTCATTGAATGCAACTCCTTCCATCTTATTCCATTCATCAGTCGCATCAATAGCGGCAGCTGCTTTACGAGATTCGAGGAAAGCGACTCGGTCATCAAGAGCATACCCGACAGTTCCATCTCCATTGAGATCTTTGTTGAGACGTCCCTCGGCCCAATCATTGATTTCTTCATCAGTAATGTAGGAATTCTGACCTGAGATGAAATCATCTGTGGTTATGTCATCGTATTCTTCAATCCATGAGCGTATTTCAGCATTGGATGATGAAGCCATTTCAATCCACTCTACGTCAAATCCAGTAATGGCAGAATCTCTTGTGTCATCTTGAGCCACCTTAGCAGCATAAAGCGTTCCTGCACTTAGATCACCTGCAGTCTTCGCAACGAATTTGAACAGGACTGTTTCATACCCATCATCTGTAAGATAAACGGTTCTCTCATCAGGCATCACCAATGCATTTTCATGGGAGTATCTTCCCATTGCGAGGTGTCTCAAGAAATCAGGTTCACTAGTTGATGCGTTCTCGATTTCGATAATGTAGCCATAATCATACGGATTTGGATAATGGCCGAGATAATTTTCCAACTTGGTTTGGTCCGAATGATAACGGAAACTATCATCATTCCAATATTGAGTGTTGTCAAAGTAGAGTTCTTCAGAGAACAGCGGTGAGCCCCATGGACTTATACTACCGAAACAAAGAACCCAGCCTCCATCAATACTGCTGAGGTTGAGCATCTTGCTGCTCAAAATATTCCATTGAGATGAAGAAGAATCCCATTCAATTTCTATCTGGCTAAGACCAGCGGGCCTATCTTCCCAAGCAGTGTAGAGGTAACCGTGAGTTGCCTCAGCATTTACAGGTACAAATGCGTTGTAATCTGGTTTCTTACTGACTAAAATTTGCTCAGAATCATCAATCGAATAAATTCCTCCAGCAACGCCTCCCTCAGAGAGCGCATCCCCACTTTGAAGAATCACCTGATACTCTCCGTAAGAGGTTCGAATTCCATGCCAAATGTCTTCTGCTTTACTTGACGAATCAAGTTCAGGAACATTTTCGGGAAGATTATTCCAATCAATTCCATTGATGACTCCAACAGTTGCTTTGTAGTGATCTTCGTCAGGATGCATTGCATTAACAAAGAAATTGCCATTTGCATCCACATGCATTCCAGTTACCTCTGCTTCAGGAGGCATCATCATGATCCGAGTCATCGATTGTTTTGTTTCATCTTCTCCACTATCTTCACCAATCACAAATGGTGAGATGTTGAGGGAGAGCAACAAGCCAATCGAAAGGAGAATCAAAGTCGACTTAGTTCGCATGTTTTGCTCACAGAAGAGGTGAGCAAAAACATTCCTCTAGAATTAAGGGTAGACGTCGAATTGAATTAATGATATAATCTCGGTCTATCTATTCCAAAAAAACCACAAGGGCTATTGGTGATCGTATTTAGCATCCAATAATAGATGAGGATTTCTCAATGACAGAATCAGAAGAGACAACAGAGAGTGAATCTTTCTTTAGCCAGCATGCACTGTACATGGCCCTTGGTTCAACACTTGCTTTCATCATGTACTCGGTTTTTGTATTGGACCCAACTGGAAAATGCTTCAGGGTAGAAGAAGGATCAAACTCATTGGGCCTCACGTTCAGCTACTCATTGCAGATGGTTCAGGAGTTTTTTGATTCAAGAAGTTCAGATCAACTTGATTGCTACAGAGAGTTCTTGCAAATATGGGATGTGATTTTTGCAGTTATTTATACCTCAATGTATTGCTTTTGGATTCTCTATCTCTTCGATGCTCGAAGGATTTTATTGATCATTCCAATTCTTGGTATGATCGCAGATTGGACTGAAAACTTTACTGAAATACTGATGATAAACAGATACGTTGAATCTGACTCCATCTCAGAAACAGTCGTAATGATAGGATCTGGGCTCAACATGATGAAGTGGTTTATGCTCACTCTAACTTATCTGATCCTCTTGACAGGAATTGCAAACAAGATTCGATTTGTTTTTGCTAAATACTACAACAAGGGAACGAATAAACCGATGTAAGTTAAACCTATCAATGACGAAGAATTTGTTTTCTTCCTCCCTATCAAATCTATTTTATGATCAGATGAACTGAATATTCCTTTCAACAATCCAGTCATACATTGATTGAATTGTTGGTGCAAGAAATTGCGCATCTTCCGTTAATTGGTACGTCACAGTCACAGGCATACTTGGATTAATGTTTCGAGCAATTAATCCATTTTCTTCAAGTTCTTTCAATCGTCGCGAAATAGTGGTTGATGATGAGTCAACATTTTTCTTAATCTCAGAGAATCGCATTGAGGAATTTTTGATATTGAGGATGTAAAGAATATGCAAGAGTTTGGATTTTGTTAGCAACGCCAATAATTTATCGACTCGGGCAAAGACTGGGTCACACGTTTCTTCCATGTTGTTTCATTCAAAACCAACCATTGTCCCTATTTTATTTATTAGGCTCTTTGTTTGCTTAAATCTCGATTACAACTGTATCACAAAACGTTCTGACCTTTCATTCAGGCATGATTTCAAGAATGTAGAAACATCTGGAATCAGGAAAGAAATCTAAAGTTCAATACAAGGGTGAACATCAATGAAATGAAACATCAGCGTTTGATAAAATAAACACTCATTCAAAAGCAATCTTTGCGATATCAACGCATGAACCGCACAATTGGGACAGCAACTGTTATTCTCATAGTCACTCTTTTTGTCTCAGCAGGAACTTTACTTTCGCTAGACGTCGTCTCATTGGGGGGTGAATCGAATTCTCTCACAATTCAGGTGGATGAGAGTGAAGGGACAAATGTTTACACTATGACTGAGATTGATGAAGGTGATAATGATGAAGAAGTTTCAGTTGTCTACATTTACCATGAATTTACATTTACAGCGATAGGTGGTGGAGATGCAATTAGCTGGGACTTTGGAGACGGCACCACTGGTGTAGGTTTCGAAGTCATCCACCACTTTGAGCAGCCTGGGGTTTACACAGTAACTTCCACTTCCATCACTCCTGATGAGGTTTATACCTCAAGCATGCAAGTGACCGTTCATCTGGAAGCCTCTGCAGAAGTGGACAACATGGAATGTGCTTGCGCCCCTACTGGCAAAGACACCACAATCGATCTTCTTGCACTTCCAGGAATGATGTCAATTCAAGGCTATCTGACTGTAGAGCACGACGGAAGCAGCGAATCCTGCTCCCAGAGAAACCCACTGCAGGAATGTCACCTTCGTGTTATTCTAGAGCGTACAGAGGCAGGAGACGTGGTTTCCCAAGATATTCTCTATGATTCAACGTTTAGAACCAATGAAATTGTGATTGATTTCGATCTTGAAAATCTGGTATTTGAACAGGGAGAGGGCATCAATCTTAGGCTTGAAACAGACCAACTCAGAGATTGGCACAAGCCAACAGCTGATTGGTTTTCAACAGCCCCAGTCTTAGGTTAAGAACTGAACATCAGTACGTGTAAAACCCTTGGCCAGATTTACGACCAAGTTTTCCTTCTTCGACCATTTGAATTAACAGTGGTGCAGGTGCGTATTTTTCTTGCTTGAGTCCATCATACAAGACGTTCATAATGTGAAGGACTGTATCCAAACCAATAAGATCTGATAGGGCTAATGGTCCAATTGGATGATTCATTCCAAGTTTCATAATACCATCTATGGCTTCTGGTTCTGCAACCCCTTCCTGAAGGGTTAGGATAGCCTCATTAAGCATTGGGCATAAAATCCTGTTCGAGACAAAGCCTGGTGAATCATTGCAGGATAATGCGGTCTTTCCCATCTTAGAGGATGCTTCAATTACAGCAGCATTTGTCTCAGAACTGGTTTTATCACCATTGATCACTTCAACGAGTTTCATGATTGGAACTGGATTCATGAAATGCATCCCAATGACTCTGTCTGGTCGATTTGTAGCATCAGCAATTGTACTGATCGAGATGGAAGACGTGTTTGAAGCAAGAATTGTTTCTGGCTTACAAATTCCATCAAGTTCTGCAAAGATAGAAGTTTTCAAATCGAGAATTTCAGGAACTGCTTCGACAACTAAATCACAATCAGCACATACATTTCGATCAGTTGCTAGTGAAATACGGGCAAGCGTTGCATCTGCCTCTTCTTGGCTCATACGTTCTTTGGAAACAAGTTTTCCTAGGGATCGTTGAATAGTCGCCAATCCTTTGTCAACATATTCTTGTTGAATATCGATCATGATGACATCATAACCAGCTGCTGCTGCAACTTGTGTGATTCCATTTCCCATTTGTCCTGCGCCGAGTACGGCGATGCGCTGTATTGCCATGATGCAAACCAAACGTCGCGAATAGATGAACTTGCGGTTTCACAAAGTAGCCCGACTCGGATTTGAACCGAGGTCGGCGGGACCAAAACCCACCATGATGGACCACTACACTATCGGGCTGTAACTCACCGGCGGACGTAGTTGTTTTTGTTATTGTCGGCTCAACTATCTCATTGGAGTAGATGTGAGAGGTCTGTTTTATCTGTGGTTCTTCTTGCACTTGAGATGAATTCAGATAAATCGATATCCTGTTCAGTGTATCGAATGGCTTGCAAACCCATGTCAAGTTTATCCATCGTTTTGACAAATTTTGCTTCTGGTGTTGATGCTGATTCATATTCATCAAACAAGTCAATCCATTCTGGAGCCATAGACATCATTGCCTCCCGCTCGAGTCTGTGTTTTTCATCACCTTGAATCTCGTCATGTGGTGTTAAATCACCAACGATTACTTCAGCTAAATCATGAACAAGACACATCGATAAGACTCTTGCAAGATCAAGTTCTGTTGGGCAAAGTTTGAGCGCTAGAGTTGCCATTCCCCATGAATGGGCTGCAACGGATTCAGGCTTGGTAACGCCGGCTCGAACCCATCCAGTACGCTCAATCTCTTTCAGTTGCAACATTTGCAATAATTGGTCTCGCATGGTTGTGGCACCGTACGAGTCCTCAAAACCTCTGTGGCTGTAGCGTCATCATGCACGTGGGTATTCCAGTTTGGTGGGATGATGGTTTGATTCATTTTAGCCAGGATCCAATCATGGGGAAGTTAATTGAACAATATGGGTCCAAAGGATTGGAAGCAAAGGGTGATTTATTCAACACCTTGATTCGCTCGATTGTTGGTCAACAAATCAGCGTGATTGCTGCTGATAGCATATGGAATCGTTTCCTCAATCTAGTCGGAGATGTCCGACCAGAAAATGTATTGAAATTCTCAAAGGAGGAAATTGCTGCATGTGGAATTACACGCCCTAAGAGTGGATACATTCGTGGGTTAGCAGAATCTTCTAAAGAATTGCTAGAGTTTCCCTATGAATCCTCCTCTGAAGATGAAATAAGGAAGCATCTGATACAATTCAAAGGTATAGGTCCATGGACTGCAGAAATGATTATGATCTTCTCTCTGTGCTTGCCAGATATCTATAGTCCGAAGGATATCGGGCTTGTTAATGCGATAAAAACACTCGATTCCTCAATCACATCGATGGATGAAGCAGAAGAATTTGCCAAACAATGGAGTCCCTACAGAACAATGGCATGTTGGTATTTGTGGCGAATTCTTGATCCCATACCAGTTGAATACTGAAGCCGAATGTGCTAATTATCTCTTGCACTTAGGAAGGGCATGGTTGAGGGAGAAAAGGAACAATCCCCCATCATGGATTTTTTGAAGAAGACCAAAACCCAAATTGCTGATCTTTCTTTGAAAGCTGCTACTGCTACAAAAACGTCAATTAACGCAACTTCTGAGGCGATTCAAGGGAAGGTCATTGAATCTAAAGAGCGATCTAAAAAGAAGAAAGAAGCGAAATTAGAATCTCTAAAAAATGAAATTAAAGACGATGGCTGGATTGATTCAACACCCCCGATGATGGTACTTCCAGGGGTTGATACAGAGCAATTAAATGTCCTTGACGCTCAAACTGATGCTCAAATTCAAATTGTTGAAGAAATGATTCGTCTAAGTGAACGAGTTGATTCATTGGAAAGAAGACTCTTACTAATTGGAAAGGGGAATAAACCTCAAGAGATAGCAACCGT
>JBMZTB010000076.1:0-8522 GCA_049623485.1 Candidatus Poseidoniaceae archaeon
ACTCCGATGGAGATGGTGTAGGCGACAACGCAGATCTTTACCCTAATGATGCAACGAAGAGTAGTGATGAAGTGGAGGGTGATGATTCTGAAGCAGCACTTCCAAGCATTGGACTGCTCGCATCTTTGTGGATGGTGTTGGTTGCAGTGATTGCTGTTCCTGCTCGAGATTGCATATAATAGACTTGCGGGTTCAGAAACCGGGGTAACCAAATCCGGTATAAACACAGTTCAATTCATTAACTGTTGTCGCGAGACTAGTTCATGGCAAACCGAGATGACAAGGATAAATTAAACATAGTCATAAGCCTAATTTGGACAGTGGCAGACCAAGCACTACGAGGGCCTTTCAGGCCTCGTGAATACGAAGATATCATTCTTCCAATGACTGTACTTAGACGAATTGACTGCACGATTCGTAACACGCAGGAACAAGTTCGAGCAAAGCATGCTGAACTCAAAGATCGAATTCAAAACCTCGATCCTATACTAAGAAAAGAATCTGGTTTCCCATTCTACAACACATCTCGATTCAACTTTCAGCGCCTACTTGAAGACCCGCAAAACATCGTTGACAATGTGAATGCCTACATCAACGGTTTTTCACCAAACATGTTGGAAGTTTTGGAAAACTTCGAATTTCGTAACACCCTTCAGCGGCTTGCTAAAAACAATCTGACTTTCTTGGTATTCCAGCGTTTTGCTGAGGTAGATCTCCACCCAGATGGTTTGAGTAACCACGGGATGGGTTATGTCTTTGAAGAACTCATTCGCAGATTCAACGAAGAAAACAATGAGAGCCCTGGTGAACACTATACACCAAGAGAAATAGTGAATTTAATGACTCGCTTGATGGTCGAACCCGATGCTGAGAGACTCGGGACTTCAGGATTGATTCTGCAGGTACTTGATCCATGTTGCGGCACGGGGGGTATGTTGAGTATCTGTAAAAAGAGTATTGAAGATATTAACAGCAATGCAATTGTCCAGATTTCCGGACAAGAGCTTAACCCGAAAACATATGCTATTTCAAAATCCGACATAATGATTTCAACCGATGATTCCGCTGACTCCGATCGAATCCGTCTTGGCAATACACTTTCAAACGATCAATTCCCGGGGGAGACCTACCACTACTTACTGGCTAATCCTCCATATGGAGTCGACTGGTCGGCTGCACATGCTGACGTAACAGCTGAACATGAACTCGGAGAGCAGGGTCGTTTTGCTCCAGGTCTGCCGCGAAAATCGGATGGACAGACCTTGTTTATGCTCAGCATGCTTGCAAAGATGAAGAGCGTAAAAAACGGTGGGAGTAGAGTGGCTGTTATCATGAATGGGTCGCCACTTTTCACCGGCGATGCAAATTCTGGAGAGTCAGAGATTCGACGGTATGTACTCGAGAACGATCTGCTAGAAGCAATCGTGGCGTTCCCTGAGCAGATTTTCTACAACACAGGTATTGCCACCTATGCGTGGATTCTATCCAATCGTAAAGAAGAGCGAAGAAAGGGTAAGGTTCAGCTCATAGATGCATCCGGAGAAGAATTTTGGAAGCCGATGCGCAAGAATCTTGGGAGCAAGCGTAGAGAGATGACTGAGGAACATATCTCCATGGTCATGTCAATTTACAATCAATTTGATTCAGACACCTCGGTCTCGAAGGTGTATCCAAACGAATTCTTCGGGTACCGCAAGGTCACAGTGGATCGTCCACTGAAACTTAATTTCCAAACGTCAAGTGAACGAATTCAACGGCTTCATCAGGAAAGAAACTTCGACAGACTTGATGACGATGAAAAGCAAGCAATTCTTGACGTTCTGGTCTCTATGGATGATAGGTTGTACATGGACAGAGCAGAATTTTTACCAGTATTGGAAGGTGCGCTCAAGCAAGCAGACTTGAAACTAAAAGCTGCACTAAAGAAATCAATCCTCAATGCTTTGAGTGATCGTGATGCAAACGCTCAAGTTTGCAAGAATAAGAAAGACGAGTCAGAGCATGATGGAGACTTGAGAGACACTGAGCGCATACCGTTGGATGTTCCAATCGAAGCCTACATGGAAAAGGAGGTTTGGCCGCACGTACCGGATGCTTGGGTCAATACGTCAGTAACGGATATGAGAACAGGAGATCTAGGTAAGATTGGTTATGAAATCAACTTCAACCGCTACTTCTACGTTTACACTCCTCCGCGTCCACTTGAAGAAATTGAGAAGGAAATTCTTGACTTACAGAAGGAAATGAACAATCTTATGGGTCAATTGTTCGATTTTGGTTGTGATTCAATGCAAGTGAAACTTCGAGGTGAGAAATAATGTCGGCTCCGAAGTGGAAACCATATCCAAAATATTCGGACAAAGGAATAGATTGGTTAGGCGAAGTACCTAGGCACTGGGAGATTTCCACACCTCGTTTGATGTTTGAAGAAATTAAAGACAAGAACACAGATTCAGCAAGAACAAATTTCCTCTCATTAGTTTCCAAGAAAGGAATAATTCCCTACGAAGAAAAGGGGAGTATGGGTAACAAAATGTCGGTAAACATTGATCATTACACTTTAGTAAATAAAGGAGATTTCGTATTAAATAGCATGAATTTCGGAATTGGAGGATTTGGAGTTTCCGACTATGATGGAATTACTAGTCCCGCATATGTTGTATTGCGCCCTTCGGTAGAAGAAAGTCTGACAAGATATCTTGCCAAAATTTTCGAAGATGAAGGATTCCAAAAAGGTACTGCTATCCTTGGAGATGGCATCATGGAGTTACGTAAAGCGATTGGTTGGAAACATCTGAAAAGACAACCAATCCCTATTCCTACAGATGAGGAAAGGGAGGCAATTGCTAGGTTTTTGGAGTCTGGAACTCAGGCTATTGATGAGCTGATACCTGCATTACAAAAGCAAATTGAGTTGTTAACAGAGTATCGAATAGCATTGATCTCAGCAGCAGTCACAGGGAAAATCGACGTTCGTTAGATGGAGGTTTAGACGATGGGTACAGGGTACAGACCTAATCGTTTGAAGATCTATGATGGTGATGAATTTGAATTGGATCATCAATCGCTAGCAGGTACGTATCGTTGGAAAGCCCACCTCTTCCGACACCGATTGGTAAGGCATCTTAGTGCCAATAAAATCTATGGAATCCACGAGCAGCTGGTTCCTGACTTGTATTTGCGTAATTCGAAACTTGTTTCCAAAACGTTCGACGAAAGGAGAATGGAATTTATCGAGGAGATGGAACTTCCAAGCACCGCCACGCCAACCCTCTATGTGGAAGTTCACGGAGTTTTTCCAACAAATTACAATTTACGAACACCGAGTGGATATAAACCGAAATCCCAGTGGAATAACAATTGGCAAAAGAACTCAAAATACGGTCATGTGAAAGATACGACTGTGCAACGTGGTCTACTTTCAAATCCTTATAACAAGGAGGGGCCATCCTTGGATTCAATCCTGAAACCATTTGGAGGTTGGTCGAAGTGGTGGTCGAAAAAATCGATTGCAGGATTGGATGTGCACAATGACCTTGAATTGAGAATTGACGTTGGTCAAGCTAGTGGTGCTCATACCTATGGATGGTTGGCTCGAGGAGGAAAAGGCCTCTGGACAAAAGGTAGTGATAAGATTGATTTGCATTGTCCCAACATTGCTCCCACCTTCCCTCCAACTGGTCCGCCAATATTCGAAGGACTGCGATTCAATAGAGCAGGATTTATCCTTTTTGAACTTCAACGGAAAGATGCCGATGGCGTGTTTCAATCGGTTTCACAAGATGGTATTTGGGGTTCGAATCCAAATTGTGCCATCAACCCTCTTTCGTTGCCCATTGTTTTGGATTATGCAGAGAAGTTTCTGGTTAACTATTGCATCGAAAATGCTCGTTTCAAGAAAACAAAACCAACAGGAAATGCTCAATCCTATCCTCTCCGTACATGGGCGGGTAACTCACATCACTTGAGTCAAACCTTTGACAAATCAAGCCTCATCCATTCGGATCTATCAAAAGTCAGAATCGCCCTAGAGGAATTTGTTACTAAGAAACATCACCTTTTTGAGAAAATCATTCCGGAGATGGGTCCAGCGAGCGAAATTAAAGGGACTACACCCGAATATGGAAATTGCCTAGCAGGTACGATATGGTGAACAACATGGCAGCAAAATACAACGAAGAAGCCTATGAAAAAGAAATCGTCAATCAGATGGTCGCTTCAGGCGACTGGACGGAAGGCCAAAACAACAAGTATGATGCTGAACTTTGCCTGTACCCTGAAGCTTTGATTCAGTTCATTCAAACGACGCAATTGGATATGTGGGAGGATTTGAAAAAGGCAGTCGGTGGAGATGCAAAGGCCACATTCCTCAAGCACGTGGCCAAAGAGGTTACTCTGCGTGGAACATTAGCAGTTCTTCGCAACGACCTTGACTTGTATGGGTGTCGATTCCGTCTTGTTTATTTTCAACCCTCGTCTGGGCGTAATCCTGAACTTGAAGAGAAGTTCAAGCGTAATGTGCTGACAGTTGTGCGCCAAGTGTTCTACAGCACAACCAACCAGAATTCAATCGACTTGGTTTTGTTCCTCAATGGTTTACCAGTTTTCACATCAGAGCTCAAGAACGAATTAACTGGCCAAGATGTAATTGACGCAGTGCGCCAGTATAGATTTGATCGACGTCCAGAAGGGGAGCCTTTCCTCAAATTCGGTCGTTGTCTTGCCCATTTTGCAGTTGATACACATCAGGTTCAAGTTACAACAAAATTGAGTGGACGATCGAGTTACTTTATCCCATTTAATCGAGGCAGAGACGGTGGAGCGGGTAACCCCGAACCACCGGCAATCGGCGGTGGCTATGCTACGGATTATCTCTGGCTACGTGTTTGGTCAAAGGTATCCCTACTCGACATCCTCCAGCATTTCCTTCACCACGAGAAAGTAGGGATGCGTCGTTCAAAGTCTTTGGGCAAACTGATTTTCCCTCGCTACCACCAACTCGATGCTGTCCGGACACTTATCAACGAGGCAAATAAACAGGGCGCAGGGGAAAATTATCTTATCCAACATTCGGCGGGGTCCGGTAAATCCAACACTATTGCGTGGTTATCGCATCGGTTAAGCCAGTTGATGGATGATGAGGATGAGCGAATCTTCAACACTATTATCGTAATCACAGATCGTAAAGTTCTCGACAAGCAACTACAACAAACAGTGAGGGCATACGAAAAGACGCAAGGCCTTGTGGCTGTTATCAAAGACAACTCAGCACAACTCAAGGGAGCATTGGAATCTGGGAAACAAATTATTGTAACTACCTTACAAAAATTCCCAGTAATTGTAAGTGAAATCGGTAAAATTCCCGGGAAACGCTTTGCGTTACTCATCGACGAAGCACATTCCTCTCAAGGAGGTTCACTAGCCCAGGCCGTGACCAAGGTATTGACTCGGGATGGACAGGAAGAATGGGATAGGGATTACGAAGACATCATCCACGATGAAATTGCTGCACGTGGAAGGCAAGAGAACATTAGTGTGTTCGCCTTCACGGCCACGCCAAAGTCGAAAACACTCGAATTGTTTGGACGAAAACTTCCTGACAATCGGTTTGCCGCCCACAGTCTCTATTCCATGCGTCAAGCCATCGAGGAGGGATTTATTCTCGATGTTTTACAAAACCACACAACCTACTCGACATATTGGAAATTGAATAAAGCTGATGTTGAAGACCCTGAGGTTGAATCAAGCAAGGCTAAAGCGATTCTACGACGTTACGTTTTGGAACATCCAGAAACCGTCAAGCAAAAAGTGGATGTCATCATGAACCACTTTTGCCAAAATTCTGTGGGACGAATCAACGGCCGTGCGAAGGCGATGATTGTTACTTCATCCAGAAAGAACGCAGTCAAATACCGACTTGCTGTAGACGCTTGGTTGAAGGAAAATTCCCGTCCGTTCAAGGCACTCGTGGCATTCACAGATACAATCAGTATCAATGGGAAAGATTACACAGAAGCCAATATGAATGGTTTCGGAGATGGTCAAACTGCAAAGAAATTTGATGAAGATGAGTACAGATTACTCATCGTTGCTAACAAATATCAAACTGGTTTTGACCAACCATTACTGCATACAATGTATGTCGACAAGAAACTAGGTGGTGTCAACGCTGTTCAAACGCTATCTCGGCTAAACAGAGTTGCTCCTGGAAAAGAAGAAACCTTCGTATTAGACTTTGCGAATGAGGGTGAAGTGATTCAAAAAGCGTTCCAAGATTACTACACAACGACCTATCTTGAACATCCCTCTGACCCAACAGCCGTCTATCAATATAAACGAGAAATTCTCGATTGTGATGTGTTTACTGAACAAGACGCAGAGGACTTTTGCAAGATATTGTTCGATGAAAAGAAAGGACATCCGGAACTGGTATCCTTCCTCTCGAACAAAGTCAAGCATTTTGTTGATACGGTTGAAGATGAGGAGGAAAAGGCTGAATTCAGAAAGATGTTACGTTTGTACTACCGAGGGTATGGTTTCCTCGCACGTGTGATGACGTTCCAAGATAAGACGTTGGAGGAGTTTTACCACTTTGCCCGCCACATCTCTCGCCTCTTACCGGTCAAGGGGGTCGAATTGCCGACCTTTATCCAAGATATGGTAAACATTGACTCATTGCGAATAAGCCAAACCTCCGAAGGGGGTATTTCTCTCATCAATAAAGAAGCAGAACTCCCTTCGCGAGGTGTTGATAGCATCACTGGAGTTGGGGGCGAGGATTTGGATTCGCTTTCTGCAATCATCGAGACGTTGAACGACACCTATGGTGCGAACTTGACCGATGATGACAAATTGTTCATTGGAAGTCTAATCGATTCTCTTCATTCCGATGAGAATCTTGAAACTGTGTTCAAAGTGAATCCTCCTGAGAATGTTAAGAGTGTCTTTGCCGATCGACTCGTTGAAAGCATGATTGGGAAGGTCAATACACACAAAGCATTCGCAGATCGCTTCTTTAACGATGATCATTTCCAGAAGGATGTCATCGCCTTGATGATGGATCAAGTACAGAAAGGATTTGATCTCTCCGATGAGAAACGAATTCAACAAATGATAGCTCAAGGTGAATCTACAACATTGGAGTTCAAGTCAACCTTGAGATTCAACAAGCGTGAAGGGAAAAAGAAGGACAAAGTGATTGAACATCAGGTTGTAAAGACAATTTGTGCATTCCTTAATTCACGATTTGGTGGCCATCTACTCATCGGTGTCGATGATGATGGGAACGTTCTCGGAATTGAAGACGATGGCTTCGAAAACGAAGATAAATTTTTACGACATCTCGTCAACATTCTCAAGCGTGATATTGGTCGGTTGTTTGTGCCACAATGCGATATGCGTGTTGTCGTTGTTGATGAAAAATCGATTGTCTGGGTACACGTAAAACCGAGTTTGTTTGGACCCGCATGGTGTGGAAAAGGTGATGACAAAATCTTCTATGTTCGAGAAGGAGCTTCATCTCCTTCATACAGTGATGAGGAGGCACGTCAATACATCGCAGGAGTTTTCGAAGATCTTGGAGAGGAAGAGTGAGGGGCTGCAATGTCCAAACATCATGTTCTACCCTTAAGACTCCTGCAAAGAAAACTCAGTCGAAAAAAATGGGCTACTCTACGGGAGCAAAATCCGAAGCGTTGGCGCCGGTCACCAGTCGTCTCAATTGCACATCTTACCAGTGAGAATACCGTGAACACATATCTCAGTGGTGATTTCACAAGCAGCAAATCATCATGGAACAAGAAGGCTGAGTCTGTCCTTACTGAACACATGCGCTCTTTTGACACAAAGATTGAGGCTTACAAGTATGCGGAGAAACTCGTAGATGATTTTCGTAATCAGCACTGGCGTGTTTTCTATGATGATCCCCCTGACCGAAGAGTGTATGTCATACGTTTGAAGGAGGATGTTTGGAAGGACGGTGGTGCTTTTGCTAAAGCGAATGGTGGAAAAAAAGAGGATTGGAGAGACTTTCTCTATGTCGGCGAGACTTCGAAAAGTGTAGAAGATCGCTATGCCGATCATCTCGACGAGGTGGGTGGGAAAAAAGGGCCACTTGCCTCAAAGTATGTCTTCAATCATCATATGGAAATTGCTTACGATTTGATGGAAGGCTTCGAAACGCAATTCTACAGGAAAGCTGGTGCGCTTGAACGAGAAAGAGATCTTGCCCTTGAATTGAGAAGTTTGGGATATGCAACATGGTTCAATTGAGGTGATTCATCGATGGAGACCGTGCATTCATATACGATGGTTCAACCATGCAACTGGAGGTTCAGAAATGAGAACATGCGATCGATGCCGTTCACCCTTGGCAGGCAGCCGCTGTCACCGGTGCAACTCAAGTCAACGAAGCCGAAGATGCGAACGATGCGGACGGGAAGCCTATGGGTTAAGGGGTCCGAAAGGTGGCGCCCGAGCCATTTGCCGTCCTTGTCGACGAAAAGAGAATTGAACACTCGGTA
>JBMZTB010000077.1:0-8508 GCA_049623485.1 Candidatus Poseidoniaceae archaeon
ATTGAATTGGATCACGTCAATGCTCCATTCCATGCAGATAACTTCAGGAACCATACTCTTGAGGGGAATTACAATGATGTGACATTCCATCGAATTATTGATGATTTTATGATTCAAGGTGGAGATTTCCAAAACAATGACGGAACAGGCGGCTATGCTGCAAAGTGGTATGGTGTTTGTAATGGGCAGTTCATGAATGAAAGCGACTGTTCAAGCCCTGAATCCTACAATGTCCCTGATGAGGCTGACAACGGATTAAATCACCTAAGCTGTACTATTTCAATGGCAAAAACCAGTTATCCAAATACTGGAGGTAGCCAATTCTTCATCATTCCAGAAGACAGCACTCCCGACTGGCTTGATGGAGTTCACACTGTGTTTGGAACGGTTACCAGTGGATGTGAACACATCACAACCATCTCGGAAGTTGCAACTGGTCAGGGCGACCGACCTGTTTTACCAGTCGTCATCCATACGGCAACCGCTTCTGAGTGATGCATCAACCTCAAAGAGAAGTTTGTTTTCGCAAGACCATGTCAGGCCAGCGTTATACAGTGGCCTTCATGCTTGTAGGTTTACTTGCTTCTTCGACGCTCGCAGCACCAGTTCTTGCTGATGTTGAATGGGAGGATGATGGTTGGTTGACCACTGCACTTGCCGATGAACGTTTGACTCTTGGTGATGAGTTTGGCTGTTACGGTATGCCTGGCTATTCTTGGTATAACGATCCAGGAGCTGTAGCAAAGGAATGTCGATCATATATTGAGAACAATACAGATGCTTCGAAATGGGGTGAGAATGCGCTCTCGACGTACGCTCCGTCTAGTTTGACAATGGCTCAACACAATTACATTAAATCCCAAGACTTTGTTGTTCATGGAGACAATACAGGTCTCAATGACACGGCTTGGCACACTTCAACCGATGTTCCAAACGATACATGGGACTGGTTCAATCTTGGGCGTCGTGGTGGAAGTTTAGAGAAGGGTATAGGGGACTTGGATACTGTTCGCTCTGCTGTGGAAGAAGGGGGTTTGGTCAATTTGTACTGGATCGGCCGAGTCAATGATGCAACGATTCGTCATGATTCGGATGTTGTTGATTACTTGCAAAATGATGCACAGGCTTGGATGACAACGTGGGGGCAAGCATGGTCGTATTGGTCGACAACACAATGCTATCAACTTACGAAAACACTTGATGAAAACGCCTCTGAATTGACTTTCCTTTCTGAAGTGACAGAACAATGCACAAGTGTTGCTCCGTTGGCTTGGGATGTTCCCGTTACATGGCGTTTATCCTTTGAAAATGCGACAGTCACGGATGTTCAAACTCTTGCAGGAATTTCCCTTACGAACCTTACCGATCAGCGACAAACCGCTGAAGGCTGGAGGATGGATGGTGATCAATTGTTGCTTTCTGTTAAGCGTGGAACTGTGGTGAAGGTCTTGCTTGATGGTGAAAACATCGAGTTTGATGTTCTCAATCAGTCTCAGTTTTGGAATGGATATGATGCTGCTGTTACAATCGCAGCCCATGAAACAACAGACCTGTTCCTTTGGTCAAAGCGCTTTGATTCCGATGAAGAACTTCGCTTCACTTGGCTTCTCTCTCCACGAACAATCGATGGAAGATTGCCTTGGTTGCCCTATGTTGCCTTAGCCTCTGGTCTGATTACGATTCTTGCCATGATGGGCGTTCTTGGCCGAGAGGGCATCGGACCTATGGGTGGAATCATGAGCCAAAGAAAACCATCATTCGAAGAGGAATAGGAGCGAAGGCTTCTAATCGGTTTGCGGGGAGCAGGCGTTAGGAGGGTGAGAAATGGGAGACGAATCAGTCCGTATTGATCCATGGAGCAGCAATCAATCCACAGATTATGCTCGCATCATCGATCAATTTGGTCTTTCATCGCTTTCTGGGCTTGATTTACCCGCCCCGACAAAACTTCATCGAAGAGGCATTGTCTTTGCTCATCGTGACCTTGATGTCATTCTGGGAGCACATCAACGAAAGGAATCGTTTGGAGTCTTAACGGGTTTAATGCCGAGTGGCCGAATGCATCTTGGCCACTCTATGGTCATCGAACAAGTACGGTATTACCAAGAAATGGGTGCAGATGTTACGATTGCAGTTGCAGATCTTGAGTCACAAGCAACCCGCGGCATCTCTCTCGCTGCTGGAAAAGAAAGTGCTCGTAAGGATTACGTGGCCAATTATGCTGCTCTTGGACTTCTTTCAGATTCGACTGAAGTCTACTTTCAGTCACAACGTTCAGCAGTCCAGAGGCTCGGTTTCCAACTTGGTAAGCGGACCAATCTCAATGAATTTGAATCGATTTATGGATTTTCAGGAGAAACGAATCTGGCTCATGTTCAAGCCCCTATGGTTCAAGTAGGTGATATCTTACATCCGCAATTGGACGAATATGGAGGACTTCGCCCAATCGTTGTTCCCGTAGGGGTTGATCAAGACCCACATCTTCGGCTTACTCGAGGATTAGCTGGTAAGACAAACTGGTTCAATGTTGGTCCTGGAAAGAGAAGTGGTGCTCTCATCCGTTTATCCGTTCAGGAAGAGAATGCAGAAGCTCTTGGTCAGTCCCCTAACGGGCGAATTGACCGAGCCAAGCGCCAATCGATCTTTGATGGAATTGTCAACAATATGGAAGCGATGGGCTTCTCAGATATCATGTCAAATCCTAAGGAAGGAACTGTGACGGTTCCAAGTGCTACATCACAGGACATCCATCGCATTCGAATGCAACTTCTTGCCTATGAGCGAACCTTAGGCGGACAGGGGTTGCTTGCACCATCATCAACATATCATCACTTTGCTGTTGGCTTAACTGGTGATAAAATGTCGAGCAGTAAACCAAAAACAACCATCTTCTTGGACGACGAAATCGCTACGGTTGAGAAGAAGATAAAGCGCGCTTTCTCCGGTGGACAACCAACCATTGAGGAGCATCGTCGACTTGGTGGCAATCCAGACATCGATGTAGCGTATCAGTACATGATGTATTTCTTTGAAGATGATGATGATTATCTTCATGAGATCAATCAACAATATCGCTCAGGTTCTCTTCTAGCAGGAGAGATGAAACAACTTTGTGTGGATCGAGCAACTGAGTGGCTTTCCAATCACCAAGAAAAGAAAGATGAAACAGCTCACCTTGTTGATGAGTTCTTTGATACGAATTCACTTTGAGAACACAGCAGGGTCTGGTCCAACAGGTAGACGCGCAATTTCTTGTTCTGTCAAATCCCGATCAATGGCATCTGGGTGCAGAATTTGCGATAATCCATGAGGGTCAAGAAGTTCAACAGCGAGTCCATCTCCTTCCAGACCTGCGTTTTCAAGTCGATGGAGCATGTGTTGAAGTGTGTTCAGGTTTTCTGTTTCGCTTGTATCAAGGTCTTTCATGACCATTTCTACGATGTTGATAAATCGATTGAGCAAGCCTTCCATGTTTGTTACATAGCCAGTTGCATTGCCTCCTGGATTGACTTCAAGATCGAGTTCAGGTATGCATACTGTGCATGAAGATGAACGAATGACTCGTGCGTTGAGGTCCTTCTCTGAAGCGATTTCGAAGTTCCATCCTCCTGGCTTTCTTCCTTCTGCTGGAATAAAATCAGTTTGACGCCATCCACAAGCATGACAAAGGACAGTCACTTGTGTATGTTCTCCAAAATATGGAATTTCATCAACATGTGCCATCATTGCGAGTTGACCTTCCTCTTGACACATCGGACAAGGCATTTCTATTGCTTGCTCTTCCATCAAAGACCACCGAGCCGCTCTGCTTCATCATTGAATGCTTCATCTTCTAGCCCGTTGAGTCCAACACATCCTGGTGGCAACAGCATGATTCTGGTTTCGGTAATTTGAACGATCTGACCGCCCATATCGTTTTCAACAAAGAGATGAAGTCGGGCGAGTACGTTGGTGACTTCTTGCTCCCTGTTCATGAGTCGTGCCATTTCAACTAAAGCTGCATGTCCGTCTGAAACCCAATCAAGGAGAGTATCGACTCCAGTCATGTCAATAAGTGTTGCACGATGAAGAACCATTCCGCCATCATTCATAGGTATCGGTGGATTTGGAAATCGTTTCCCAAGGTTGTGAAAGAGGCCAGAACTTGGAGGTGGCGTAGGTTCGTCCGGAACATTTTGAGTGTTGCTTGGCATTGAGAATGTGCGCAATGGTTTTCCGACAGTAGGTTGCGTTTCTTCAGATAAATCAATCATATCTGGGACGTTGCTTGAGCTGGCAGGTTCTTGATTCATAAAATCATCAAGTGAGAATTGCCCATCATCAGGTTCTGAGGGGCGTTTCCTTGCCATGGAGCAGTCCTAAGTGCCGTGGCACATGAAGGCTTTCTTTGTTGATGATGGAAAATGATGCTTTCTAAACGGCGAGTTGATAAGGGGCCTGCGGTAGCGTGAGATTGCAGACCCCGCAGTTCATATGGGGTGGCAAACTGGTGAGAGACATGGAAGCACAAGATGGTGTATTGAAAACTGGAACAAGCACAGTAGGAATTACCTTCAAGGGAGGTGTCGTTGTAGGCGCTGACCACCGAGCAACAATGGGTCATTTCATTGCAAACAAAAGTGTTCAGAAACTGTTCAAGATCGGTGAAAATCTTGCACTAACAACTGCAGGTCTCGTTGGTCATGCTCAATCACTTTCACGTACACTTGCTGCTGAAGTTTCACTCTACCAACTTCGAAGAGGCCAAAACATGACCGTTAAGGGCGCTGCAACATTCACTGCAAACCTTCTCTCTGGACGCCCACACTGGGTTCAACTCCTCATCGTAGGTGTTGATGCAGATGGTTCTCACGTTTACTCAATCGACTCAGCTGGCGGTTCAATACCTGATGTATACTGTGCAACGGGTTCAGGGTCTCCGTACATGTACGGTGTTCTCGAAGATGGATTTTCAGAAGGAATGAGCCGTTCTGATGCAGTTGGTCTTGCCGCACGTGCACTCAATGCTTCAGGCCAAAGAGACGCAGCATCCGGAAACGGAATGGACCTCGCAGTCATCACGGCTAAGGACGGTTATGTCCCAGTCGATCAATCCGAAATTGATTCCCTTCTAAAGAAGAAGTGAAGTCACTCCTACTCCCGCGGCATAGCCGCATTCCTATGGATATGCGTAGCGTGCTAAGTTGCGGTTGGAGATGTAATAATGCGATTAACCTTCAAGGAAATCAAAGATGAAATAAGCAAGATTGTACCTCGAGATGTCGAGTACAAGGCCGATCTAGAAGCAGGCGATATCGCCATATTCACGAATGAAATTGATAAGTTTGTGGGTTCTGAAGGACTTGCTGGAAAAATTTCGAAGAAGATCAAGCGTCGAGTCGTGATGCGTCCAAATCCTGAGATTGTTATGGATAAGGAAGCTACGACCGGTGTCATCAACGAACTCGTACCTGAGACAGCAGAGATTTCTGAATTGTTTTTCGATCCTTGTGTTTGGAAGGTTATTATCCAATGTAAGAACCCATCAGAAGCCGTTGGTCGAAGAGGAGCGATTGCAAGAGAAATTCGAATGAAGACTGGTTGGGAAGTGACCGTTGAGCGTACACCGCCAATCATCTCCAAAACAGTTCGAGATATCCGTGGATATCGTGAAGCGAACGCTGAAGAGCGTCGTAAGTTGTTGAGAAACTTTGGTTTGAATATCCATCGGCCAAAGCGCCCAGGTTCAACATGGGCTCGCGTAACGGCTCTTGGTTCCTATCAAGAAGTTGGACGTGCTTGCCACTTCGTAACCACAAACGAATCCAGAATCATGATCGATGTAGGCGTCAACATCGCATCTGATACTGACCCTATGCCTTACTTTACTGCTCCTGAAGCACTTCCGCTGGAACAAATCGATGCAGTAGTTTTGACACACGCTCACTTAGACCACGCAGGAATGCTTCCTGTTCTATTCAAGTACGGATATCGTGGTCCCGTCTTCTGTACACCTCCGACTCGAGACTTGATGCTCCTCTTGCAAACAGACTACCTCAAGGTTGGTGGAGCTGAAGGCAAGCGTGCTCCATACGATATGGAAGACATTCGCATGTGCATGCGTCACGTTGTTGATGTTGATTGGAATCAAACAACCGATGTCGCTCCTGACGTGAAGATGACATTCTCGAACGCAGGACACATTCTTGGTTCGTCTGCTGTTCATCTCAACATTGCAGATGGAAAGCATAACATTGTTTTCTCAGGTGATCAAAAGTTCGAGAAATCTTGGCTTTTCGATGCAGCAAACACCCGTTTTCCTCGATGTGAAACACTCGTCATCGAATCAACATATGGAGCTGCTGGAGATTATCAACCATCGAGAGAAGAAGCGAATCAAGAACTTCAAGATATTGTGACCCGTACTTTACAACGAAACGGGAAACTGATTTGTCCTGTTTTCGCAGTCGGTCGTTCCCAAGAAGTTATGATTGCCATAGATGATCTTTTCAGATCTGGTGCTGTTAAGCCAGTTCCAGTTTGGTTAGATGGTATGATTCAAGAGGCCACAGCAATCCATGCAAGCCATCCGAATTATCTCACTGCATCATTAAGAAAATCATTGCAACAGGATGATGGTGAGAATCCATTTACAAGCCCTTGGTTCAGGACTGTCGAAGGAGCTCAACGTAGAGAGAGCATTGTGATGGATACAAGTCCTTGCATCGTTCTTGCAACATCAGGTATGCTCAACGGAGGTCCAGTCATGAATTATTTCCAGAACTGGGCGCATGAAGAACGAAATTCACTTTGCTTCGTGGGTTATCAAGCAGAAGGTACGCTTGGGCGCCGCCTTCAGAAAGGATTTGGTGAAGTTCCTATGTTGATCGATGGACGAACTGAAATCGTCAAGGTCGGATGTGAAATGGCTACAATCGATGGATTTAGTGGTCACTCAGATCGACGTCAATTGCTTGCCTTTGTTGATTCGATGAATCCAAAACCACGCAACATCATTTGCCATCACGGAGATTACTACAAATGCAGTGAACTTGGAAAAGAGTTGAGAGATAAGTATCGATGTCGAACGTATGCTCCAAAGAATCTTGAAACAGTCCGAATTCTTTGAGATGAATACTGTTCTATAGAGAAATAAGAGCATTGTCTAAAGGATTGGTATATCGTAATCTGAGGAAATCAAATCTGGTAATTCTTCGACACTCGGTTCAACGTTTGAAGCATGATTTGTTTTCGCAGTAAGTACTCCAGCAGTACTGCTACGGTTTTCTTCATCTTTTGGATCGAATAAGAAATATCCAAACCCCATCAGAATAGCTCCACCAATAATTGGAATGATGAGGAGATTGGACTCACTATTCTTGAACAACATTACCACTGCAGTGACCAATAAACCGACTGCTGAACCCATTAACAGCACTCGTGAGGCATTCGCCATAACAGCAGCGAGGAAGTGATTCAACATAGCATTTCGTTCATTGTGTTCATTATTGACCACGTTATTCATGAACCGATTGGACTCTTTCGTAACATGGCGGGACAAGAAGGTGGGTCCAAATCCTCACGCGGTTGGCTCATGACTGCAGTTGCTCCTTGGGGAGAAAACGGCGAAGATGCATTCGATCAGGGGCTGGTTGAACTTGGTCTCGGTGATGCTCGCTTAATTCAAGTTCAAGGGGCTATGCTCCCTCTTGGATTCAACATCGTTCCACCTGAAGCATTACCCATGGGATCTCTTGTAGAATGTCATCTTGCTACTGCCTATGCTTGGTCAGGTTCAACTGCTTGTGCAGGAGTCGGCTATGCCCTATGTGAAACACCTGAAGGGGAAGAATGTGCAATTGTAGCGACCATTACTACCGAAGCGGACTACGAAGAAACAGTTCTTTTGTTGCGTAGAAATATTCAGAGGAAACTTGCATCTCGTGATTTAGAAGTTGTTGCCTTTGATGTGGCCGTTGATGAAGTGACTGCGGGAGCAGACCATCACGGTGTTGCTATTGCAGCATTGATCTTACCAGATTCATTGCGCATGGCAGGTCGTGGAAGAACGGGTCCAATTCGAGGCGCTTTGACTCGAAGTGCTGAGCCTGAAAAGAAGCGTGTCGATACAAAAGCACCAGCAGCACCTGCACTCCGTCCAGGCAGTCAATCGCAGAAGAAAGGTCTAGATTTCCGTTTGTGAATCTTCTTAATCTGTTGGCTCAAACCCGTCTTATGGAGAAGTGGAGTGTTGTGCGATGTCCTGCTTGCAGGAATTGCCACGGGACACGCGCTCGTGCTCGACAATGCCCTCATTGTGGGCAATCTCTCTCGAGTGATACACCAGTTGTAGCCACGGCTGATTCTGCTGCACAGTTGCGAATTGAAGTTGCATTAGCGAACACACCCGAAGAAATTCGAGATGAGCTTCGTAAGAAGCTTGAAGCGACACAAGAACCTCTGGTTTCAATCAATTCAACCTCTCCTCGACGATTGTACGCCCTAGTGGTTGAACACGTCGGAGAAGAT
>JBMZTB010000078.1:0-8498 GCA_049623485.1 Candidatus Poseidoniaceae archaeon
CTCAGCAGACATCAGGGTGTCCCCGGTTCAAGTCCGGGAGTGGGGACCAACTTCGACTAGCTGATTCAGTAGGCTTGATTGTGTGACGAAGTCCAAAGGAATGTTCAGCATAGATTGAACCACCAACGGCGAGAATCTTTCTCAGTTCAGACAAGCGTTCTGCCATGTCATTCATCGGAGGCGAAAGCAGCGACTTGAGATGATTGAGTCCCTTCCTTTGACCTTCAATGGCAAGACGTTGTTTGTGTTCGTCATGGAAGTATGCATTGTATGTCACCTGTGTTGATGAGTGGCCAAGGAATGCTGAGATTGATTCGATGGAACCCCCATTTTCATTGATCCAACGAGCCCATACCTTCCGCAAATCATGGAGGCGGTAGTAACCTCCTGGACTTGTTGGTGGCATTCCACTATCCATCATCGAGCCTTTGACAAGTTCTTGCAGTAACCGTGGATCAATCGTTCCTCGCCCCTTTTTGCTATCGCTCTCACTGAACAACAGCGTTGCTTCAGGGCTCTTGTTGGAAACGGAAACTAGCATCGGACGTATACGCTGAAGAATAAATTCAGGTAGTTCTGAGGCAATCTCTTCGCTTACCACTTTCATCTTGTAAACAGACCGTGTAACACGCGTTTCTGTGATGGAATCAACGGTTAGCGACCTTATTTCACCGCCTCGTGCACCTGTTGCAAGTGTTAGCCACACAAACCCTCTCAGTAGCAGGAGGTGGTGTTCTGTCATCGTTTCTCGATAAGCCATCTTGCTCTTGGCATTCGCTATGGCAAAGAGGTTCGGTGCGTTCTCTGCATTCTCACAGTACCAATCAAGCCGACAAAGCCATTGAACAAGATCCTCATCTTGAATCGCTCGACTGGTTTGTTTGGAACACTTCAGATTCTTACGAATGATACGAAGTCCTTGTTTTACTTCTTTACGAACACGTTCCAAGACTCCTCCGAGCACAAGCAAGTTGGCATGAAGCACTTGGCAATAATTCTCAATGGTTGAAGGCGCAAGACTAGATTGCCTTATGCATCGTTCGAGTCCATCAAGGAAGGCGTTGAATCCAACATCCTCCATGAGGTCATCAGGGGTGAATGATTCCAGCACTTCCTGAAAAAAGGCAGCGCTAGACCTCCAATTCCTGATCGTACTGGATACGTGGAGTTTCTTGAGCCTTGGCGAATCAAGTTGAGGTTCTAAGCGGGCGAGTATCTTCCGTCCATCGCGTTGATTTTTTGACAAAGATTTGTCAAAAACAACCATCTTGTTCAGTGCTCTTTCAACCATGACATGCCAGTGGTGACGCCGCCATTTGAATACGTCGGTTGGTTCTGGCCTTCGCTTTCATGAGTCGTGGATTGCTGGTTACGATTACTGCTGACATTTGCTTCAACTATCCCTGTGGAAATACGTCGAGAAGTCGCCATAAGCGATTCTTTGATGTTTTGATAATGACCTGGAGCTCCCCACTCCTTGTCCAGAATGTCATTCAGCAAATCCATAAGGTCCCAGATATTCAGGCTGATGCGGTAGGAAGCGGTGCGACTAACCTGAATCAATTCGGGCATATTGTTTCTGAGCGTTTCACGGATGCCATCCTTCGAAACAGTTCCATCAGCAACCTCTTTGTGGAACATGACATCGTTTAGGATGAAGTGCTCTAGCTCCTGAAATAGAATTGAACAAGGGTCTGATGCACCTTCCTTCCAGACGATGTTTCTGAAGAAGTTGACCTCAACCATCAATTCCAATGAGTAGTGCATGAATGCGGCATGCTCGGCAATCTCTGACCCCGGCATAGTCCACAAGATGCGACTCTTCCTCATGCCTGGAAAGGCATTCTTCTTGAAACGTAATTCAGCGACAAACCATTTTTGGTTCTCGCTGCAAAGTGCGATCCTGCGACTTTCGACAAGATTCCACTTCTTGTAATCTGCATTCGTTGCAACATCAATGCGGTGCATACCATCAGGCATATCTCGCGTGAAATCAGTGTTGTCGCTCAAATCATGAGCAACAGTTACCTTACCGGGGCCTTGGTTGTGGAAGTATATTACTTCCGTAATAAGGCCTTCAACCATGATGCGACTGAGGCCATGGTTGGAGTACTCTCTTACCGTGGTGACCACTGAATCGATGTCGTAATCTCCTGCATTCATTGCACCCAAGATAGTTGCACGCGCATTACGATACTTGGAAGATTTCTTTATGGGAATGAAGGACATCCTACATCCCCTCCTCGCGTCGGGCGTCACGGTACGCTTCAAATGCCTCATCTTCCCAAGCGGCCTCGCGACCGAGCTCATCCATGGTTTCAGAATGGTCGGTGCCGCACACCGTGCATTCATAAATTTGGAATTCCATAGAGCCGTCTTCCTCGCAGACCAACTCAGTACCAACCATCTCCAGGTGTTCGGCGCAGGTCTCGTATGGAGGAGTATACAACTCCGCTAGCGTGCGAACATAGAACGGATCGGTAAGGATTACATGAGCAATTTCTCGATCCTCTTCACTGACACTTGCAGAGGTTGCCAACCACTGAATTGCATTCGGATGGTAGTTTTGCATGTCGTCGAGTCGAATCTTGTTTCCGTTGACCATTTCAAAGAGGATATCATGGTCGTCGGTTGACCACGACCATAACGAACCTTCGATGAAAATCAGAAGGAGAAGAAGAGGAATTGCGATAGCTGCGAGCTCAGACAGCATTGGAAAACACCCCCTTGAACTCTGTCTTCGATCGGCGGGCATCAGGTCCTAATACGCTTGCTTGCGCTTTTTTTACCATGGTTTTCACTCCCTACAACGTGCGCGACGTCATTGCCGAGCAAGTAGGTTGAATTTCCCCTGTCGCCGAAGGGTTTTGAAGTCTTGCCTTCGGAACTTATTTCGAGTACCACCGGATGGATGATGTTGATGACGACCTCAGACATGTTGAAACGTCATCAAAAAAAGGACAAGGCATGGTTGTTGAGGAAGACGAAACCTCGCAATGTTGTTGATGGCGAATGCGTAAGGAGCGTAGAGCTCTTTGCTGGAGCAGGTGGGCTATCACTTGGCCTTCATGAGTATCTTCGAAGGATAGGTAAGCGGTCAGAGTTAGAGATGGCGATTGAGTGGGACGAGAATGTACTGTCGATTCTTGAGAAGAATTTGAAGCCAAAATCAAGTCTATCCACCGATTTAGAATCAATCTTCAATGGCAAGGGGTTTGTTCAACGAAAGCTAACAAGGAACGAGAAAGCATTCATTGAACAGTATCCTCATGCCTACAAGCCAGATATTCTACTCGGCGGTCCACCTTGTCAAGGTAACTCAAATGCCAACAATCGCACTAGGAGGAAGGACTCCAGAAACAAGTTGTATCTGATAATGGTGAGAGCTGCTATTGTTCTCGAGCCTCAAGTGGTAATCATTGAAAACGTTCGAGATGTGGACAAGTCAGAAGGTAATGAGGTTCAAATTGCAATTGAAACCCTGGAGCGAAGAGGATACAAAGTCGAATATGACACTCTCGATGCAGACGATTTTGGTGTGGCCCAAACAAGAACCAGACACTTCCTCATCGCACGCAAGGACAAGAAGCCAGACTTCACCGAGATTAATCAATTCAAACTCAACAAACCTCGTACATTGAGGTGGGCGATTGAGGATCTCAAGTCCAAATTAACAACCGAAGGTGACTTCAACTCGACAACCAAGAAAAAGACAGATCTGAACCAAGAAAGGATGCAATGGCTTATCGAAAACGATGAATATGAGCTATGTCATGAGCTCAAACCTCCATCTCATCAGAAGAAAAATACACACCCTGCAGTGTATGGTAGAATGCACTGGGATGAACCATCCTCAACCATTACAGCTGGATTTACATCCAATGGTCAGGGTAGGTACACCCATCCTGATGCAAACCCTGGGAGAACAATCACACCACACGAGGGCGCAAGAATCCAATCATTCCCTGATTGGTATAAATTCCCTGATAATGAAGGAAGAGGTGTACTCACAAAATCAATCGGTAATGCGGTTCCGCCCTTACTTGCAATCTATGTCTGCTATCTCGGCTTAGAGTGATTGCCTTATCACTCATACTCGGAAAGATCGCTTCCAACATCTTCTGGAGGCTTGTCTTCAAACCTGACCATGTTTGAGAAAAGATAAGTGAGCATTGAGAGATTTTGCTTTACATTTCTCCAGAAGTTGACCATTTCAGCGGAATTGTTGGAATCAACCTCCGTATAGGCAATAGCGAAGATAATCAAGTCAAGCAATGCGGCCTGATCAGTATGCTGTGAAGCCCTCTCATACAGACTTTGGAAGAAGGCGGATTCAGAATTGATAGTGACCCAAATCTCATCTTGATAATCCTCAACGGCGTAAAGCACACCGTCTCGAAGTGGCTTTACCCATTTTCTACAGAATGCAGGTATCTCAAACCGTTTTCTTATTGCGCTTATAGCCGCCGATTGTTCCTCCTTAGCGTCCTTGAGGGAATCCTCAGCTGAGTCGATTTCAGCCTTATCTCCTCCACTCTTGGCCATGCTGAGTAGGTGCTCAGCATCTGCAACTTTCTTCGAGGTTTCTGTCTTTACTTGTGAAATAACGGATTCCTTTCGTTGTTGGAGATGTTTCTTCTTCGCGTCATGTTCTTCTCTTGAGATTTGTTTTCTCTTTACAACATTCCTTATCTTCTCTGTCAATTTCTCGGTCTCCAAATCTTCCTCGTCAAGTGTGCTCTTATCGATAAACTCCAGCGCTCGTAACTGACTCGTGGCTTCATTTGCTATATTTTTTACAACATTAGCACACCTGTTTCTTATCGAGGCCTTTAAGCTTGGATTAAGGTTAAATCGTCCTTTGATGTTCTGCACATTGAAGTAATCGTCCAGAACAGCAGGAAACTCGATTTCCCCTCTGAAGTAGTTGTACATTGAACTGTCAGTGTAGCAACCCAATGTTGTTTTGTGATCGAGTTCTCTTCCATTTCTCATAACACTAAATCCTCTGCCTTTGCCTGAGAACCCCCAGTTTGTCAACTCACGTCTATTCTTCGGAGTTCCGGTTGTCTTCTTTACGCCAAGTGCTTTCCAAACTTTCTCTACATCAAATTTGACCATTCTAATTCGAATAATCGCATGGGTACCGGTTTTGGGATCGATGATTTCAGGTAGTTTAGGAAGGTCTTTACCATCGAATCTGAAACTACAAGTCGCATGAACCGGCATAATACCGAACTTCTTGACTTCCATTGAAAACGGGAGTTGGCATATCGGGTCTCTTGCTTGAACCTCAAAAGAATCTCCTCCACTCGTTGTAATTGTGATTTCTAAGCCTGATGCGATGTAGCGGCGGTAAATTCTCCCAAGTTCCCTGTCGAGCTTCCTTGCGAGATTACTGGCTAATTTGTATCCTCCTCTATCTAGGTTAAGGAAACAAACAACGGTTCCAGAATCCTCTAGATTCCAGTCTGGAGGGCAATGTTCCGCTGGTATAGACTCAAGAACTTCTTCATCTGGAAGCTTAGCATCCGAGTTTCTTAGTTCTTCAAGGTCATAGTAACAAGTCCGAATTGAGGAGCCTGCACACTTAGAGTAAACTACAGCTCTATCGCTTAAGCACAGAACGGATTGTGACAATCCATATCCGAATCGACCAATAGGATTATTCCTCCCCATGTGAGAAATTTTACCACCAAACCTCAATACGTGTTGAACGGTGTGTTCAACATCTGGACGATTTGGTATTTCTTCTGGGATGCCCTTACCATTGTCGGCAAAGATCATCGACAAATTACCCTCCGGTGATTTACCAATGTGAATTCTGATTTTGGTTGCGCCAGCATCGATTGAATTGTCTGAACACTCTCCAACTCCTGTTTCTTCGTCAATGCCTAAATCTCTCATAGACTCCAAGGATTTTGCTGAATTAATCATTCGAACCTCACGACTCATCCGATTCACCCCCGTTGTCATGATCTGGCATCAATTTGACAAACTGATCGATATGCAGAGATACTTCTTCTCTAGCAACTTGCCAAAACATTGATTTTTCTTGACTGCTTTTTCCATCCAAAAATTCTGCATAACCTAAGGATGAGAACATTAAATCCATGAGTGTTTTGAGTTTCAGACTCTTATGATCGGCATTCAACACCTTTGAGTATACTTTACGATAAAATTCGGTTTGATTGTTTATTGTTATATGGGCTTCATCACCAGCGTCCCTCATCTTGTAGACGTCCCTGGATATAGTATCACCAATGAAGATACGATTGGGCGAGTGAGTCTTCCATCTTGACTCGATTCTTTCAATCCATTCTCTTTGTACTTCAGTCAATTCATTCAGGGTGTAGGTAAGGGTGTTGATGCTTTCATCATCGCCATTGGATTCTGCATCTGCAAGATTTTGCTTTACTTCTTCAATTCGAGGTGATATCAATGCTTCATAGCGTTCTTTTTCTTCTAACAGCATCTCTGACCTCATTGCTTCTGCTGACCTAATTTCTTCATCAGTAAGCCTTGGTTGTTTTAACAGGGGTCGAATTCGTTTACCAATCAGCTCAGATTCTGGAATCTTAGGTCCATTCTCCTTCAGTTCATTATTCTCGGTCCCATCCTTTTGGTTGTCATAATAAGCTTTCAATCTTACATCCTCGAGATGTGCTGCCATCGCCTTTTTCATGTCTTTGTGAACATTGTGTCTCGACTTATTCGTTTGTACGCCAAAGAATCTGTCAAGGGCTACAGGAAAATCAATCTCGCCGTGGATGTAGTTGTATCCTTCATGCTTGTTGTAAATTCCGAAGGTACCATTCGCTTGTATTTCCCTTCCTTCCCTAAGCAATGAAAAACCTTGACCATCCATGCCGATGCCATATCGTTCTCTTGCTTTTTCTAATTCCTCATCGTCCTTCAGAATGTCATTGTTTCCATACTGATTCATTCGTGCTCGGAACTTTGTCCGGCTGATTCGGGATAGCTTGAATTGAATCCTTGCAAATGTCCCTGTTTTAGGGTCAATGATTTCTTCATCCAGAAATTTATTTTCTCCGTTCAGGATTAAGTCATCCACAGGGTAATTCACTGCTAAACCAATGCCTTTGACTTCTTCCGAATCAGGATGAAGAGCGAGGGGATCCTTCAAACTGACCTTTTTCCATTTGGGCTTGGTGTTGAAAGTAGAAGTCCCGAAATTAATTTCCACTCCATTTTGAATGTATTTTCTGTATGCCCTTCCGAGATATCTCAATACCCTTGTTTGGATACTGCTTGCTCGCATCTTGGCTCCTGTCCTAATTTCGATCCGAACAATTGTCCCTGAGTCCCCGACCAATATCGTAGGAGGCATCCCCTGTATCTCTGCTGGCAACTTACATTCGTTTTCAACAAGGTCTTGGAAATTATATCTCGACATTCTCCAATTTGCATCGTCAGTTGTCTTGCTCCAGACATATGCATTACCGATTCCTTTTGCCAAGCATGTTATTGTATGGGATAGACCAAAACCGAACTTGCCAATTCGGTACTTTCCAGACTTTGAAGAAAAAGAAATCTCAGTATTTCCAAATGCCATTACGTGTGGTATGCCTTCTACTCCTTCAAATTCGGTTGGAATCCCATCTCCATCATCGATGACGCTGAGAGTAATCTCTCCCTCCTTGTTGGTATTGAGTTCTATGAAAATTCGTGTCGCATTGGCATCCAGGGAGTTATCGACAAGTTCTTTGATGCCATCATCAACTGTAACTCCGAAATCAAACGCACCTCGTAGGAAGTCAATATCATCGACGAAATCAACTTTTTTTGGCATCAGATCTCACCTCGATTTTTTGTTTTGTTATCTGAAGATCTTGCTTTGTGTCGCATGCAGTACTTGCATTGATAGCCAAGCATGCGGGGTGAATCGGGATGTTTGAGATTTGTTGAAGCTTCACCAGAGTATAGGTGAAACCAACGGCACTCTGTATCAAACACTTCTCGTACAGATTCCAATTGACAGAATCTGAACATCGTGTACAATTTTCGTTTTGGATGGTTGTTGGATAGCCTATTGTTTAGGCATCGCAGCGAGCGTCCAATGTAACCCACTACGAAGTTTCCGTTCTGATCGGGGTTTCCGAGTTGATAACACCCAATCGAGTTTTTTGCTACGTTTCTATTGACCGACTTGCGGTTCCAGACATATGTTTCTTTCATGTTCCACACCTCCTCAGAAGCAAAAACACGCCGTCGTTGGCGAGTCCGACTTCGAAGGTTCGTTTGGTGCGTCGAGGCTAGAAGGTGTATTAACATTTCGACAAATGCTTGAGCAAGGTCAGGTAACAAAAAATCTGACTAATCCCAGCACTGCTCTCCATTCTGGTTAATCCAGGTGTGATGATAGTGATTGACAACTCTGTCCGAGCGGATTGCATCTTGGAACCGTTTTTCTGTTGGTGTGAATGTTGGATAGTTTCCACTTCGATCCAGATTCGCTTCAATCCAGTGAAGGTGAA
>JBMZTB010000079.1:0-8352 GCA_049623485.1 Candidatus Poseidoniaceae archaeon
TATGGGATACAAAGAAACAAAGTTTTGCTCTCTGCACGAAGTCGAAGAGAAAATCTCCATCTTGGATTGTCTTTGTCTAAGCAGTTCCCTGATGGTCAAGCAGGGGGTCATAAGGGGCTTGCAGGAGGTCAAATTCTTTTTGAAACGCTAGGTTTTGAAGAATTTGCAGATGTCGATTTGAAAGGAACTGCTATTCTTAACACGATGACCAATCAACTTCGAAGCATGTTCTTGGAGGAGGATTTGTCTTGACATCCTCTACTCCATTCATTGATGTGAGTCCAACACTTCGATTGCTTGGAACAGCCCACGTCGCAACCGCATCTGTGGAGGCTGTAAAGACACAAATCGCTGAATATAAACCCGAACTTGTCGGAGTTGAACTGTGTCAATCACGTCATGACGCACTGGTTGAAGGACGCCGCCTCGATAAGGAAGGCTTGCTTAGAGTCATCAAAGAAGGCAAGGCGCCAATGGTTCTCATGCAAGCAATGCTCAGTGCTGAACAAAGGCGCATGGGATTGAACGAAGGTCAAGAGCCAGGGGCAGAACTTCTGGCAGCCGTTGAAACAGCCAAAGCTGCGAATATTGAGGTTGCATTAGTGGATCGAGATATTCAAGTTACAATGAAACGTGCTTGGAAGAAAATGCGTTGGAGAGAACGTTTTCGACTTCTCTTCTCCCTTTTTGGAGATGAAGAAGAACTTGATGAGGAAATCGATCTTGAAGAAATGCTTTCTGATTCGGATCTCCTTTCATCGATGATGGACGAATTGAAACAGTTCTCTCCAGGTGCGGGTGAAGTGCTTATCGATGAACGTGACCGATACATCGCTGAACGAATTATGAAATCCAAAACAGAAGGAAGGATGTTGGTTGTGGTTGGTGCTGGTCATCTCAAAGGCATTGCCCGTACTTTGGAAGAATATGCTCCTCTTAATGATGCTGAGATGACGGAACTTTCAACAGTCCCTAAAAGAGGACTTGTTGGAAAAATACTTCCTTTTGCAATCCCTCTTATTGTCATGGGTCTTGTAGGTTTTTCATTATGGAATAATGACTCAATCGATATTGTGAAAATGTTAACCATTTGGACATTATTCAATGCTGTTTTTGCAGCAATTGGTTGTATAATTGCTCGCGGCCATCCGCTTGCAATACTTACTGCAGCCCTTGCGAGTCCAATTACATCGCTAAATCCAGCCCTAGCCGCAGGTTGGTTTGCTGGATATGTTCAACTTAAAATCGCTGAACCGACTGCTGAAGATCTCCAACAATTTCTCAAAGGAACATCCATTGGTGGATTTTGGAGCAATCCTGCAGGGCGTGTTCTTTTGGTAACTGCTTTGACAAATTTAGGCAGTATGCTTGGGGCTTGGTTTGCTGCTGCAGGCTTCATTGGGGGTGGCGTAAACTAACGAAGTTTACGCATCACTGAGAATAAGTCAGTATGTGCTTGCACATCATGAACACGGACCCAATCGATGTTCTCTTGATGGGCATATGCAGCAACTCCTAAACTTCCATAAAGTCTGTCTTCGGTTCTTTCTTGACCAGTGATTTGTCCGATCATCGATTTTCTAGAAACACCCCAAAGAAGTGCAAGATTATGTTCTCCTCGAAGAACGTGATGAGCCTTTAACAGATCGAGATTATGCTGAAGGGTTTTTCCAAATCCTATTCCTGGATCGAGACAAATCAACTCTGGAGGGTGCCCTGCATCGATGAGTTCAGTAGCTTTCTTCTGGAGACTCGAACACACTTCGCTTACAACATCTGAATACATTGGATTTGATTGCATTGTTTTTGGTTCTCCTAACATGTGCATGATGCACACAGGGACGCCAGTATCAAGAACAAGATTCTTCATGGAATTATCTCTTAATCCCGATACATCATTGATCATTGATGCACCTGCTTCAATTGCTCTTCTGGCAACCTCTACATTTCTTGTATCAATGGATATCCTTGGTTCATCAAGTCGTTCGTATAGACCTTCAATGATTGGAATAACTCGTTCGATTTCTTCTTTTAATGTGACAGGTTTTGAACCGGGGCGTGTGCTTTCTCCTCCGATATCCAATATCTCACACCCCTGCTCAGACATCAATATTCCATTGGCGATGGCCTCATCCACAGATGCCTGTCTAGAAGGTCCATGGAACGAATCTGGCGTGGCATTTAGGATGCCCATTATTCCAGGGCCTTCTGTCTCTCGGCGAAGAGAAAAGTGTCGAGAGGTTTTGGCCATTGGGCATCCGATGACGGATGGATTCATAAGGGCTCATGCTTAAGGGATTTGCATGTCCGATATAGAAAGCAACCATTCTATGAGTGGACATGATGTTGCTGAGGGCGAGGCAAACATCAGCGAAGCTCACCTCGAGTTGGCTGAGCGTCTTGCACTACGAATGAATATTTTTGACAAACCAGCAATCTTCAATATGCTTTCAAGTCGAGCAAAGTGGGGAGCTGGAATCATTACTGTTTCACTTCTCTTTTGGTGGTTACTCATCAGTTCAGGCACAGATGACATGGATGCTGGTGTATCGAAATTCTTGGGCCTTGATTTCAATCAAGTAGCATTGCTCGTGATGGTTTTAGCTTTCCTTTATTCCGTGTTTGGAGATTTTAGTAGGGAATTGGGTTCCCTCGTACCTTCTATCATCTCTGGTGTGATGATCATTTTTGTTGCCTTGTACGTTGGAGAGCCAATTGTAACGGCTTTGCTCTCAGATTCATTAAGCATCGAAACAGGAATTTGGAGAACTGGTCGATTATCATTGGTCTCACTCGGCGTAATCTATGGGGGGCATCTCATCGTTGATGCTTCACTTCTCCTATGGTTGAGACGATTCCTAGAATCGCATGAGGACATCGAATTGACGCCTCCAAATCGTTCTTCTGAAACGAACCAAGATCTGGTCTTGAGTGACTAACCTCATCATTCATCAATGAGGTCTACGAGGCGACATTATGTCCGAGCATGGTGTAACCATCTTACGTCTCGGTTATCGACGTGGGAGAGACCCACGAATTACAACACATCTGGCTTTAGTTGCCCGTGCGCTTGGAGCACAGAGATTTCTCTTTTCGGGAGATGAAGATGAAAAAATGCAGGAGAATATTTCATCTGTGAATCAAAGATTTGGTGGCAACATGGAAATTGAACATATCAAAAGTCCAATGGCCTGGTTGCGTCGATTTGTTGAACAGGGTTTGGATGGAAACCCACCAGGAGTAGCGGTTCATCTTACAATGTACGGGGCATCCTTTAGGGAAGTAACGCCCACTATCCGTAGAGATCGTCCCCTTGTTGTCATCGTTGGAGGTGCAAAGGTTCCATCAGATGTGTTCCACATCTCTCAATACAATCTTGCGGTTGGAAATCAACCTCATTCGGAAGTGGCTGCATTAGCTCTTTTCCTTGATGGTTGGTACGGTAGCGGTGCAATTGAAAGAAGGCTTGATGGTGGCGAATTGGTCATCAATCCAAGTCTTACTGGTAAGGATGTTCATGACACCCGTTAAGGGTAATTGCGGCCCTTGATTTCCTTGGAATCCAAACCCAAGCATTATGGATGGTCTTTTTCGACAAATGATGATGTCGAGGGGCGAACGCGTAGGTTCTGGCTTTGCTCCGGGCTCATTTAATCGTGGTGTGGAGGAACCGCCACGCTTTACGGATGCAGCAGATGCTCTTCTCGACAAAAACTCTCTGCCAAAAAGAGCCTCCGGAGAAGGAATTTTACTGCTCGCAGATGGAGGCCGATTTGAAGGAACCCTTTTCGGAGCAGAAGGATTTGGAGAGGGTGAACTTGTCTTTACCACTGGAATGATGGGCTATCAAGAGTCATTGACAGACCCCTCATGGGCGGGCCAAGTCCTCACATTTACGTACCCATTGATAGGAAATTATGGAATTCATCTTTCGAAATCAGAGTCTCGTGCTGTATGGCCGAAAGGCGTTGTAGTTCGCCATGCAATGAACGATCCAGATCACAGAGACTCCGCAGGAACCGTTTCAGAATTATTACAAGCGCATGGTGTGCCAGGAATCGAGAATGTGGATACGCGAGCAATAACACGCCGAGTTCGTGAATTAGGGACAGTTCTATGCATTTTTGGACCCAAAGAACATGAGTCCGAAATGAGAGAGAGACTCAAGGTCATGACTTCCCCTGAATTAGAAGATCTTGTCGATATGGTCTCGATTGATGAACCTGTAGTACTTAACCCAGGGGCTTGCGATGATTTGGGCCAGCCCCTGCCAAGAATAGGTGCTCTCGATTGTGGTGTTAAGTACAATATTCTCAGGAATTTATGTCAGAGATTCGAAGTGGTTTGGTGTCCACCTGATACCTCCTTCGAGACTCTTCAAGGGTTCGGAATCACAGCATTGTTTTGTTCAAACGGACCAGGAGATCCTGCTCACCCTGGTAAAGCGACAAGTGCAAGATACACGCTTGCGAAGGCAGTTTCGTCAGGAATTCCTGTAATGGGTATATGCCTAGGCCATCAATTAATGGGGTTAGCTTCTGGGTTGAAAACGTACAAAATGCGCTACGGTCATCGAGGTGCAAACCAACCTGTTGTGGATTTAAAGAGCCAACGTGTCTGGATTACATCGCAAAATCATGGGTTTGCAGTAGCCGATCCTACAAACGGAATGTTGGCCGCACATCCCAGTGGAGCCACATCTCCTGATGTTGAGAATCTTCATGGATACGATGTTGAAGTTCGTTACATCAATGCAAATGACAAAACGGTTGAAGGACTCGATGTTCTTGGACGTCCTTGTTTTACAGTTCAATTCCATCCTGAAGCATGTCCTGGCCCACATGACGCAGAACCGCTTTTTGATCGCTTTAGGGAACTTGTTGACAATCATCTTGGAGGTGAATCCTAATGCCTCGGCGGGATGATCTGAACACGATTCTTGTTCTTGGTTCTGGCCCAATCAAGATTGGTCAAGCAGCTGAGTTTGACTTTTCAGGCTCTCAAGCAGTACGGGCTCTGCGAGAAGATGGATACGAAGTCATTCTTGTCAATTCAAATCCTGCGACGATTCAAAATGATCCTGAAATGGCTGATCGTGTGTACATTGAACCGCTGTTGCCAGATACGGTTCGTAAGATCTTGGAAATCGAACGACCCGATGCATTGCTTGCTGGAATGGGCGGTCAAACTGCTTTGAATATCGCCAGTGAACTTGCTCATGATGGAACTCTTGAGAAATTAGGTGTCGAGCTTATTGGTTCTGATTTGGATGCAATCGATAAGGCAGAGGACAGAGATCTTTTCAACAAAGTGTGTGAATCAATCGATCTCCCTATCTCTGAAGCAATCGCTTGTAATACAATGGATGAAGTCATTAAGGCGGCTGAAGAGATTGGTTCTTGGCCTATCTTAATCCGTCCTGCATTCACTCTTGGCGGGCTTGGAGGAGGTACTGCTTTTGACCTTGGCCAACTCGTTGAAATCGCAACTCTTGGTCTTCGAAACTCACGCATCAATCAAGTGCTTATTGAAGAGTCAATTTTAGGCTGGCAAGAACTTGAATATGAAGTGATGAGAGATGGTTCAGATAATGCAACCATTGTCTGTACAATGGAGAACATCGATCCTATGGGCGTCCATACTGGAGAATCAGTCGTCGTTGCCCCACTTCAGTCATTCTCTGATTCGGATCATCAAGAACTTCGAGATAAGGCCCTTGCTCTGATTAGAGAACTTAACATCAAAGGTGGATGCAATGTTCAATTTGCCTACAATCAATTTACTGGTGAGATTCGTGTTATTGAAGTAAATCCACGTGTTTCTCGATCCTCTGCTTTAGCCTCCAAAGCTACAGGATATCCGATTGCCCGAATGGCTGCCAAGATTGCAGTAGGGTACACGCTTGATGAGTTGCCAAACCCCATCACAGGTGAAGGAACAACGGCTGCATTTGAACCCACACTGGATTATGTAGTGGTCAAGATTCCTCGCTGGCCTTTTGATAAGTTTAGAACAGCGGATAGAACACTTGGTACCTCGATGAAGTCGACTGGAGAAGTTATGGCGATAGGCAGAAATTTCGAAGAAGCCTTCCTAAAAGCATGGGCATCTCTTGAGCAAGGTTGTCCATATCCAAGACCACTCACAAAAGCCGATGAATCCGAAGGAGAAGGAATGGCAGAGAGAGCCTATGAATCACTTCCAGATTCTGTTCTCGTTGACTGGTTGAAAATAGCGACTGATCGCCGTATGGGTGCACTATTGGAAGCCTTCCGTCGAGGTTGGACCGTGAATGAGGTCCATGAAATCACACGAATCACTCGCTGGTTCTTGCAACGATTTGAGAACATCGCCCAGATGGAAATAGACTTGGTCAATTTCGAAGGTTTGCCTTCGAGTATAGATGCTAAAATGCTCATAAAATACAAGAGTCATGGGTTTAGTGATGCCCATATTGCAGACGCTCTTGATGGATTCAAACCGAATGCATGGAAATCCTTGCCGGAACAATGCAACGAAGATAGCGTGATGCTACGTCGGCATGAACTTGGAATCCATCCAAGATATCGAATGGTTGATTCTTGTGCTGCTGAATTCGCTGCAAAGACTCCTTACTATTATTCGACATACGAACCATATCAAGACGCTGGCATCGACCACATTCCAAATATTGAACAAAGAACGAAGCAACGTATGGTTGCTATTGGTTCTGGACCAATCCGAATCGGTCAAGGAATAGAATTCGATTACGGGTGTGTTCATGCTGTCATGGCAATTCGCTCCGCTGGAATGGATGCCATCCTCATCAACAACAATCCCGAAACCGTATCAACTGATTTTGATACATCAGATCGATTGTATTTCGACCCATTAACCAATGAATGTGTCTCTGAAATTCTTCTTCGAGAAAAAGCTCATGGCATCCTGCTACAATTCGGTGGTCAAACCGCGATTAATCTTGCAATTCCTCTGGAAAAAAGGTTGCCTCATCTTTCATCGAAAGATACGAATGTTTCAATTCTTGGGACCACAGTTGACGGAATCGATGAGGCAAGTGACAGGGAACGATTTGAAGAATTCGCAAAGAAGCATGGTCTTCGAATGCCCAATGGTGCAACAGGATCGAGTTCGGATGATATTCGTAAAGCAGTTGAACAGATAGGATTTCCAGTATTGATTCGTCCATCTTATGTTTTAGGTGGCCGAGGAATGGAAATTCTCTCCAATGAATCACAGTTAGATGCCTACCTCAAAGAAGCCTATCTTGCTCCGGACAAGCCATTGCTAGTTGATGAGTATCTTGGACATGCAACAGAACTTGACGTTGATGCCGCTGCAGATGGTAAAGAAGTCCTTGTAGGGGCGATTATGGAACACCTTGAGGAAGCAGGGATTCATTCAGGAGATTCAACCTGTTTCATTCCAACGCAGAACATTAGCGAAGACATGCTTAAGCGAGTTGAAGAACAAACACGAACAATTGGATTGGGCTTGAACATTAAAGGATGTTTCAACATTCAATTTGCGATTCAAGGTGATGATTTGTATGTGTTAGAAGTCAATCCGCGATCATCGAGAACAGTACCTTTTGTTGCTAAATCATCTGGATTACCTCTTGCAAAGATTGCTGCAAATGTAACCATTGGTATTCCTTTGTCAGAACAAACGATTCCTAAACGAACGTCTGGCCAAATTTGTGTAAAGGCCCCAGTCTTCCCATTCATCAAATTAAGAGGTCTTGATCCTGCACCAGGTCCAGAAATGAAATCAACTGGAGAAGTCTATGGTTCAGATGTTTCTGCAGATGTTGCATATCTCAAAGCGCGTCTCGCAACAGAAGTACCTGTTGCAGTTGAAGGCGGAGTCTACCTCACAGTTCGAGATGAGGATAAGGACGAACTTGCACCAATCGCAAAAGACCTTCATGACTTAGGATTCAATTTGTACGCCACTCCTGGTACTGCCGACATACTCAGAGATCATGAAGTCCAAGTTAAAACTGTCTATAGAATAAATGATAGGAAGCATCCAGATGCACTCGATTTGATGAGGCAAGGGGACATCTCGTTTATTGTCAATGTCCCTACAATCTCAGGCGGAGCTGTTCGAGATGGGAACATGATGAGGAGACTTGCAGTTGAACTCAACATACCTTTCGTGACTACAATTAGGGGCGCTCGTATGGAAGCTGCTGCGATCAGAGCTCTCATCGAAAAAGAGATTATACCAAGAAAACTTGAAGTCCACTATGATTCTAAATTCCTTTAGTTTTATTTGCCTTATCTCGTTTCCAAGGGTAGCGAACAAACAGACCCACTGCAACCCCTTCCAACCGATTTTGAGAGTTTGATG
>JBMZTB010000080.1:0-8107 GCA_049623485.1 Candidatus Poseidoniaceae archaeon
TCTCAATCAAAGCACTCACAGCTGTTGAAATTAAACATCTCTCTCAACTTTCAAATATTTCCATTACGGAAACACTTCAGAGACTCCATGATGCAGGTTTGACTTCGTTACCAGGTGGAGGTGCAGAAATATTAGATGATGGGGTACGTCAAATCATCTGTAATGGTAAGGAATCCAGTCAAGAATATCTCGATATTCATGAAACTGCTCACTCCATTGGATTACCGAGCAATTGTACCATGTTATTTGGCACGATTGAAACAGCAAAACAAAGAGTTGAACACATGATTCAATTGCGCAACTTGGCTAAAAAGACGAATGGGTTCCAATGTTTTGTGCCATATCCTTTCCTTCCAGATTCAACACGTTTACCTATGGCTCAATTATCAACTGGGCAAGAAATACTCAGAGTAATCGCTGTTTCACGAATCATGCTCCACAGTATACCACATATCAAAGCTTACAGGATGAATATCGGAGATTCCATGGCCGAACTAGCCTTGCAATATGGAGCAGATGATATTGATGGTACGGTAAAACAAGAATCAATTATGCATCTTGCTGGTTCGAAAACTCCACTCGATTATGGTGTTAATCAATTGGCTAAACTGGTAACACGGTCTGGAAATATTCCAATTAAACGGAACACAACGTATTCAGAATTTGAAGAATTTGTCCCTACGAAACAACCTCGCAGGCTACCTGTACTCTGAGTGATGAAGATGGCTGCTGGAAATGAACTACTCTGGGCCAATACCATAGGCAGAGTTGCTTTCATGAATTGTGATCCGTTATTTTTAGGGTTGGATTCCAAATTCAATGTACTGCCTGCACCTCCATCGTGGTTGACTGGCCATCTTCTGAGGAGAGATTGTGTTCTTGCCCCAATTCCGGCCGCTGATTTTGCAAGACATCATCAGGAACTGATTTTAATTCCTGAGATTGGAATAAGTTCGAAAGGGGAAGTCGGGAGTGTTCTCGTCTTTGGCAACCGTCCTGTCGAAGAAATGAGAGATATCGCCATGCCTAGTGATTCAGCATCATCAGTAGCCTTGCTCAAATACTTGCTGAAAGTCAAGGGTCTTGATCCACGCCCTGTTGAAATGGGCCCTGACCTCGACAGCATGCTTGACCGATGTGATGGTGCATTGTTGATTGGAGATAGAGCACTTGACCGGGCAAAGGTAAATCCAGAACTTGTTCAATTAGATCTTGGACAAGCATGGCTTGATCATTCTGGCCATCCAATGGTATTTGGCGTATTTGCTGCAAGAAAAGATACACCGATTGAATACGTAAAGAGAGCCCATGCAGCACTGATGGAACGACTTGAATTGTTTGAAAACGACCCCCTTACAAGGGAACATGTAATTTTGAATGCTCATCAACATTCTGATATGTCAATTGAACGAATGAATCGTTATTTTGGTGAAGTATTCAATAGACTGGATGTTGAGCATGTCGCTGGATTACAGGAATATCTGACACTTTGCTGTGGCTTAGAAGAATCTATTGAATTTATGTGGTAATCTAATTCTTTTCATATCGATTTAATGCATCTGTCATTTCTTCATCATCGACATCAACAGATTGTCGAACTGCTCGCCGTTTTCTCACCTTAGGAGGTTCCTCTGTTTCTACTAAACGACGTCGCTTTGCTGTCGTTACATTCGAATCAGTGTTTGTAGCACGAGTTCTTCTTTTGCGTGTTGGTGTGGATATTTCTTCACTTTTCCGAGCCACCGTAGTACGCTTTTTTGAAGTCCTTTGTGGCATCTTCTTTGGTGGTTCTCTTCGAACTTCTGGTTGAATAATTTCTTCAATTTCATCAAATGATGTATCTTCTACTCCGTATTCATCCTCATCATCTGAATATTCCTCATCATCTGAATCTTCCTCTTCGTCTAATTCGATTGAATATGAATCCGACCTGTTGACGAATTTGTATATGAGTAATCCCGCAGATAATAGGGAAATGATGACTATTGAGATAAACCACCATGAGGAAAATATTGAACTGTCCACTAAGTTTGAATCATCTGTGGTCGTTTTTTCTGACAGACTCAGAGTGATGGTTTGTTCTTGTAAAAACCATGGTGAAAATATTTCAGCATCATATGTGCTGCCAGATACCGAGACTGACATAGGGTGCTGTTCGCTTAGTGTAGTAATGCTTCCGTCTACGGAAGTAGGCTGGTATAAGATCTGAACATAGCCGTTACCAAGCGGAATTTCACCAGTCATGTTGTACTTTGTCGTAATTGAATAACGGATATGTGTTCTTACATCATCGACTTGGGTCAATTCCATTCCTGATGAGATACTGCAAGAAAGTGATAGAAAATCTAGTGAAACTCCATCGATCATTATCGCGTTTTGAATTGAATTCGTGTACTGTTCATCATTGATGTTGGCACAATAAGAGACTGCAAACAGCATGGCTTCATCTGATGACAATTTCACATCTGTATCAAGAGAATACCTGCTCAAATCACGTATTACAGATGAATAATTTTTGTTAAGGGTAAATGTTTCCTTTACCTCTAATATTGTACCATTCAAATAGAGATCCATCGATCTCATAAACTCTTCATCTGGTAGCAATGCACAACTGAACGATCCAGAAGCTTCGCAATTAAGATCCCAAATATCTTCAATTCCATCGCCATCATCATCTTCATCTATTGAGTTTGGAATTCCGTCACTATCAAAATCTGAGCCTGATTCACCGATGCCTTGTTTTATGTGTTTTGAGTCGTATATGACAATATAATCTATCATTGAATTGAATATTGCAACATCGATTAATCCAGGTTGTTCTTCAAGCAATGCATAATCTGAAAATTGATGAAATAATGCTATTTCGGAGACATAACTCGAATCAGAAGAATTGTAGGTAGTGATAAATTGTCCATTATTTGTTCGCTGTGTATAGACAAATTGGCCATCAGATGACCATTTGTAAGACTCGACGCCTGGAGTATCCAGCGGTCTTAATTCTGAGCCAGAAAGAGTCCATTTTCGAATTTGATTTTCATTAATGCTTACTGCAAACATAGATTCACTTGGATCAAAAGAACAATCATTTATGCTTGGATCTAATATCAATTCATGATAGATGTAGTCTCCATTTGAATTCCATATCGTTAGCCTTCCAGAATCATCGACACCCATGATGTAGCCGCCAGAAGATGAAATGTCTGCACAAATGATCGAATCAGTAACATTCCCAGTATAATGGGCTTCTATGGTTAAATCCTCTCTGTTTAATTTCAACAAACCATCTGTTGGGTGGTTTGTGACAAATGAAGCGCCATTATCAGTCCATGTTAAGAGGTCGGCATTCGATCCAGTAGCACTGGATGAAATTTTTGTGTTGAATGTACTCGTATCAAGAACATACGTTGTGTCACTTCCTGTACCGCCATCACGGGTGGTCGTTGCTATTCTTGTGTCATCAGGTGAAAGGGCGATAGTTAATATCTCATGGTCAAATATTTTTGACTGAATCGTGGATTTATCATGTATGGAAAATTGTATTAATGTTTTACCAAATGATGCGTATCCAAGAGTGCCATCTTCATTTATTTCTAATGCTCCAAATCCTTGATTATTTAAGTTCGAATCATAGGTGGATTCAAAAAACAATGAATTCGAATCTGCATTTGTGATTGGGGTGATGAAAAGGAGAGTTAAGGCGATGATGAGCCATCTATGCATGGCCTTGCTCCCCATGTTTTTGAATGGTCAGTGCGATACTTAAACAATCCCCTTCTTGTATCATTTTTGAAACCATGTTGTTTTATTTTTTAATCGGTTAGTTCATGAAGGTCTTCAAGTTGGAAAGAACATGGCATCACTACCATTGGATGAGAACGGCAATATGATTGTTCGAATTGGGCATTCTCCTGATCCAGATGATGCATTCATGTTCCATGCCATGACAACCAACGCATTCCCTACTCCCGGTTACAATTTTGTCCATGAACTACAAGACATTGAAACTCTTAATCACAGGGCTATGCGTCAAGAGTTAGAAGTTTCTGCAGTATCTATCCATGCTTTTCCTGACATTGCTGAACATTATTCCCTGATGAATTGTGGTGCTTCAATGGGTGAAGGATACGGCCCAATGATTGTCTCAAAACAAGGTCTAAGTGTAGAAGATGCTAAAAATTCAGTTATCGCTGTTCCAGGTCTCAAAACTTCGGCGTATATGGGGCTTAGACTTGCATGGGGGAATGTGAAAGTCGAAGTTGTCCCATTTGATGAAATCATACCGCGTATTCTTGATGATACATTTTCCTGTGGCCTGATTATACATGAAGGCCAATTGACATACGTCGAGCATGATTTGAACGTTTTAATCGATCTGGGAGTTTGGTGGAACGAGCGAACCGATGGTTGGCCTATGCCTTTGGGTGGAAATGTAGTACGCAGAGATTTGGGTCAAAAGATAATGGAAGATATTACCATGTACACCAAAATGAGTATCGAACATTCGATAAAACATCCAGAAGAAGCATTGGAATTCGCAAAAGCGTGGGGCAGGGGTATCGACGATGAAACAAATCAAAAGTTTGTCACCATGTACGTCAATGATCGAACAATCGACTACAAACCTGAAGGAAGAGCATCTATTCGGAGATTCTTGAAGGAAGGCAAAGAGATTGGATTGATCAATCCTCAATTTTCCGAAGATTCAATGGAATTTATAGGTGCTACTGAAGAATAGGGTGGTCGGATGGGAGATAAACCAGAAGTCAGCGAATATGGCTCAGTAGATCCTGCTCCCGCCTCAAATGAAGAAGATTTTTTAGCGATGAAACTGCTGTTGCTCGACGATTCCGCACGAATGTTTGAACGGATGCGAGTCGTCTTCAAATTCCGAAACATCCGTACTGTTGATTCTTGTATGGCTCTTTGTCAGGCTTTTTCGACAAAGAGTGCGTTGCTCCGACACGAATTGGCTTATGTCTTAGGCCAGATGCAAATGGATGAAGCAATTCCGACATTGATTGATAGATTATCTGATCTTGATGAACACGTTATGGTTCGCCATGAAGCAGCGGAAGCTCTCGGGGCGATTGGAAACCTTTCAGCCAAACCTGTCCTTGAAAACTATCTCTCTGATTCGTTCATTGAAGTGAGTGAATCATGTGAAGTGGCACTTGATTTATTGGATTGGGTCGCCAAAAGTTCAATTTCTAACGGTTAAATCCATCACGACATTTTAGAACCTTAAGCATCAGGAAGGAACGGTGAGGACATGCCACACGAACACGTACAATTAGCCCAGGCACCAAATGGAGAGATTGGCCCACGTTGTCATGACTGTGGTTTGCGATTGACATTTGGCTCTTCAATGGTCCATAACGAGCACTATTATTGCTGGGAGCACTATGTCGAAAAGACTGGTGCAGATTCTGTAACAGAAATCAGTGCAACAGAACAGAAGTTCTACATCAAAAAATAAATTGGGATTCTTCAATAACTGTCACCTGTTCGTGAGAATATGGCTTCTCAAGGATGGGCACGATTTGCACATCGATTTGGGCGCTACTATCAAACATCTCAATTCTGGCGTCCACCAAGAATGCCCAAAAGAGAATGGATGTTTATTCCATTTGGTGGTGCACCTCCTCTACGTCATCGAGCCTTTAGGGGCGAATCAGAACTCCGCCAGTTTTTATCGGAACGAGCCATGCATTCTTGTTTCTATTCGACGGCGTATTGGAATAAGCCATATGAAATGAAAATGGATGCAAAAGAATGGCAAGGTGCAGATTTAATCTTTGATTTGGACGGCGATCACTTGCCAGGAGTTACAGACCGAGATTTTCCTGGGATGCTTGATGTTATTCGAGATCAAGCACATTCTCTATGGAATGATTTTTTGGAGCCAGAATTTGGTTTTCAAAGGAAATTCCTTCAAGTAACATTTTCAGGCCACAGAGGATATCATCTTCATTATCGTGATCCGTCTCTCTTTCATCTGGATTCAGAAGCGAGGAGAGAACTCGTATCTCACATACGTGGAGAAGGAGTGGATGTATCTGGGGGACTTGCGCAGTACAACGATGCAGATTCAAAAGGCTGGTCGAAAAGAATCCGGGATCAAATTCCTTCCTTAATCGATAAACTAACAAACATTGCAAATGAATCTGATGATTCAAAAGCCATTTTAAAAACACTCCATTTGGAACTAAAAGAACAACTTAGAAGAGAGGGAAAACCAGGCAGGGGGATTGCTTCTATCCAAAAATTAGCCGATTTGTTTACTCACGAAGATAGAATGCAGCGGGTACTTGACGGGAAATTTGCAGCATTGGGTAAATTACAAGGATTGTTTCTTGATCTTGTAAAGTCTGATGCCTCTATCGTATTAGGTGCTGCGGGTGAAACTGATGAAGTCGTTACCATTGATGTACGCAGACAAATAAGATGGCCTACATCGTTACACGGAAAAACGGGTATGCGTGTAACAGAATTTGAGCTAGAGCGATTAGATCCTGACCGCTCTAATCCTTTTGACCCATTGAATGAAGCTTTTGTATTTGGAAATGACAAGACTTTGAATGTTGAAATTACCGTGGAAGACGCTATTGTCCGCTTTGGAAATGAGTCATTTGATGTTAAACAGGGTGACCGATTAGAGGTTTCCGAATCCTCTGCAACGTTTTTGTGTCTCAAAGGTTGGGGCTCGCTTGTATAAATTTCATATGGAAAGTTTGGATTTTTCGTATCCTATTTGTGGGAAGGTTCAAGGGCAGTATCATCTCCAAGAGAATTAGAGGTGAGCCGATGCGCCGGAAGAAAAAGAACAAATCGCAAAATGTTCCCAACACTCCGTTGCCACCTTTGCCCGGAATGCCATTGCCTCCACCTATCGGTGAAGCGCCATTACCTGGGATGCCTTTGCCTCCTCCACAACCTGCGCCCTCGCAGTTACCTCCAGCACCAATTCCTAGTGCACCTCCACTTTCAGATGATTCTACGCCAAGCCTACCATTGCCTACTCCCACACCTATGGAAACAGCACCTGAAACTCCTGAAAAACCATCCAATGAGTATGGGGAGCTTTGGGCTAAGCGCTCAGCAAAACCTTTGCCACAAATTTATGGGGCAATTGATCGACTTGGATCTGGGGAAACTGGCTCCCTTCTTGATCGATACTCGGATCGCTTTGGACATTCACTAGATAGAGACATCATTGTGTTAAGGAAAAAAGAACGAGAAGAAGCACTTAATGAAATTCGTTCAGAGCCAGTAGTGGAGTTGCTTGATGCAGAAGAACCCGATCGTCTTTCAGAGGTGGAATCAGAACTTCGTTCATTGAAGCCACAATATGAAGAAGCCAAAGCTGCAGGCGACAAAGCAGCACTGAAAACGCTTGTCCCACAATTGGAAGCATTGATGCGTGAAAGAAAAGAACTCAAGGGTATATCTACCGCTCCAAAACCTAAGAAAGTCTCAGCGCCTGTTCAGGAAGAAATATCAGAAGAAATTTCCGAAGAGGAGGATGCTGACATGGATGTCGATGAAGCAGATGCCCTCTTCTCGCAATTCTTTACAATCGTTAACGATCTTCTTGGAGATGAATTACCAGAAGATGCTATTGAAACTTTCATGGCTTCTGATGGATTTGAATTATTCAAAGAAGTAGGTGCTGACCCTTCAGCAATTGATGATGAACGTCGTGGGGTGTTCTTCAAAATTATTGATGAACAACTTGGCAATATGTCACAAGAATCGATAACGGCATTTGTTGAGTCTGGCGATTTCCCACTGTACAAACAAATTTCGGAGATGTACGCATAGTGAAGTGATAATATGGGATTACTCGATAAAGTCGAAACAAACGAAGAAGTTGTCAAAAAGGCTAAGCCAGTTGCTAAGCCAGTCGCCAAGGCTGCAAAAGCAGTGGCAAAGAAAGCCACACCTGCGCCTAAAAAAGCAAAGAAGGAAAAGAAACCTAAAGCAAAGAAAGCACGTCCAGAAGGCCTCTCTTCTGAATTTGAAATTGCTTCAAGTTTGAACCGCGTTATTTCATGGTGGGTCAATTTCACTGTCAATTTTTCTCTCCTTATCGGTGCACTTGCTATGT
>JBMZTB010000081.1:0-7953 GCA_049623485.1 Candidatus Poseidoniaceae archaeon
TGCAAGGGTATACAGAGGATTCTCGAGTAGATTTAGATAGATGAATGAGATAATAAGAGGAAACATTTACCACAGGTTGTGTCCATATCAAGGTCAGACATGAACGAAGCGGAAATCCGCGACCATTTTATCGATCCCGCATTAGATTCAGCAGGTTGGGATCGTAATCATCGTAGACTAGAATATGTAATTACTGCGGGAAGAATTGTCAATCATGACGGAGCTTGGAGTAGAGGAGAAGGTTCAGCTGCAGATTATATCCTAATGCCGCGCGCAGATTTGCACATTGGTGTTGTGGAAGCCAAAGATGGTAGTTATGGCCCAGATGAAGGATTGCAACAAGCACTAGATTATGCTGATTTACTTGACCTCCCGTTTGCAGTTTCTTCAAATGGGGAAGCTTTTGTTTTTCATGATAAAACACGTCTTTTGTTCGGTGGCGATCTTGAGAGGATGCTGCCCATGAATCAGTTTCCAAATGTTGATACATTGCTGAGTGCATTTTATGCATGGAAAGGATGGTCTGATGAAGAGGCCACAACTCTTAGTATAGCTCACTATCAAGACCCATCTGGAGGGGAAAAAGAACCTAGGTACTATCAAAGGAGAGCAACTCAAGCTGTGCTAGAGGATATTCATTCGGGAAGTGAACGTGGTCTTCTGGTGATGGCTACAGGTGCAGGAAAGACCTACGTAGCATCACAGATTATTCATCGAATTAAATCCTCAGGTTTGGGCGATAGAGTTCTCTTTCTAGCAGACCGCGATAACCTCATCAATCAAACATTATCAGGGGACTTCGCAGTATTTGGCAACGTAGCAACAAGAATTGTAAACAGAGACATTAATCATGCTTTTGAGGTATACACTTGTCTATACCAATCAGTAACTTCTACTGAAGACGATTTGAATGTATATCGCGAGTTTAGTCCAGACTTTTTCGATGTTGTAATTGTTGACGAATGCCACAGAGGTAGTGCTAGAGATGACAGTGCATGGAGAGAGATACTCAACTATTTCAGCGGAGCATACCATCTTGGCCTAACTGCAACTCCAAAAGAGGATAGAGACGTTTCTACTCAGACCTACTTCGGTGAACCATTGTACCAGTATACTCTTGGTCAAGGAATAGAAGACGGCTATCTTGCACCATATATCGTTCACCGCATTGATCTTGATGTTGACATCGATGGTTTTGTTCCGGGAGAGGGGTTGTACGATGAATTAGGACAACTGGTTGAAAACAGACTATACAACAGAAGAGACATGGAGCGCGGATTGGTGCTCGAAGAAAGATCAGAATTAGTTGCGTCTTACATTGTAGATTTCCTAGAAGAAGAGGGCGTTGATTCCAAGACCATTGTTTTCTGTGTAGACACAGATCACGCAGCTAGAGTAAGAAGAGCAATTATGAATGAATTGGCGAGAAGAGATCTTCCAGGTATTGACCATCCATTGGAGAGAGTCGTAATGCGTATCACAGGTAATGACCAAGAAGGGAAAGCTGCTTTAGATTTCTTCCAGAATCCAAGAGAGCCAGTGCCGGTTGTAGCAACGACATCTAAACTATTGAACACTGGAACAGACGTACCGACATGTAAACTGATAGTAATTGATCAGGAAATTCAGTCGCAAGGAATTTTCCGACAAACAATTGGAAGGGGAACAAGGATAAGTGAAAGATATGGTAAACTTGGATTTACTATAATGGATTTTAGGGGAGCCACTCTTCATTTCCTAGATCCTGATTGGGATGGCGTCCCTGAAATTGTTATTGATGGCGATAACCCAAGGCCTGAGCCAAGGCCTAGAGAAACTCAAATTGAATCTCAAATTAGGGAGAAATATTACCTTCGAGGATACCCCGTTACCACTTTGCGCGATCAAGTCACGTATTACAACGAAGATGGAGAACAAGTGACTGAATCATTAATTGATTTTGGACGCCAAACTGCTTTGAATGTCTGTGGAAGATCCTTTGATGGTTTTCTGCAAGCTTGGAATCATGGAGACAGGAGTGAAATCATGGCGGCATTGTGGGAATCAGCATTCCCATTCGAAGAAATTCAAGAGGAATTGGGGCTAGAAAATGTAAGTCTGTTTGATATAGTCTGTCATGTGGCATACGATACCCCTCCGCTTACAAGAAGTGAGCGAGCGAATAATGTCAAGAAAAAAGATGTTTACACAAAGCATGGTGATGGTGCAAGGGCAGTCTTAGACATGCTTCTTGACCTTTTTTCAGAGACTGGAGAACTTCCTTCTAGAGGGGCCATAGCCCAACTTAGGGATGCTGGCACAGTATTGGAAATTGCCAATACTTTCGGAGGAAGGGACTTACTCTTGGAAGCAATTGATGGAATATCTATCGGGATATATAGTGAGTGATTTTGATGATTGAAAGACTCTTGAGCCATATATCAGATTCAGATATTAATCTAGAAACTATCCATAAAATAAGAAAATTTGTGCTTGATTTAGCAGTTCGTGGAAAGCTAGTGCCACAGAATTCTGAAGAGGAATCGGCGGACTTGCTTATTCAAAAATTAGGCATCGAACCCAACATAGATTATGATATAGGCTATGAAGTTCCAACAGGATGGAGAATAGTTAAAATTGGACAAATTACGATTTTTAACTATGGTAAAGGATTGAAAAAAGACGATAGAATAGCAACTGGACAAATACCAGTATACGGTTCGAATGGCATCGTTGGTACGCATGATCAATCTATTGCTCCAGGCCCAACAATTGTGATCGGAAGGAAAGGTAGTGCAGGAGCAATTAACGTTTCATACACTGATTGTTGGCCAACTGATGTGTGTTTTTACTTAGAAGTTCCAGAAGGTATTGACTTTCATTACTGGTTGATGATACTGGATCATGCAAACTTACCAGAGTTGGCAGCAGGACTGAAACCTGGCTTAAACAGAAACCACGCCCATGAATTGCTAGCGCCTATTCCCCCCACGGGAGAACAAATGAGGATTATGAGTAAGGTCAACGAAATCTTTTCACTTTGTACCGAATTGAATTCCAGTATTATTACTCGGGAGGAAACGAAAAAAAAGTTGGTCGAATCGTTGTTTATTGAGGCATCAGAGGTGATTTGAGATGAGCAATGTCAAAATAACGGCAATGAAGAATATTATGAGAGTTGATGCTGGAGTAAACGGTAATATTCAGAGAATAGAAACCATAGGCTGGATGCTTTTTCTAAAAATATGGGATACACGGGAGCAAGAGTTAGAATTGACTGAAGACGGTTTCATATCCCCCTTAGTTGACCTCCAGTGGACTGATTCTGAAGGGACTCATGTGGCTGATGATTTACGTTGGAGATCATGGGCAGCAGACAGGGAAGGAATCACTGGTGAAAACCTGCGTACCTTTGTAAACAATCAATTGTTTCCAGCGATAAAAGGAATGGTAATACCACCCTCATCTGAAAATTATAATATCGATAAATTGCGAAAGCGTTTACTGATGATTCGCCAGTGTTTCAGTGATATGAATAATTACATGACAAATGGAACTGCTATGAGGGATTTAATCAATTACATACATGCCAATATTGGATATGATACCACTGAGCAAAGAGATGAATTCGGAAACATGTATGAATCATTTCTTCATGATCTACAATCGGCCAAGGATTCTGGAGAATTCTACACTCCTAGAGCAGTAACGGATTTTATTATTGAAATGCTTGATCCACAACTAGGCGATTCTATCTTAGATCCTGCTGCTGGCACTGGTGGTTTCCTGTGCTCAGCTATACGTTACATAAACGCAAACTACGTAACTCCCGGTAGTATTGAAGATCATGACATTCTCAGTCAATCAATAAACGGCATTGAGAAGAAAGCGCTGCCTACTTTACTTTGTATGACCAATCTTATTCACCATGGTATCGACGAACCTGGTCGAGTTAGGAGAGGTAATTCACTTACTAAACCCATTCATTCTTACACTGAAGATGATGAAGTCGAAATCATTGTGACTAATCCTCCGTTCGGGGGAAGTGAACAAGATTCCGTCTTATCGAACTTTCCATTAACTTACAGAGTAAAAGAAACCGCTGATCTGTTCATGACTGTAATACATACGTATCTGAGCAACGGTGGACGCGCTGCAGTCATTTATCCAGAAACGCCATCTCCCATTGAAAAATCAAAACAGCGGATTGTAAGAAGACTCGTCGAAGAGTGTAACTTGCATACAATCATCCAACTTCCAAATAGCACATTCAAGCCTTACGCTGCCGTGGCCACAAATATCCTATTCTTCGTGAAAGGAACTCCCACAAGTGATACTTGGTTCTATCAACATAAAGTCCCTGATGGTCAAAAGAATTATAGCAAAACTAAACCGATTAAATCTAGAGATTTAGAGCCCATAAAACTATGGTGGGGGGACCGCGAAGAATCAGAGAACTCATGGAGAATATCAATCCAGGATATTATCGATTCCGACTATGCAATTTTTGATTGGAAAAATCCAAACATTCCAGAGGACGAATATGAGGCTGCCGATTCTCTCATGGAACAATACAGGGAGCAAACAGAGATTGTGGATTCTATTAAGTCTAACATAATAGATATTTTGAGAGAAATTCTCGAGGTGTAAATCAGATTCTTACACAATAAATCCAGATGTGGATTATTACATTCTATGCCAAGGCATTGTTCCCCATTTACTTGGAAAGGGAAAATCAACTCTATTTGCATGGAACGTATGGCTAATCGTTCTCTTCACGGACTGACCTTGCCATTTCCCTCCACGCTTCCCTGTAACACCTCTGGAATTGAGGCTACGGGCTACTGCAGCCGCTGACATACCATTGACTTCAATTTGCCAATCCATCCAATCTATGAGGTCTTGTTCATTCCAATTCGGTATCAGCATTCCATTAGCATCAACATCCCAACCAAAGATGGAATCTGTGAAACGTTTGTTTTGAGCCTTTAGTTGCTCCATTCCCTCTTGAGTTCGCTCGGAAATCAAACCACGCTCCATCTCTGCAATTGCACCGAATATCGTGAGCATGAATTTCCCAGTGCTTGTTGAGGTATCGATGGCTTCGCCACCCAAATCAGCAACAAGAAGACGAACACCCATGTCTTCAATTTCATCAAGAGACAACAGCATATCAGAAGTAATTCTAAACAATCTATCCAACTTCATTACGATGAGGTTGTTGTATTGTCCCGAAAGCAGCTTTCTCTTCAGCACACGGCCCTTCGGCCTCTCCCACAGGGGGATGCCTGCGCTGACTCCCTTTTCGATGAGAAAATCTTCAGGTTTTAGGTTGAGGCCTTTGAAACTTGCAAGGTTTGAAATTATTCTTTTTTGAGAGGCAAGGCTGTTCCCTTCATCCACTTGTCTTTGAGATGATACACGGATGTAGGCAATTGTTTTGTTGGGTTTTGCGGTCATATCCTAAATTATCACCTTTTGCTTATACGTTTAAGCCGATTTCATTCGGCAACGCAATTATCGACAGATCGTGACCGTTGTATCGCAAGGGGCTGAACAGAATGCCCTCAAATGTTCAAGAAAAATTCACACCGTCTCATGTGGGTTGATACAGATAAGCGACATATTATTTCCATGAAATCGCAAGGGTTATTTCATACCCCTCAAGACATTATGTAAGAGTACAATGGGTGTTCAGTCCCCCAGTACAGACGCTACCGTGTGAGGGTCAATCTGTGTATCTTGCAGTATAACGAATAGAGGGTGTGTATTTCTGCGACTTTCCGCACCAAATTTTGACCGATTCTTGCCGATTGCCGCATGGATTGGGTCGAGATATGGGTTCAATCTGACCGCTTGAACTGTGGAAATTATGGAGCAAATGAAATCAACCATCTCGCCCATCTTGGAGGTGATTTGTTTCCTTCGGGACTTGTTTCTTGTTCAGTCATGAAGTCCACTACATCATCACCCCATTCATAGATTGCTTTGCCAATCTTGTAAGCAACGTATGTGCCTCCAATACCAACGGAAGCAATACCTACGCCAATTCCTACATTTTTTACAAGTATAGCGTCTGAATGGTCTTCCAACTTCTTTCGTTCCCAATCCCCCAAAGTAACTCGATGTTCTGTTACATTGTCTGTCTTCTTTCGTGGCATAGTATCACACAAGAAGTTGCTTTACTCGAATTAACCACGCAAGATAGGCACAAATGGCTTGAGAACCCTGTGTTGCCAATACCTCGCCTAAGTCCGTCTGTACGTCTGTAAGTGCAATAGCGGAGAACTTGGTCATGTTGTACTTCTGATACAGGGGATGCTTCGTTACCTTGTCATTGACACCAGTGTTGAAGTTGATGTCATACCCTGTCATTCAACCACCTCAAGCGGAGTTGGCTGTCGTACGGATGTTCCACCCCTTGCCAATGCGTACATTGAGGTTGATGGCGTAGAGGTTGTACAGGTTGCTCCGAGAGCCACCAGTGGCACCACGCTTGCCGCCCTGCAAGGTCATGACAACACCGCCCATCTCATCCACAATTTCCACCTTATCCAGTGAGCCACCGTCTTGAACTTGAATCCAAATCCGTTGGAGGGTAGTGCCGAAGAACAAGTCCCCGAGCGACTGGCTGTTCACTGCCGATACCATGTTGGTTGCTGTGAGGTCTGTGGCACCTGTGGCCGTGAACAACTCGGTACTCTTGGAGGTCTGAATCCATGCAAGGGAGTTGGTTGTCCCTGCTCCCCCTGCGGGTTGCGGGAAGACCGTTAGAATGTCATTCTGACCCACCTGTACGGGTTGGATGCTGTCGGATTCGATACATTCCAATCCGTTGAGTACGCCAAGCCCTCGAGCCTTGACAATCAGTGTTTGTGCGTTCTGTAACCGCCATGCCATGCACCCTGCTTCGTATGAGCCTTGAGCATAGGAGAGCGTTGTGTTCGGGATCAAAATTCCAATGGATTGAGATGAGATTGAATCGGTCAATACGTTGCCATCCCACTGCCCATCGGTTGCATCCAGTGTGAAGATTTTCGACATTGAACCGTTACCTGCTGTAACTGATACTGCTTGGGTCGTCATAATCTAACCCCCGCAGGTGCTAACAGACGATTTGCAGGGGTGATGAGGTTCTTTCCAAGCAACTTGCGACCATACTTGAAAGCAATTGGAATGCCGATGAGTTGAGCAACCATCATGCCTCCATTTTCCTTGAGGTTTCGTTGAATAACTCCCATGACTGTTGGAGAATAAATTCCACTTCCCCACTTGGAAGAAACACCTGCGTTTCCACCAAACAAGGCTCCAAACAATTCAGGTGCTGAAATCTCCCAACTGTTGTCTGTTTCACTTGGGGTTCCAAATCCAGCGAATGCTTTGAGGTCTGTGTCAAACATTCCCTTCGTGATGGCGTTCAGCACCAAGAGGTTCTGTGCTAAATTGCCGATGTTCGTTTTCTTCGGGCTTCGTCGTCGTCGGGTTGTTGTTGATTTCGAGAATCTCCCGTTCTTCGCTCGTCGTGGCATGATTTTGTGGCTTGCCTATGTTGGATATTAAGGAGGTGAGTATCGCTTCCATAGGCGACGATACTGGTTGTGTATTGGGCTGTGCTGGCATCGAGTCCGTGAGGTCTGCAATCAACTGGGCTACCTCATCGAGAAGGTCGGCTGTACGGTCAATTTTCGAGGCTATGGAACCGCCTTGGAGGGGCAATTCTGTACGGATGCCAAAGCACCCTCGAATCAAGAACCCATGAGCAACGATGAGCAACAGCAAGGCAACGACTTGGAGGACTTCCAACATACACCGACGATTGAGGCAGTGTACTTGAACGAGGTGTGCATTAGAGGTGGCGTAAACCGCCCCTGTGACCGCCCCCAAACGGCACCGCAAACGGGCTTAAGCGGGGGGAATAAACGGTTTCCCCCCTTAGGGGGGGGAAACCTATTCCCCCTAAGCCCTCGTTTCAGC
>JBMZTB010000082.1:0-7824 GCA_049623485.1 Candidatus Poseidoniaceae archaeon
ATGCCTACTAAAAGAAATCACTTAATTGCTTTCATCCATGATTCCAGACAAACAAAGACGGGTTTAGATTAGTAAATTTCTGGTATGTCGAGTTCCCGTAGTTTTCTCTCTTCGTTTCGACTTACCCATCCATGCAATGACAGGTAAAGGATGAGAATTGAAACAGATATTACATTGATGAGCAAGTGCATTTCATTGGATGAAAATCCTTTTTCCCACCAAAGATAATTGTTATACAACAATGCAACAACAATCGCTAAGGAAACATTGCCCCCAAAGAGAAGCAAAAGCATCAACAGGTACATCAATTCCATTAATGTTCAATCTCCAGCCGTAGTAATTAATTCATTCCAATCACATTGGATTAAACAGGAACGAAAAGTCAGTAGAAATGTTCTATCATCAAGAATGGACTTCATCAGCATGACTCGTATGTTCGAGCATCCTGTCCACCATCATTATTGTTGTATTGATCGAACTTAAGTTCCCATGACATTCGTGATTCAACAACCACTGCAGTCTCTGTGTAGTATGAATTTGTAATCTTAACTTCAAAGGTGTAACATCCATCCCCGTCATAGAAGTCGTCTTCATGAAGGAAAAGAATACCATTGTTATCTGTTGAAGTGCCACCCATTCTAAGCCAAGTCGTCATTTCTCCATTCTTGAATTCACCACCAGAGTTGTATGAAGCAGCATATCCGTCAACTGCGACAGTTGGGTGACTCCATTTCTTGGTTGTTCCCTTCAGAACAGAGAGTTCGAGTGTGTAATCGCCCTGGACGATACCGAGAGTTCCAGCATCCTCTTCACCAGTAGACATACTGTGAAGCCCACCATCAAGTGCCTCGTGATCATCAGGCATAATTCCAGCAAGAACGTCAATAATTAGACCATCAATAACAGTCGTCGTGGTTCCTTGCTGTCCACTACCCGAATTTTCCGTAGTCATGTGATCTTGTATTTGCACACCTGCATGCAGAACCTCTCGAGTCGTAAACCCAGTATTGAGGTCGATTACAGAAGTCGTTCCTTCCCCATCACCTACTACAAGTTGATATTCGACTAAACTCGAATCTGAACAATAAATGCATGTTTCGCTGTTTCCTTGGAAGAAATCTTCGATAGGAATCTTGAATCGAGCACCGTTATCACCAAGCGACTCAGAACCAGACCATACTTCCGTTGTAATTCCATTGATAGAGATGCTATTGATGGTTGCAGTAGCTTCATCGATGCCGCCTCTAACCTTGAAAGAAAGTTGATTATCTTCTTCATCGTATTCAAGATCAGTCACTGCAAATGTATCTGGGGCTCCGACAAACAGCCCAATAGCATAAGGCCCTGTAGTCAAAAGAATTGCTAATACAGCCGCAATTCCCATCTTTACTGGATTTACTCCTTCTTCAGATAGGAACTGGCCCCCATACAATGCACCGATTCCTAAGACAAGGACAACAAGGACAACGATGAGCCCCCAAGAACCACCCTGAAGTGAAAGTAGACCTCCAATGATGATGACAACCCAGCCACCTGTTTTCAGAATGGTTGGGATATCAGGTCCGCCTCCTTCATGGACAGCGGGTGTAATACTGACAGATTCGGGTGTTTTGACTTCATTTTCGGCTTTTTCTTCGGTAGCATTAGCCTTGCTTAGTAGTCCACTCATTTGCTCATCTCATATATTCGTCGCATGAGGAGGTTAAGAACCCAACCCCGATACGTGTAGGGATACGATGGTTTTTCGCAATTACAGTCCGGGAGCGGCTTCTCGCCACTCGCCTTCTTCATCATCGGATCCTAAGAACCGTCGGCCTGCAACTGCAGCCGCTAATGCAACCATCGAGAGAGCAGGGATGATTTCGAAGCCTGGAAGATAGACACCACGGACGTAAATTGTAATCATTTGTGATTCACGGTCACATCCACCGTTCTTACAGGAGAAATCAGACTCAGCATAGAAGTCGAGAGTGTGGTAAGCGTCAGTCCATCCCTGTGTCTTAGGTGTTCGAATCTGAATTCGAACCTTGGCTGGAGCAACCATTGGCTCAACGTTGACCTTACTGATTGGAATGTTGATATTGAATCCTGCGTCTTCAAGTTGTTCACGGGAGTTCTCTGAAATTCCGACCTTCATGAAATCGAATTGATTTCCAAGGTTGTAAACCTTGAATTCAAAGTCTTTGTCAGTCTTTGGCATCAGTTGAACGAAAGGCTCGACTGCTTCAACTTGAAGAAGAGCGAATTGAGTGATTGAAACAATCATCGAAGCGCCAGATGTCGCAACGTTTGCTGGAGGCAGTCCGCTGATCTCTTGGACACTGCCTTGAACAACCAAGCTTCGAGCCTGCATTGTCATGAACGGTTGTGCACGGACAACAACTTGGAAATCCTCTTCGCTGTTACCACCGACATATATGTCACCTGGAGCAGCCGCAGCAAGGCCATCAGAGGTTACTGAAAGTGCAATCTTTTCGATGTAAGCAGTAGGGTTTGAAGCAGTACATGTTGTAAATCCAACGAGTGTGGAACCCGGCTTTACATCGACCTTAATTTCTGCAGGAGCACATGTGATTGAGACTGCAGCAGTCGGTAGTTGTGCTTGTGCAGGTACTGCGACAAGCAACATTGAGGCGAGATAAAGGGTCAAAACGCAAAGTGTTCTCTTAACTCCAGACATTGTGCTCACTAACTCAACCCACTATACCGACCCTCATAACCATTTTGTCGGGAAGTGCATGTTTGCCAGATGAATTACGATGAAAAAAAGTGGGCCCGAAGGGATTTGAACCCTTGACCGCCCGGTTATGAGCCGGGTGCTCTAACCAACTAAGCTACAGGCCCGATGATGTATGCTAGGACATGAAGTTCATGAGTCTGCCGAATCAAACATTGCCAACGATGACTGAGATGGCTTTGTTTTTGACCGCACCAATGCTTCACATTCATCACGAATTTCTTGAGGAACGAAAACTAAAATCTGTTCATCGGACTGCGAAAGAGAACGAATGAGCGGCGAATGTTCTGCTGCATCTCTTCCGTCTTCAAGAATGATGCCCTGTTCGTAAGGCATGTAGCCTCTTTTACGAATTGAAGCAGTGATCAAATCATGTACGGGATCAAATCCTGCGCTTTCTATGAATGTGGCCACTTCCGACTGTATAACATGAAACATCTCAGAGGTGAGCGAAGCGATTCGCAATGATTTGTGATAATCTCTACGAGCCATTAATCGAGAGGCGTAATTCGAAAGAATTTCGTCGGGGTTTCTTGAGAAGCGACTCATAGCGACCTTCACATGCGAGTCATGAATTTCAGCGTATTGCTCGGCGGTAAGTGCATCATTGAGCAACATATGTTCCACCTCTACACCTAGGCTAAGTTTGCCTTCAGATGCGAGAGTCCTCGCTCGAGATAACATCCGCACGAGGTAGGCTTGTGTCAACATGTTGACTTTGTGAAAATAGACCTGATTGTACATGTGATAACGGGTAACGAGATAGGCTTCTATCGCAGGCAGCCCCCATGATTTAACATAAAGTCGTCCTTGATCGTTTACCCTCATCGCTCGGATAACCCTGGCACTGTCAAAACCACCGATTTGAGCACCGGTATTAGCTTGGTCACGTATCATGTAATCCATTCGATCCACGTCCAATTGGCTGCTTATGATCTCTTTCAAAAATGGTGCAATTGGTGTGCCATCGCATTCATTCGCTCCATCAAGAATCGAGAAAAGTCGTTTTTTCCTCTCTTTTCCAAGAACTTCATCGAGCACTTGACCGATTTCAGAAGAGGTATCTTCCAACATGACTCTGCCCCAGTGTTCATGTGAATGATATGTAGCAAAGACCTCTGGAGTTTCTAATAAGTGGGAATAGGGAGGGTGTCCGATGTCATGAAGCAATGCTCCTAAGCGAACTAATTCAGCGTCATCATTTGACAACAATCCTGGTTGAACTTCCTGTATAGAATCTGTTAATGCTCCTGCAAGATGATAGGCGCCGAGGGAATGAGCAAATCGGGTGTGAGTAGCAGAAGGGAATACAAATTCACACGTCGAGAGTTGTTGTACATTACGCAATCTCTGAAATTCATGAGTATCAATGATTCTAGCATGATGTGCAGGCACCAAGATATCACGATGAATTTCATCGCGGATAACTCTGTCTCGCATAGTATGTCCTGCTCATCCGTTGCATTTCAAGGCATCTCCTCTCAGAGAGCCGAAGGGCAACGGCTATCCCCTGTAGGCTAGACGATTGTCCATGGCGGATGGTCTGAAGTCCTTTCTCGCTCGATTATCGACAGATGACCCTGACACAAACGGACCTCGTTTGTGGGTTATGTTTGCCATCTCTCTCTTCCTAGTAGCCACCCTCAATTGGTATGCAATGGTGAGAGAACCATCCGTAGTCGAAATAGATGATTTGACCGAATACATCAACGAGGTTGTCAAAGTTGAAGGCACATTGATTTCATGGGTTGAGGACCCCTACAACTCTGGAGACGATCGTCTTGACGCAATTATTGATGATGGTACCGGCGTTGTTGAATTAAGGTGGTACCGTCCAGGAGATACGCCTCCAATCGGAACAAATGTCACTATCATAGGCGATGTCATCAATTTTGAAGGACGAATGTGGATACAAGCACTTGGAGCGGGAGCGATGAGTTGGAAATCCTCAGACATTCCAGAAGTTCCTTTGCTAGCAATCTCAGATGTTGCGATTGACCCACAAAAATTTGATGGAGAAATCATTCAGCTTACTGGATTCATATCAAAATCCATTGCCCCTGATGTGGCATTTGGAAACGCTAAGCTAGGAGACCACCCGAATTATGGGAACTCTGAGCATCAAATCAGTATGACGATTCATTCTTCAACAGGACAATGGATTGAAGCAGGTTCCAAAGTCACTGTTCAAGGGGTACTTTCCTATCAGCAACGGGAATTAAGTTGGAATCTAGGTGTACAAGGGCCTGAAATCATGGTGGATCGAAATCATCCAATTGAGATTCCATTACTCGATTGGTCTTCACAATCAACATGGATGTATCAATCCGGTAGGACTGTTGATGTTGCAGGCATGCTGTCCATAGAAAACGATACTTGGGAACTTACTGGTTCTGCGGGTTCTCCACTATGTGTGATTCCAAGCGAGGATGACTTGTCGATGGCTGAAACATGGGAAGGAAAAGCGATCAAAATGCGGGGACGACTTGTTTGGAATACTGCAATATCCTCTTGGTGCCTTGATAAGGGTGGGGAAGACAGTGAATCACTTACGGCCACATCAACCATCAACGATCTTCTCTTGATGCTTAGCGCAAACCCAATTGCTGCACTAAGCGATCCTGACACTCATTACACGGTCACAGCCTACATGAAGTACGCTGTTGAACCAAGTGTCGAGGATGAATCTGGTTACTTTGCTGACTCCGCTGGATACACGCCAGGCTGGACAAGTATCGCTGTAACCATACCAGGACCTCGGTCGACATGGCTCGAGGCGGGTCAGGCAGTTGTTGCAGATGTTACTGTTTCTTGGGACGATGAAAACATGCGTGCAGAATTACTTGTTCATGACCTTTCGGAAGGGGACAAAATGAACCCAACAACGCTTCTTTGGTCAGATGGCGCTACACAGTGGGGATATGATAAGAACAAAGTGGTGCGATTAAACGGTCTTGCTGTTGAAGAAAATGGAACATGGTTCCTTACTGAACCTGGAAGTGAAAAGAAGGTTCGACTAAGTGCTCTTGGAAACTCTATCGGTCTTGATGAACTACACCTTGGAACAGCAATGACTTGGGAAGGTCGTTTGCTTCAAGTCGAAGACAGTGAATCGATGGCAGTCATCTATTCATTAGAAAGTGCGGATGTTGATGACAGAGATAATGACGGACTCAGTGACACACTAGAAAATTCATTTGGAACAAGCTCGTATTCAGAAGACTCAGATGGCGATGGAACCAGCGACCGTCAAGAATACATCGATCAACAATGATGGGGTGAGAAAATGATTGAAGCATATTTCACTGATTTATGGTGGCTTCTTGGAGCCCTATTCTTCGGTGTTTTCATGGGCTCTTTGACGGGACTTATTCCTGGTTTTCACGTGAACAATGTCGCGTTAATTTTACTTGCATTATCCCCTGCTCTACTCGATTTAGGCATTCCACTTTCGGCAGTTGCTGCAATTATCGTTTCGACAGGAACGGTTCACACTTTCCTGAATTATATTCCTTCAGCACTTATTGGCGCACCCGACGGGGATACTGCGTTATCGCTTTTGCCCGGCCATAGGATGCTGTTAGCAGGGAATGCTGCACGTGGTGTTGCATGGTCTGCAAGAGGATCTCAACTAGGTCTCTTCCTTTCATTACCTCTAATCATTGTAGCAAGAATCGCATTTGGGCCCGAACTTAACTGGTACAATGGGTTGCGAAGTTGGTTGCCAGTAATTTTACTAACAATTTCTTTGCTCCTTCTCGCGACTGAAACAACTCGCCTCGATTGGCCAAAATGGGTTCAGAAACTTACACGTAAGAAACTTGGAAAGGATAGTCGCTTAGCAGGATTTTTTGCTGCTACAATCTTTTTCCTGTTGGCGGGATTGTATGGATGGGCAGTATTCGAACTTCCAGTTGATAGTCCCGTAGGAATGCCTTCTCCATCCTTGCTTCTGCCAAGCTTAGCAGGACTGTTTGGAATAGCAAATTTGCTGGATATTTATGCTACAACCAGTCACTTACCACCGCAACGTGAAAACTGGGACTTACCGCCTGTTAAACCTCTCATCGCTCCATGCTTTTGGTCAGCAGTAGCTGGAGCGAGTATGGGTGTCTTGCCTGGGATGACTGCATCTCAAGCAACTGTTTTGGTCATGGGTGGTCGTAACGTGGCGGCAAAGGTCCAAGGAAAGGAAGGATACGGGATGGACTGGGAAACACGTCGATTAACTGAACTTTCTGATGATGAACTCCTCGAAATCGCTATCTCAGAAGCTGAAGGCGGCCATGAAGGCCCTCAGACGAAACAAGATTTGGAAGTTATTGCCATTCTCTCAGCCGTCAATACAGCAGTCACAGTCATGGTCCTAGGATTCCTTTACATTATTGGGAGATCTCGTTCTGGTGCAACACTTGCTCTGAAAATGATGTATCCTATCGAAACATGGAATTCTACTGAACCAACAGCAGATTTCATCCGATTGCTCGCTGTATGTCTCGCTGCTGGAATCATGGCAATGCCAATCATGAAAATTGTTGGCAAGGGTATGTTACGACTCCACGCCGCAATCCCGTTACAATCAATGGTCATGGGCGTTATCATTTTCGTTGCTGCTCTGGTTTGGCTTTCAACAGGATTCGTTGGAATAGGGGTTCTCATTGTAGGAACCATACTCGGAATGATGCCCCCAAGAATTGGAATACGTAGAAGCCATGGAATGGGAATTATTCTTGTTCCGATCATGATTTACACATTCGCACAAATGGCTGATAACTTTGGTTTCATCTGATTTGTGGGAAACGATACCTCGCCAAAAGATATGAGGGGGATAACGTTGGGTCTCAATGTAGGTGACACCATGCGCGGCCAATCATACCTTTTACTCGCACTTCTTTTACTCGTACCACTAACACCATTTGTTGAACCTGTTGAATCTACATCTGCTCGAAGTCAACCATGTGGAGGTGCGATTTGTATCAACGAAGTATTGCCAAATCCAAACGGCCTTGATGATGCTAACTATCCTGGTGGAGAGTGGCTCGAAATCTACAACTCTGGAACAACAAGTGTCGATGTTCGCAATTGGT
>JBMZTB010000083.1:0-7792 GCA_049623485.1 Candidatus Poseidoniaceae archaeon
GACCTTGGGATTAACAGTCCCACGCTCCACCAGCTAAGCTAAATCGGCGAGTTTTGCCAACAACATCTCCTTTATGACGGCTTCCATTGAATCGAGAACTACGAAGAGTTCTCAATCGTGATGGTTTCGAGGATTCGTGAACCGTCTTTTACTTGATAATCACTGATTTTGATTGAATCATTCAACCGTTGTAAAAGGTGCATGTCGAAGCCATAATCAGCATCAAGTGTCATTATTGGCTCTCCTTCTTCTACATTTTCTGAGACTTTTTTATGCAATTGAATACCGATTCCATGATTGATTTCTTGTCCCTGTTTGGAACGGCCAGCACCTGATTCACAGAGTACTTGGCCTATGATGAGGGCGTCAATATCAGCAATGTTGCCATTTTGTGGAGCCTTGAGAACATACTGTTGAGGGGCTCTTGGTAAAACGCTCCAAGGATCATGAACCAGTGCATCGGCTATATCGGTATCAACACCTTGTCGAATCATCATATTCCTAAATTCTTCCAAGGCAGAACCGTTACTAATCACTTCCTCAATATCAAATCCTAGTGCCTTTGCTTGAGCATGAACCAATTCCATCGTATCTTCTGGACCTATTCCCTTCAAGCACTGAATGGATTCGTAAATCTCGTGACTATTTCCTAACCAATTGCCTAAGGGGTGATCCATTTGGGTTAACTGTGCAGTGACTTGAATGCCGAGTTGTGTACCAACTTGAACCATTGAAACCGCTAATTCCCGTGCTTTTTCAGAATGTTGCATAAAGGCAGCTCTTCCGTATTTGACATCAAGTACGAGAGAATGAATTCCTTCAGCGGCTTTCTTCGATAATATTGAAGCCGTGATTAGGCCAATGCACGGGACTGTAGCAGTTACATCCCGAATTGCATAAAGTATGGAATCAGCAGGTGCAATTTCATTTGTCTGCCTCGAAATAAAACAGGGATTCTCTTTCATTGCTTCGATACTCAAACCAGTATCAAAGCCAGGGATTGATTCGAGTTTATCGATGGTTCCTCCAGTATGTGCCAATCCTCTCCCAGCAAGCATGGGTACTGTTGCCCCACATGCTCGTAGCGCTGGGGCTAGAATGATGCTCATCTTATCACCGACTCCTCCAGTTGAATGCTTGTCAACAGCTGTAGGGTTGAGCGGAAGGGTTTCACCACTTTCGAGCATAGATGTGGTTAGATGGTATGTCTCATCAGAGTTTAATCCATTGATTTGGCATGCCATTAAGAAAGCACCAATTTGTTCATTTGGGATTTCTGAAAGGTGTTCGATAAACCATGAAAGTTCTTGTTGAGAGAGTACTTCTCCATCTCTTTTCTTAGCGAGAAGTGTAGGGATGTGCATGGGATCAACTCAATTTGATGCTAAGCCAATCTCAACGAGTCGTTGATGCAGATACTCTCCTGCTTTGATTGATGGATACATGACTGTTCCTCCTGTTTGTGAAACAAATTCTTCAAGAGGTGTCAAGTCGATTTCGTTTCTTGGGTGCACAAACATTGGCATTGAGAAACGTCTCTGAGTCGGATCTCCTGGATTCACAACCCTATGTGTTGTTGATTTGAAAAGACCATTCGTCAGGTTCTGAATCATGTCTCCTGAATCAACAATGATTTGTTCATGATTGCCTTCAACGTCAATCCATGTCCCATCATGGTCCATGACCTGCAATCCTGCAGCAGTTGCAGTCATGAGTAATGTGATCAAATTAATGTCTTCATGAGCTGCTGAACGTACGGCACCTTCAGGTGTCGATTCATCAAGAGGAGGATAATGGATGATCCTCATGATGGTGTTCCCCTCTCTTGCCATTTCTGGTAGCCATGAGTCGTGGTGGCCAAGGTAGGTGCTGCACGCACTAAGAAGCATGGTGGATATCGATTCCATTTTGTTGTAAAGGGAGTCAACATTCATTTCAAAGTCAGGTAAATGGTTGGTTGGCCAAATGTTTGCAGGATATGTCAAGTCTGTTTCACTGCCTTGGTTGCCTCTTCCTGTTTGCCAAAATTCTTTCAAATCAGGGGCAGGATTATTCTTAGCGTGTTCAATTCCAAAGGCAGTATAGCCTCTTTGATGTGAAATTTCTGGGCGCAAATAAGATCGCTTTGTTTCTTCATCAAGGTCAAAGAAATACTCTGCTTGCTTGTAAGTCTCTTCAATATGGTTTAGATCAATGCCATGATTAATCAACGCAAAGAATCCAATGTCGGAAAGCGAATCTCCAACAGTTTGAATAAACGCCTTACGACGGTCTTCATCACCTGATAGAAAATCTTGTAGATCTGCTACAGGCAGTGGTCTTGACAAAGGTTTCACTCCTAGTCGCTTCGTAGTTTAGCAAGCAATCTGAGCATTTCAAAGTACAACCAGATGACTGTAATGAGAATTCCATATGCGCCCCACCATTCTTGCTGTTTTGGAGCGCCCATGCGCACGCCTGCCTCAATCATTCCAAAATTGGAGATGAGCATGAGAGATGCGACAACAATAATGAATACGCTAATTCCAATTCCAATTGGTCCACTTGAGTGGAAGAATGGAAGTTCATACGGCGTAAACATGAACATGATGTTCACAAGGTAAACGAACATAATCGATATTGCTAGTGAGAATACGATTTTGTTGAATGTTGGTGTAGGGCGTATAATTCGCAATGAATATATTGTCAACATTGCACCAATAACTCCGAGTGTCGCAAGGCCTGCTTGAATCGCAATTCCTGGATACATTAACTCGAAGAATAGGGTGAGTGGTCCAATGAAGAACCCTTCCATGAAGGCATAGATCATGACTGGTACTTGTGGATTAGATGGGCGTGAAAACATAAGGTAAATCCCCATTCCAAAGGTTCCTACCATGCCAAACATCATCATTGGGTACAACAGTCCTGGGACAATGAATCCAAGGGCAACAGTTGCAAGGGCGGATATGGTCATCAATGCGAAGAGAATTCCTATCTTTTGCAGTGTTCCTTCGAATGTCATTCGGTCGTGTCCAGAGATTGTATTCCAAAATTTTGGTTGGAATACGGGGTTACTTGAGGTGTAAGCCATGTACTATCGAGAGTGCGGTCCTTTGTGAAGGTTATGTGTCTCAAGCCTGTTCAGACTTCTGTTGTTGATAGTATTCTTCCAATTGGTCAATATTCCATCCCATATCCAAATATTTCTCGATCATTTCTTTCTCCCATCCAGGGAAACGTGCAAGGTCTTGAGCAGATAGCCCACTTGGATTATCGGGAGCTTGTCCATCAAGTACAGGTTGATCCCATGCTTCAGAAGAACCGATAACTGCATTCAATTCTTCTTCTTTGACCCAATCCTTCACTTCGGATTTATCCTTTCGTGATCGAATAATTCCGTTTGCTGCACCAATGAGCAATAACGCTCCACCAAGCATCAACAATAACATGAACGTTTCACCCATTCCTTCTTCAGCCTCTCCACTGGAATCTCCAGCGTTTTGATTTAGTTGTGAAAGTGAACATCCGTCTATGTCTGTGGGCGTTTCTGGCAATGTATCTGGACATTTATCGTCCTCATCCAATACGCCATCATTGTCGTCATCAGGTGAGTCATTTCCAGAATTTCCCGTCTCGTTTCCAGTTGGTTCTGGAGCAATACCGCCGAGGTCACAACCTAATGCATCTGCCTCATTGATGCCATCTCCATTCGCATCAGCCATGTTGATTGCATCATATGGAGATACATCAGCAACTCCTGGATCTAATGCGGTAGTTTGTGCCCAAGCGACTTCAATATTATCCAAAATACAATCGCCATCTGTGTCGACGGATAACGGATTTCCTCCCAAGAGGTATTCGTCATAATTTGAGAGCATGTCTCCATCAACATCCAGATCAGCCTCGAGAGTGGTGCCAAACATTGCAATTGTTCTGTTTAGACCGTTTCCATCCTCCCAAATATCAGGCAAACCATCGTTATCAGTATCTGTTACGTTGTCGAGTCGATTCCAGTCAGCATACCATGAATTGATGTATGGTGTAGCGATCTCACTTGAATCAATAATCAATCCCATTTCTCGGTTACGAACCATCGCGGAATCGCCCCAGTTAATGCTTGAGATGAGGACAGATGTGCCATCGACGATTGCTCCTTTGTTGTGTAGTTTGGAAACATCGTCATCTTCACTCATGATGATTGCAGAGACATCCCATCCATTGGTTTGATTCCAATCATTATTCATCCTATCAACGATGTCCTGGATGTCTTCATCAAGATATGCTCCATTGATGATGAGGCGTATTGAAACGTCTCGCTGAGCAGCATCTTCGAGTGCACTAACGACTGGGTTTTCGCCCCATCCCCATTGCCAATCAAGGTCAAGATATTGTAACGAAAGTAAAATTTCACTGTTGGCGTTGACAATCATACTGGTTAATCCTTCAACACAATCATCAGGACATGTCAGTAGTGTGCCAGAATATGTGCCACTGTATTGTGGAGCAGAATCTCCAACGATGGTTCGCACATCAGGTACGGAATAACTGTTTGTCGGAGGAGTCGATGAAACAGGTAAAACATACATCGACTTTTCATCAAAAGCCATGTGTTCTAGGACAGTCTGAGCGAGTTCTTGACTTTGGACAATCATGCCCCAATCCCTGTTGCCACGCTGGCCAGGTGGTGGGAGTGATGCATCCTTCCAATTTCCAGACCCTATCCAAACAGACGCCTCATCTTGAACTGCAACTTTTGCGTGAAGGTAGAGGTAAGGGTCATCCCCACTTCCACCAAACCAAGACACATCGATTCCAGCTTCCTTGAGGAGGTATGCATAAGATGCTTGAGATTCACGATCGTTGGTATTCCACCATGATTCAACTTCATTGAGAACAACTACGACCACAACGCCTCTTTCGTGTGCATCGATAAGAGCCTGAGTGAGATCCATTGATTGCAGTTGATACAGATGAAGGTGGAGGGATGTTTGTGCTTGGCCAATCCATGCGAGGACATCGACAAGACCATCATGAGGTCCAAGAAGTGGTTGAATCATGGTAGCATCTGAAAACGTAATGTCTGTGCAGAAATCACTAGCTCCAAGGCGGCCCCATCGTTGATGCCAATCAACAGATTGATTGGTATCAGTGATTGTTCCACACCCATCGCCTCTGTAAAGAATCAAATTATCAATTCCACTGACTGGCTCTGATAAGGCAACTCCTGACCATCCGATCGCATCCACTGGGCCATTCCCGTAGACAATGGTATCAGCAACTGCTCCACTTGGATGAATAAGTTGCAAAGCCATGCCGCTATCGAGAAGGTAAATCGGAGAACTCATTGCAGTATTCATGTCGAGAATAGTTCCATCTTCATACAAGGCCAGAGCGGAGACGTCATTGGTTAGTTTAACCGAAGAACCCGCATCGATTTGCAGATTGGTGATGTCAGCAGTGTATTCTGTATCATCAGCAGCAGTTCGTCTGATTTTCCATCCATTGAGAGTTGCAGCGTCTTCTCCGTAATTGGTCAGTTCAAAGAATTCCAGTTCTGTAGAAATCGATGAGATGCCATCCCACATGACAGAAGTGAACTTGATTGATTCTTGAGAGGCAATCATTGTAGCATCAGGCTCTTCAGTTCCAGGAGTAGGCCAAGCGAACTCAACCCATTGTGAATCTGTTTCATTGTATCCATATGTTACACAATTACTTGCAAGGAATTCAGATGATGGTGCTGCGCTTGTAACGAGTTCTCCATCTGGATTGAGGATTTCAAGAACACCGCTGTCCTCTAGAGATCCTCCAAAAATGTCGTACGTCAGTTCAAGTACAATTCGCTGGCCAGGTTCGATTGTGGTATTGTTTTCTCCCTGATTCAAGAGCATGGTAGAATCGATGAATTGTCGGCCCATGAGTGGGTTCGAGGTGTAATCGATGCTCACTCTCCAGCGAGTTAGGTTGACGTTTTCTGTGCCAGTATTGTAAAGTTCAATCCAATCGGCAGACGGCGAAAATGTTGAATCGTCACATGCTGAAGCAATTTCTGTTATTATAATCGATTCAGGACCGGTATACTCTGGCCAAACGGGATTTGCAATTCCGGGAGTTGCCCACGCACTGTTAACCCAATCATCAACTCCCCACGTGATGGATGTTGTAGGGGCATTGAGGCCAGATTGCCCTGCACCTGCATGAGTTTCTGTATTATTGATCAGAGAACTTCCTTCGAGAGTGCTTGTCCATTGAGCTGAGTGAGCGACTGCTCCATTTCCATCAATGAGATTTATTTGATCAGGCGTGGTGTGTTTGAGGTAGAATTGTGATGTGCCATTGAGTGCAATAAGAGTTGTTTCACCCGGTGCTAAAATGGTTGTTGATTTCAATGGCATATTGTATTGATGCAACATCAGGTTTCTATTCGCAGCTGATAATCTCCAACCAGCAACATCAACTTCTGAAGAACCAAAGTTGTGAATTTCAATCCATTCTCCACCAGGATATGATTCTGAGTCAGAGCCAACAGCATCCGCAAGGAGTTCCGTGATTCGAACCTCGCCGGTGGTTGCAGTTGGAATCGGTTCTGGCTGTCCAGGTGTTGGATAGAGTGATGGCGACCATGCATCATTGTAGTTTGTGCTACGTATCAGAGAGATGTTTGGCCCGTAGTTTGTAGCATACCAAGCCATGTCCACAATCATCGATGAAGCATCGAGCAAGATGAGATGATTGTAATTGTCCCAGAGACGCGTGTCTGTGGTAAATTCAATCAGTCGACGTTCTCCAGAGAGAATCGTAGTGCTTCCTTGGGAACTGTTCACCGCAATTGAGCCAGGGTCCAGGAAGGTTTGGTTGCCCATTCCATCGATAATAGACCATCCGTTCAGGTCTATATCGCTGGTTCCAGTATTCAATAATTCAATCCATTCGCCCTCAGGCGATGCGTTTCCATCATGATTGGAAACTGGCATTATTTCATTGAACCCAACAAATCCAGTGGCTGTGATGGTATCGAGACGAGGAATATTTGTTGAATTTGGTGATGGATACGTTGAGATGACCCACATTCCACCTGACGGATTTTCCTCGATGGAGAATCCAGGTTCATTGGTTGTCCAACTGACTTCGTCCCCAATACTTCCATTTGGAAGGTAAAGACGTAGAGTCTCTTGTCCGTTGTTTAATACACCACTGCTCGATGTTGCATTCACTGCTACGATTCGTGTTTCACCAGGGTATATCAGATGTGTTTCATAATCTGAGGTTGCACCTACGAGGTGGGTGGGATCCATTTCAATCATGTTGCCTGCTTGGTCCTGGAGCCACCAGCCAGACATGTTGATGGTGCTGGTCCCGTTATTGTACAACTCCACCCATTCACCGCCTGGCCAAGAGGCATTGTCTCGACTTGGCCATGAATCTGCCATGACCTCATTTATCTGTAATTCACTAGGGGAAAAAGTAGGTCCTGTACTCCCTCCTCCTGTATTCGAAGAACCTGGAGTTGGATTTGAAGTTGCTATCCAATCAGCATATGGGTCAGATGGATCTTGTTCAAGACTGACTCCAGATGAACTGGAGTTCCATGTTGCTTCATCCATCCAGTTACCCGAACCATCATAGAGGGTCATGAAATCATTTGAATTAGCAACATAGAAATTGGTATATCCATTTCGAGCGATGACCATATACTCCCCAGGGGCAATGGTATATGTCGATGCATTACTTGCATCATAGTCTACAATGCTGTTTACATCGAAAGTAAGTGTCTTTGAGGCTTTATTCGAGAAGTACCAATTGCGAACAT
>JBMZTB010000084.1:0-7769 GCA_049623485.1 Candidatus Poseidoniaceae archaeon
AACTCTTCTGCAACAGATTCTTCATCTGGTACAATGACTGCTATTTCTTCGGATTCATCGTCTTCATCATCAGATTCAACCTCGTCATTTCGAGCATTCCATGCATCAGCAGCGGTTTGCAATTCTTCCTTCTTGAGATATGAATTGTCATCAGAATTGAATTCCTTTGCAAACTTTAGGAATTCTTCTTTATCAGAATCCTTGATTTCAGCTCCTGCCATCACTTTGGAAAGAACATTCTCACTGTACTCGAGACCCATCTCTCCTTCACTGGTTTCAGCAGAAATTAATTCCGCATCTTCCTCAAGCTTTTCACCACCAATAATAGTTTGAAGTTCTTCAAGATCTACGAGGCTGTCGCCGTCTTCATCTATCGCCTGAACCAATTTATCTACTTGACTTGGTGGTAAATCTGCTAAATTGAGAGACAAGAGACCCGATTTTAATTCTTCAGAATCGATTCTTCCATCGCCGTTTGTATCAAATCTGCCAAAGAGTGTTTTCACATTCATAGAATTGGTTGCCATCCATGTTCGCAAGATATCGATGACATCATCTGCTACGAAGACGACTCCACATTCAGGGCATTTGGATGAATCAAGCGGTACTAGGGAATTACATGCACCACATTCACCCAAAGCCTCGTCTGAAACGCCTGAAAAAGAAATAGAGCACTCTGGACAGTTCTCAGATGTAATTGGTACGACAGCTCGGCAAGAACCACATTCCGCCATTGCTACATCTTCATTTTCATCGCTCATACCATCGTCTCCGGTTTAACTCAACACCTTGGCGATTATAATCCTTCATGAGGATTTGAACGATGAAACCTATGTATCTCTTGTGTTCTGCGTGAGTCAAGGGGAGTAAATGACTGGGCAGATTCATTCATTCATCTCTTCCTCAACCGAGGAATTCATCTCACTTTTTGATCAAATCGACCAAGACGAATCATCGCATCGGGTTTTTATTTCCAGACTTCCGCAACGTAGACTAATTGAACATTTAGATATCTCTGATATCGAATGTTATTGGCTTACAGATAGACATGAGGATGGAAGTCTTGAACCAAGTTATCAAAAAATACTGAAGTTAATCTCCAGTCGACTATCCAATCATAAAGGATCTATTTTTCTTGAAGGACTAGAGTGGCTCTCATCGTTACATGGATTTGAAGAATTATTGGGATTTATACGTACACTAAGCGATGCTATTCATAGAACCTATTGGACTCTCTATATCTCGATCGATAAAGAATCCTTTAGTTCAATTGAGTTTAATCAACTCATTAGAGAAACACCTGAAATAGCCATTGAAATACCGGATTCGGCATCAGATTCCCATGATGACGTTATCATCCTTAATACACCAGTTAAATCAGAAAATTTAGAGGTTGAGTTACATGAAGATGGTTCTCCAAAATTGGTCATGTTAACCCGCCTTCCTGAAAGTGGCTTTTCAAAATCAATCCTTCAAAGGAGAATCCTCCAATGGCGAAGAATGGGATTGGATGTTTCTGAAGTGGAATCTGCCCTATATTTATCTCTAGATAGCCAGATGTACCATACATATTCAATGATAGAAGAAAAAGTTCGGAGAGCTGTCCAATTAGACAACTGGGTTAGAGAACATGTATTAGATTCTCAAGAGCGATCAATCGCTCAATTCAGAATCCGCCAACTTACAGGATTGGATGAGTTAGAGAAGAGGTATTTCTCTAATTAATTTAGGAATTCGATTTGTTTCGGATTCTATCAATGAGATCCAACTTGATTCAAGTAATTCTGAAGCTATCTTTCTTAATTCTGAACTTGTTGTTCTGTCTGAAATATTATTTTCCACTATTGTATCAATACAGCGAATCAAAACTTCGATTTGCCTTGATGATTTAGTTTGTAGGAAATGTAATCCTCGTCGTGCTACGAATAATTCACAAGCGTAGACTTCTGAAGCCCTTTGAACCGCTCTCAGTAAATTCCAACAAGCAGTTGATCCCATACTCACATGATCTTCTTGACCTGCAGATGTGGGTGTTGAAAATGCCGTTCTTGGTGAGGCGTGTCCGTGTAATTCCCCTAGGGATGCTGCTGCAGAATATTGAACGATCATCAAGCCCGATTCAAGTCCTGCATCTTCTGCTAAGAACGGTTTAATTGCCAATCTACTAGGATCAAGCATTTGATCGATTCTACGTTCGCTAATGGAAGATATTTCGAACAAGGACAATGACATCGAATCTGCTGTTAAGGCCAAAATTTCTCCATGAAAATTACCTTGAGAAAGGATTTCATGTCTGCCAGGATTTGATATATCTGGGAAAATGAGAGGATTGTCCGTGGCTGAATTCAATTCTGTATGAACAACCTCGTTCAATCGTTGCAATGTTTCCTGCACAGCCCCATGGACTTGAGGAATGCAGCGGAAGGAATATGGATCCTGTACTCGATTGCAATTTGTATGCGCATTAAGGATGTTTGAACCAGATAAAATTTCACGAATTCTTCTCGAAACAAAGAGTTGACCAGGATGAGGTCTGGCTTGATGCACGCGCTCATCCATTGGTGTTATCGTGGATTCAGTAGCATCTATTGACATGCATGCAATAAGGTCTGAATACGTCAGCAAGTTTTTCAAACGTTCTAGTGCCAAACATAGGAAACCAGTCATTTGACTGGTTCCGTTAATCAAAGATAGCCCATCCTTGGCTCGCAGTGTAAGGGGGAGCAATTCACATTCGATCAGGACTTCTTTTGCTTGGCGCGTATCACCCGCAAAATTCACCAACCCTTCTCCGATAAGGCCCAGAGCCAAATGAGAAAGAGGCGCTAAATCTCCGCTTGCTCCTAAACTCCCAATCCGAGGAACCAGTGGATGTATGCCCTTGTTGAGGAAATTTACCAGTTGATTAATGACATCAGGATGGCATCCTGAATTCCCCTTTACCAATGAATTAATTCGGACACACATCATCGCCCTGACTTCTTCAATCGACATTAAATCCCCTAAGCCAGTAGCATGGGAGCGAATCAAATTGAGTTGAAGAGTCTCTAGTTCATCTGAGTTTATTTGCGTGTTTACTAACGATCCAAATCCAGTATTAATCCCGTATACGACTTCTCCGTCATTGAGGATACGGTCGACAACAGAACGTGCATTTTTTACTCGAATCAAAGATTCTACAGCTATTCTAACTGGTGTGAAATTTGTTGCAACTTCTACAACTTCTGAAGATGTAAGGGTTGTACCATCGAGTGTTATCATTCGTTCATTCACATGAATCACCTTCGAATAGATTTTCCAATACTTCTAAATCAACAGAATTTGGTAATGTGACGCTCAAAGAAGGATTCTCATTCATCGCTTCCTTAATTGAAGAAATAGCCCCAGCGTTACGAGCCCATGCTCTACGAGCAACGCCATTATTCACATCCCAGTGAAGCATGGATTGTAGCCTTCTTTTGGATTCAATTGAACCGTCAATAACCATTCCAAATCCACCATTCATCACTTCTCCCCAGCCGACCCCGCCCCCATTATGGAGACTTACCCACGTAGCACCACGAATTGCATCACCGACAAAATTCTGAACAGCCATATCTGCTGTCCATTTTGAACCATCATGGATGTTCGCAGTCTCTCTGTAAGGGGAATCTGTGCCACTGACATCATGGTGATCTCTTCCTAGAATGATCGGGGCTGAGATTCTTCCGTCAGCGATAGCGTCGTTAAAATGAGTTGCAATTGCATTTCTTCCTCGTTCATCAGCATATAATATACGGGCTTGTGAACCAACAACTAACTTGTGAGAATCGGCTTCTTCTATCCACCTTATGTTATCACTTATCTGCTGTTTAACTTCCACATCGGTCGTTGTATCGTACAACTGTGTGAGAGTATCAAATGCTATTTTGTCCGTCATTTGCAAATCCTTATCCAATCCAGATGAGCATACCCATCTGAACGGTCCAAAGCCTCTATCAAAACATAATGGGCCCATGATATCTTCAACATAGGATGGATACTTGAAAGAACCATTAGCATCAAAAATATCCGCCTCTGCGCGGCCAGCCTCGAGTAAGAATGCATTGCCATAATCCCAAAAAAACATGCCCTTTTCTACCATGGAATTGACTGCCGCGACGTGCCTTTTCAGAGTAGATTTAACTTCTAAAACAAATTGTTCTGGCTGCGTATGCATCATTTCTTGAGATTCCTCGAAGGAAAGATTTGCTGGATAATATCCGCCTTGATAGGGATTATGCAATGATGTTTGATCGCTTCCTAGATGCACCATGACGTTGCGTTCAACTAAGCGTTCCCATAATTCAACAATATTTCCAATGTAACCAATTGAAGTTCCCACCTTCTTTTCTGCGGACTCAAGCATCAAATCAATCGCTTCATCAACATCTTCAGAAATTTGCTCAACCCATCCTTGAGAATGACGCTTTCTGGCTGCTATGGCATTGGATTCCGCTACAATACAGGAAACGCCTGCTATAACCGCAGCCTTTGCTTGGGCACCAGACATACCTCCGAGGCCAGATGTTACAAAACACAATCCGCCTAAGTCACCATTAACTGGAACCCCGAACTTCATTCTAGCTGCGTTCATGAGGGTAATTGTCGTCCCGTGTACTATTCCTTGAGGTCCAATGTACATGTAGGAACCTGCGGTCATTTGACCATATTGCGTCACACCCATAGCATTCAATCGCTCATAGTGATCGACGGTGGAGTAATTCGGAATCATCATACCATTTGTAACAACAACTCGTGGGGCGTCCTTATTCGATGGAAACAAACCAAGTGGATGGCCAGAATAGATGACAAGCGTCTGCTCATCTGTCATCTTTGAAAGATAATTCATAACCAGTAAATATTGAGCCCAATTTTGGAATACAGCACCATTCCCGCCATAGGTTATGAGTTCATTTGGGAATTGAGCAACTAATGGATCCAGATTATTATCAATCATCAGCATAATCCCTGCTGCTTGCACCGAGTTAGCCTTGTATTGATCAATGGGCAATGCGCGAATGACACAATCAGGTCTGAATCGATACATGTAAATGCGTCCATACGTTCTTAATTCTTCTAAAAATTCAGTGGCAAGTATTGTGTGATGCACTTTGGGGAAATACCTCAGAGCATTTTGAATCGCTAACATTTCTTCGTCTTTAGAAAGCACCTGTTTTCGTAGAGGAGCATGGTCCAGAGAGGAGTCTAATCCAGGATGATTTGGCAACTCTGTTGGAATGCCTTCGTGTATCATAGCAATACGTTGACCTTCATCCATAGACCTGCGTAGAATTGATGGCCTTTGAGGATTGTTCACAACTCAACCCTTCGACGGATTCAAGAATAGGTCGTCTATGGATGTGTAATGACTGATGTTAATCAACGTGAGGTTATGGACTCGAAGGAAGTTCATCGATCAACTAATCAGTCATTTAATGCAGTTCTTGGAAGCACAATTGCAGTATGTCTCGTGTTTTTATTTGTTTCAGCCGTATTTGGTGAATCCCTCAAAAATTCTGTTACAGAGAATACTTTTGAAACGGGTAATGTTCCTATCTGGGAGAGATATCTTGAAGATTATGTCGTCGATACTGACTTCGGTTATGTCATGGAGGAAGGACCATTTGCGATATTAGAAACTGCAAATGAATGGAATTCAACTCATCACTTTGTAGAATACACATTGCCCCTAGAAGAAGGTGGAGCAGCCCCAAATGGATTGATCAGCCTAGCAGTCTGGAGACCAAATGTACCTGAAGATGTCAAGGTACCTGTAATTGCTGAATTTGGCCCGTATTTTCAAGAGCCATCTGTTGAAACTCCAACAATTGAAGTTCCAGGCAGTTGGCTAGGTTCTATGATGGTTGAACAATTATTACCACACGGTTATGCTTTTGCACAAGTTTCCGTCACAGGAACAGGTCGCTCGAACCACTGCATGGATCTTATGGGAACCGCTGAACAATTGGGCAACGATGCAGCAGTTCGTTGGCTTGGAGAGCAGAATTGGAGCAACGGAAATGTAGGTCTTATTGGAAAATCGTACGACGGTTCAACACCATGGCAAGCGGCCATGTTTGGTTCAGAACATGATTATCTCAAAACCATCGTGCCTATTTCAGGACTCATAGGTGTCAAAGAACTGATGTGGCGAAATGGCAGTGCGGAGGCTCGTGCTCCAATAATGCATAATGGAGTATATGGTTCCTATGGCTTTGATGGCGATGAAGAAGATTATCAGAACATTTGTCCAGACTATCTTATTGGACCTGGGACTGGAGTATCAGCCTACATTTTGGGTTCTGAACAGTTTGGAGATTATTGGGCAGAACGTTTTTTCCTAGACCGAGTATTGGAAAATTACAAAGGGTCTGTATACCTTATTCAGGGAATGCATGATTGGAACGTAGATCCACATATGGCCGTACCTACAATGAATATGTTAATCGATGCAGGTATTGAAGCAAAGGGCCTGTTTGGTCAATGGGATCATGATTATCCTGATCGACCAATACAACTGAACGATCGAAGCGATATGGGCGGCCGTGGAGGAGAAGCGTTCCCTGAAATGATTCGATATGATTGGATGCAGGACTTGTTTGAATGGTTTGAATATTACCTTCAAGATCGTGGTGAACAACCTGGCCAATACATCGAAATTCAAGATAACCAAGGTGAATGGAGGTTGGAAAATCGCTATCCTCCATCGGATACAACAGAATGGATTGGTTCCTTGGGAGGTGAACTTTCGAATATTGGAGGCTCTATGACAATCCTTCCAGATGCATCGACAGGGCCGGTTTGGGAAACTGAACCATTGACTGAAACAATTCGAATAGCTGGTGTGCCGCGCCTTCATGTTGATGTTACGACCGCAACAGTAGGTGGACAATTGTATGCATTGCTCGAGGATTGCTATCAAAACGAATGCATACATGTTGGCCACGCAATCATGGACTTGCGCTACTATGCAGGTGGAGATGAAATTCAAACATGGTTGCCAATATTTGATACAATCAATGCAAAGATGGAATTCATGCCTCTCGATGCTGTAATTGCAGATGGACATACCATCAGAGTGTCGTTGTTTTCAACAGGAGAAGATTATCTCCCAGCAAGTACCTCATCGATTGTAACGATTCAAGAAGGAGAATCTTCAACTCTCCAACTTGATGTCATTAATCCATCACTTGATTCACGCCGATATTTCACGCCGCCTGTATGTCTTCACGAAGTTTGCCTTGGGTCTTAGGATTCCAAAGTGTAAAGATAATTCCACTCACGACCATGAGTATTGAATATGCTAGAATGCCTTGCTGAAGATTTACAACTTCATGTTCAATCAAATAACCTGCAGAAATAGTTGAAATCACTTGACCAATTGACATTAGAAGCATATCAGTGGAAAAGACTCGGCCCCTCATCTCATCCTCAACCCATTGCTGGGTTAATACAGTAGAGAGGACCCAGTTGCCTCCGCTAGCAGTATGAGCTAATGTAACGAGCGCAAGAGTCAATAGAATCGGGCCGCCTAAACTTAGACCGACGAGGGTGTAGAAAAATCCACTCACAATGATGAGCAACCCAACCATTTTTGGCCACTTTGTTGAGTCTGTGAAAATACTTCTTGCTAGAATAGGCCCAATTCCCGTACCTATTCCACGGGCAAAGAAAAATATCCCAAACCCTAGGGCAGCTCCTACGAATGTAATTTCATTCCCTGCCAAAACGAGGAAAACACCTGCAAG
>JBMZTB010000085.1:0-7479 GCA_049623485.1 Candidatus Poseidoniaceae archaeon
ACGATTAGATCTAGAAGAAATTGTAGAAGAAGAAAAATCACTAGTTGAAGAATCAGAACCATCGCCTATTGGCCATGGAGTAAAAGGTGGGAAAAAGGAGAAGAAGAATATGACCGAAAATAAACCAGAAGGAATAACATATCTAGAATTTGAAACGTTCATGGAAGTTGAATTACGAGTAGGTAAAATTTCCAGTGTTGAAAATCATCCTAATGCTGATCGCCTTTATGTCGTTAAATTAGATGACGGTTCGAATGAAGAAAGAACAATTTGTGCCGGAATCAAAGAGTTCTATTCACCTGAAGAATTGGTTAACAAATCAGTCGTATTTGTTGCAAATTTGAAACCAAGACCACTACGTGGAGTTGTTAGTCAAGGAATGATGCTTGCGGCAGATGATGGCGAAGGGGCTGTTAAATTGATAACAATCGATGGCGAAATAGCCACAGGTTCAATCGTTCGATAATGCTTTACGGACTGCTTCCATGCACAGACGAGATTGAATTTTTCCTTCATTTGACAAGGTTGGTAAATGGTTTCTCATATCTTTTCCGTATGATTCTGGAAGTGAATTTAGGTTAATTTCTATGTTGAAAATTGCTCCTTTGAGAGCTGTAGAGGCTAGTAACCCAGCAACACCTACGTCCGAAACTGCATTGTTATTGCCATAAGTCGCTAGATCGGGTAATAATTTCATCAATTCTAGAGCATAACATGCAGTGTCATAAGGAACTTTAGCAGCACCTAGCATAGAGTTTCTGATTTCTTCCTTACGTATTGTCTTTTCATCATCTGTAGATTTTGGTAATTTGAATCCAGCAACAACTGCATCAAACGCTTCACTGTCTAATTGGGCTAGATTCAATCCTTCTTCAAGGAGTGGAATGGCTATTGTGTTCACAGATTCAGCGATAGCCCAACCATCACTGTACTTATCGTTGCCAATGGTGAGGTCTGCAACCATTTTAGCCAAAGCAGCTGCTTGTCCCAATGCAACACCTGCAGCAGACCCCCCTCCAGGGGTTGGATTACTACTGGCTAATGCATCTTGAAATTCTCTCAGTGTTATATCTGCCCAACTCATTGTTCATCACCTTTCAAGCACCATTCAATGATACGTTCATGTGGATTAAAGGGGTGAATACTATTCAATCCGAGGCGTTCTATGGCGAGCAACACTAACTCTTCTTCAGTCATATCATCCCTCTGGGAATACCAATGACCAGCTTGAATCATGGAATCTAGAGGAACCAAACCAACTATTTCTGATCCAATGGCTTTACCGCCCATGTCATTGGCTAGGGATGAAATAACGTCATATGCATGATGTAGATTCGTTTCTATGTAATTCTGAAGATTCATTGATACTTGACTCAACCCATGCGATTCGAGTGGGACGCCCATACCTTGGACATGCGAAAGAAGTCCTTGTGTTCTAAATCTCTTTTTGCCATCTAAAGATTTCATTAACCGACCACTTGAGCGAACGATTGATCCTATCTGTTTTGAAATTGAAGCATCTTCTTCGTCAATATTAACATTGTATGCAATTAATATTCCACGCGAACCAATGGTTATAGCACCACTTCGCTGTGTTATTTCATTCCATTCTGCCGAGCCAAAATCTGGATGTCTCGTTTCTTCTCCATGTACTGTTGAATCACCTGAAAATCGTGTCTCTAACTCTTCATATTCTCCCTTCCTTAGTGTAGATAGAGAAGTTCTATGAGAACTTGCTGCAGCATTGCCATACAAAAATACGGGGACTGATAATTGGCCAACCCTTTTTGCTACTCGCTCTGCAATTTCATTACACTCTTCCATGGTTGAATTCGAAATCGGTACAAAAGGACAGACGTCTACACATCCCATACGCGGATGTTCGCCCTTGTGTAATCTCATATCGATTTCTTGTGTTGCGGCTTCAATCAATAAATACGCTGCTTCCTCAACGTCTTGAGGTATTCCAGCGAACGTAATTACAGTCCGGTTATAATCAGAATCTGGTTCAATACCCAATATTTTGATTCCTTTAATTCTTGCAGCATCGACGATTCGATTGATTTTTTCGATATCTCGGCCTTCTGAAATATTTGGTACGCACTCAATGATGGATTGGCCCATGGCTAATGGTTTCGAGTAAGGACTTTGAACATTGACATGTTCAACCATACAAACCATCTGGGGAAGAAGCAATTCCTCCTCTTGATTTCTTCTTTTGCAGGCGTTCTATTGCCTCCATTACATCGGAATGTTTGACAACACTTCGGTCTTGTCTTATGGCGATCATTCCTGCTTCGACACAAACCGCTTTCAATTCAGCACCACTAAATCCAGTGGTTGATTGTGAAACAGGTTTGATGCGAACTCCCTTAGAATTCATAGAATCTAGATGCAATTGAAGTATTTCAGTACGCGATACATCATTTGGTATAGGGATTTCAATAACACGATCAAATCGTCCTGGGCGTAACAAAGCATCATCGAGAATGTCGGGCCTGTTTGTTGCAGCAATTATCTTGATATTTTCTAATTCATCAAATCCATCGAGTTCAGCCAAGAGTTGCATGAGAGTTCGCTGTACTTCTCTATCCCCGCTTGTCGAACCATCCAAACGCTTTGCACCTATGGCATCAATTTCATCTAAAAATATTACAGCAGGAGATTTTTCTTTTGCTAAAGAGAATAATTCACGTACGAGTCGCCCACCTTCTCCAATATATTTTTGCGCAAGTTCAGAACCAACCATGCGAATGAATGTAGCATTTGTGTGGTGTGCAACTGCCTTTGCAAGTAATGTTTTACCACAGCCTGGTGGGCCAACAAGAAGAACACCTTTGGGTGCTTTGATTCCTATTTTCTCAAATAAATGAGGTTTGAGTAATGGAAGTTCAATTGCTTCACGGACTGAAAGAATTTCCTCATCTAAACCAGCAACCATGTCATAGGTAGTATCAGGCTTTTCTATCATCACTGCTCCACTGACGATAGGATCCCAAGCATCATTCAGAACTTCAATTACAGAAAGTGTATCTTGGTTCAACGCTACTCTTGTGCCTGGTTTTAGAAGGGAAGGTTCGATTCTTTGATTTAATGCAACTTGGAAGACTGTACCGTTTGAGGACCGCACAATTGCTCGTTCTGGATCAAGTACATCTTGCAAAGATCCAATAATCAAAGGAGGCGAACGCAGGTGTCGAACCTCTTCTTCCAAGCGGGATGCTTGCTTTTTTACACTTCTTAATTCTGATTCAAGATGTGTTCTTTCACTAATCAATTCTTGAGTTTTTTCTTGTAAGGTTCGAAATTCGGATTCAAGAACCTGAAGTTCATCATCTTTTGAGGACTTTAAAGAATCTGAGCCTCGCTCTACTTCTGAACTCATCGTAATCATGTATCCCTGACGGCGATAGTTGATGAACGCATCGTTTCTCCCATGAGGTTTTATTGCGAAGGGTTCATGAATTGTCGTCCCCACGAGATTTTGGGGATTCTATGGCGGATTGTGAATTATGTGGTGCAACCAAGGTATCTACGAGAGAACATCGGGTGAATAAAGCCATGTTGGCAATCTGCCAAAGATGCATTGGACAACTAAATTTGCAACCCAAACAAGAAGCTCCAGGTTTATCTCGAGCCCGTAATTCACAATCAAGGCCATCACAATCCCGACGTCCTAAGCGAAACAATCTGATGAATAAGACTGAAAAAGAATTGGCATCTGATTTCTCTCGCAGGATTATTTCTTCTCGAGAAAGCAAGGGATGGGACCAAAACCAACTTGCTAAGCGTATGGCAGAAGCAATCAACGTCATCAAATCTGCAGAATCTGGAAAACCTCCAACAGATGCAGTGGTTCGTAAATTAGAAATGATCCTTGGGATTTCTCTCATGGTTGAATCTACAAATGAACATGAATCCATGGTTGGTCGACCTAGCAATTCGAGAGGTATGACTATCGGGGATTACCTCAAAGATTTGAGGTGAAAATTTGACGATTCCTTTGCATGCCATATGGCTTGCACAAGATGATCCGAAAAAAAACACAGCAGTCCGGTCATCAAAAGATAATCTCTTAACTCTTCACAAAGATTTCAGAAGGCTTCCCCGTAGAGGCATTATTCTTGAACCACTGTGCGGAAAAGTATTGGGTCCAGAGGACAAAGAATTTTTCAAAGGCAATGCTGCTATTGTTGGATTGGATTGTTCTTGGGCACATATTGAATCTTCTGTTGAGACTGTGATGAAGAGAACAAGACTTCAGCCGCGTACATTGCCATTGCTACTTGCCGCAAACCCAGTTAATTGGGGCAAGCCATCAAAATTATCAACGGTTGAAGCAATAGCCGCTGCATGTGTTTTGATGGGTGAAAATGAACAAGCAGAAATATTACTTAGTAAATTTCGTTGGGGAAATCGATTTTTAGAACTTAATGCTGAACCCTTAGAAGCTTATTCAGCCGCTAAAAGTTCAGCGGAATTAGTTGCCTTACAATTTGAATTTTTTGATATTGAGGTTGATGAAGATGGATCATGAGTTCCAAAAGATTCCTCTGCAACGACTGGATAACAATGGACACCACATTGAATCTGAATATATCGTTCAAGAATCCATTATTACACTCAACTGTCTTGGTATAAATGGCGAAAAATCACCTCATGTCACCTTACTTGGAACGCCTAAAAAAATCAGAGAATTGCACATAGGCCACATCTATTGCGAAGGATTGACTGCAAGTATCCCATTGTCAAATCTCTTTGAACATGTTATCGTTGATGGGAAGGTTGAATCATTGTATAAATTCAAACTCATTTCTAAACCTGAACATCGGCTCATAACAACATCATGTGGAGCATGCAATCATCCTGAGTTATCGGTCATTCCGTCACATGAGCATGTGAATATAGAGAACAACGTACTTTCTCATGAAGAATTAAACAAAGCGCTTCAATCTATGAGAGGTGAGATGATTCTCTTTCAAAAAACAGGAGGTTGTCACGGGGCTGCATTACTGAATTCAAATGGAAAGGTAATGTACATATCCGAAGATATTGGTAGGCATAATGCAGTTGACAAAACCGTTGGTTCGGCAATATTATGTGGAGTTGAACATTTTGGAGGGTTCACGTTGTTGCTATCGGGCAGATGCGGATGGGATATCGTAGCCAAAGCCGTGCGTATCGGGATATCCAGCATTGCTTCCGTAGGTGCATTTTCGACAGCAGCACTTGATTTGGCTAGAGAAAATGGAATCTGTTTGTATGGATTCGTCAGGGAATCAGGGGCTTGGAAAGCGGGTTTAAATTAGAATTTCTCCACAAGACTTGATGAACGTTATGGGTTGGCAGGACTATGCAGGAACCATCCGAAGGGGTTACACCAGTCGACTCTAATCCCCTTCGACTAAGTAAAGTAAAGAAGACTGCAGCGGGAATTCCTGCTGCAATTTCTTCGCTCAGTCACGGTATCCGAAAAATGGGTGTGTCTAAAACTGTGAAAACACTGCTCATGGTTAATCAAAAAGATGGGTTTGATTGCCCAGGTTGTGCTTGGCCTGATCCTGAACACAGAACCTCGTTTGAATTTTGCGAAAATGGAGCAAAAGCCGTAGCAGATGAAGCTATGAAGGCGAATGTCAATCCTCGTTTTTTCAAAAAATATTCAATTCAAGAGCTCTTGAAAAAGTCTGATCATTGGCTTAACAAACAAGGGAGAATTTCCCATCCGATGGTCCTTAAACCTGATAATTCATATTATGAAACTATTTCTTGGGATTCTGCTTTTGATATGATTGCTGAATCTATTCAATCGATGAATGTACCTGAACGAGGCGTTTACTATACTTCTGGCCGCACCTCCAATGAGGCTGCATTCCTCTATCAAGCACTAGTTAGAAGCCTCGGTACAAACAACTTACCTGACTGTTCCAATATGTGTCACGAATCCAGTGGAAAAGCTCTTGGTTCAACTATTGGGATTGGCAAAGGAACAGTCCATTTAGAAGATTTCAATAAAAGTGATTTGATTTTGGTCGTTGGTCAGAACCCTGGAACGAACCACCCACGCATGCTAACAGCTCTTCGAGATGCTAAACGAAATGGTTGTAAAATTGTCAACATCAATCCATTGCCTGAAACTGGCTTGGCAAGATTCAAACATCCACAAGAGTACATGGAGATGGATTTGACATCAACTCAACTCTCTGATATGCACTTACAGGTAAAAATTGGAGGTGATGCGGCTTTATTCCAAGGTGTCATCAAACATCTATTGGATACAAAGAATTACGATTCTAAATTTATCATGGAATATACTGACCAATTCGAACAATTGAAAATCCATATGAATTCTTTTTCATGGAATCAAGCGGTTACGGATTCTGGAATCTCCAAAGATGAGATTATCAAATTAGCAGAAATGTGTTCTGATTCAAAGGCCACAATTGCCTGTTGGGCTATGGGATTAACTCAACATAAAAATGGAGTTTCTGTAATTCAAGAAGTCGTCAACCTTCTATTACTTGGAGGCCATATAGGAAGGCCAGGTGCTGGTGTATGCCCAGTCCGCGGGCATTCAAACGTTCAAGGCGATAGGACCGTTGGCATTTGGGAAGCCCCTTCAGATGCATTCATCGAAACTATGGAGCTAGGCCTTGGGTTTGAGTTGCCTAAGACTCATGGGTACGATGTTGTTGAATCTATACGGGCAATGGAAGACGGCGACGTCGATGTTTTCATATGCATGGGAGGCAATTTCCTATCAGCAACACCTGATACAAAGAGAACTGCGAAGGCATTACAAAATGTTGGCCTGACTGTACAAATATCAACGAAATTAAATCGTAGCCATCTCATAACAGGACAATCCGCGTTAATTTTACCTGCTTTAGGAAGGACTGAAATTGATATTCAAGGATCTGAGAAACAATTTGTTACTGTCGAGAACTCCATGGGCGTTGTCCATAAATCAGAAGGTAAATTGCCTCCAGCGTCCTCTTTTTTGATGAGTGAGCCTTCAATTGTTTCTGAACTAGGGCATCGTTTGGCACCAGATAATTTGCCATGGCGTGAACTATCAGGAAATTATAATCGCATACGTGCCTTAATGTCAAATTCATTAAGAGGTTTTGAGAATTATAATGAACGTGTTCGAGATGAGAATGGGTTCCTCTTACCGAATCCTCCAAGAGATGATTTGAAATTTGAAACGCCTTCTGGAAAAGCTCTATTTTCCATTAATCAATTGCCAGACGTCTCTATTAGTGATGACCATTTTGTCCTCATGACAATTCGAAGTCATGACCAATACAATACAACCATTTACGGTTTGCATGATCGGTATAGAGGCATTCATGGCAATCGTAGAGTTGTACTAATGAATGCATTGGATATGGCTGAAAACGGCCTAAAAACAAGAGACATTGTCCACATGTCGAGCCATTTTATTGGAACGGTTCGACACTGTCCTAACTGGATCGT
>JBMZTB010000086.1:0-7351 GCA_049623485.1 Candidatus Poseidoniaceae archaeon
ATTGTAATCTGAAAGTGTTGTATCAGGGGATTGTTCATCAAGAGCGAACTGAATCATTCCAGGAGATGTTGTCCATGATTCAACAGCCTCTAAGTTAACACGTTCATCCGCTTGAAGCGTTTCTAAATCGGCCTCCATGTCTTTCAATGAATCAATGTTGAGAACGTTGCCATTATTGCTCCTTGTAACGTGAATAAACAGTGGTCGTGATTCATCAGGAAAATGTTCATGAATTCTATCGTGAGCATCGTTGGAATCAGAACTTGGTGCAAAGTCGTTTAGATCCGTTCTAAATTCAGGTGGTGAGGTGACTAAATGCATGCCCAGTCCAACGGTAATGAGCGCAGAGACGATGAGAATTGGCAGAGCAGATTTCTTGAACAAATCAGAAAAGTTAGCCAATTGGTCCTCATAGGAAGAGGTGTCCATGAATCAACCGAGACTGTTTCGGTGTTTAAGCAACAGGGTTCCATGAACTCTCTTCAAGGTCAATTTTACATATCTTATCGACGGGAAGGTTCAAAACACCCGTTTCGGTCGGTGGGTCGATAGCATGCCAGTTAAGGTTCTTATTCACGACAAAAATGAACTCCGACTCCGCATTACAGGCGAATCTCATACCGCTTTGCAAATGCTCCGTGATCGTTTGAACAATCACAAGTCTGTGGAGTATGCCAACTACTTCCCAGGTCACCCTGAACTGGATCCTCCAGAATTCTATATTCGCACCACTGGAAAGGCAAAGCCTCAAGCAATTCTAGATGAAATTGTAGGAAGCCTCTCCTCTGAATTTGACAGCCTCACACTCTGAGGTGTCCTTTTTGCAGCCAACTGATACATTGGCTGAAGCCATTGGATTGGTCGGCTATGCTACGGATGATATTGGCATTGGCGGTGTTTTGAAATCAAGGGTTGCCGACTTCCGTGTTGATGAAATTGCAACAAAGATTACTTTGAATCCTAAGGGTCGGTTTACAGTAGCAAAGATAACATTAACAAATTGGGAAACAAATCGATTTTGCAATAATTTATCGAAGAAACTTGGAATTTCAAGAAACCGTATCTTCTTTGCCGGAACAAAGGATAAGCGAGCAGTAACATCTCAAATCTTCGTCATTGATGCACCCCAATTTAAGGTCGCTGAAGTCGAAATTAATGACGTCGTCATCGAAGTTCTTGGAAGAACGCATCAAAAAATCGGATTCGGAAATCATCGGGGTAATCGTTTCACAATCGTCGTGCGAGGTTGTGCTCATCCTGATGGTTCACCTATGTCAGAAGATGAAGCAATGGCTGAAGTTGAAACGATCAAGTCCAACATGGTTCAAATGCTTGGTGAAGGAAGAGCTCCTAACTGGATAGGGCCACAACGATTTGGCAGTGGAAGAGCAGTTACTGCTGCGGTTGGAGCACGAGTTGTTCAAGAACGATGGGAGGATGCTGCTCTCACCTATATTGCCAAAGAAGGAGCAGATGAGAAAGATACTGTTGCTGCATTCCGAGCCCATGTCCGAGAACATGGGATAACAGAAGAAGGCCTTGCTCTCGCTCCTGATTGGCTTGGCTTTGAACGACGAATGGTTGAACATTTACTTTCCAACCCAGATGATTTCATTGGAGCCTTCAGGAAACTTCCGAACAATCTACAACTCATGACCGTCCATGCATTGCAATCCGTGGTGTTTAATCGATCACTGAAAAAGCGTCTTGAAAATGGATTAAGCCTGACCAACCCTGTTCCAGGTGACTTGGTTGGAAGGCTCGATGAAAAGGGGCAACTTGCGGCAAGCAGTTGCGTGACTGTTGAAGAACGAACAGCACCTCGTATTGGAAGAAACTGCGACCTTGGTAGACTAACGGTGACAGGTCCACTTCCTGGAAGCGACATACGTACTTGTGAAGGAAAGCCAGGAGAAATTGAACAATCTGTTCTTGAAGAGATGGATTTAGCAGATACTTCATGGATGGTTGAAGCAATTCCTAGATTGACAACATCTGGAACACGCCGTTCTTTAACGACATCATTTGATGATTTTTCAGTTGAAGTTACCCCAAAGGCTGCAGAAGAAACGCTTGGAGAGCGTTGGAATCAAGGTCCGAGTGACGACAGCAGATGGCATCCTGATGGAGCCTGTTTGAAATTTAGATTTACACTGCCGAGCGGATCGTATGCTACGATTCTGCTCAGAGAATATATGAGAGGACCTTTGAATCAACTTTGATTCAGAGGAGGCCCATCGAAATGACTTCGATTTCGCCAACACCAGAAATGCTTGCCATCTTTTCTTCGAAAGCGTCAGCAAGTCCTTCACCATCGTTCATGACGACGTGAACTTGTACGAATTTGAGTCCGAAAGCGAGAGGCTTTATTTCGACGAGTTGAACGTTGTAAGTATCGTCACCAAGTCCTTGAACAGTAGAGGCGATCAATGATGTGTCTACATCTTCCATTTCAGCATCAGGGTTTACCTTGTATGTCATTGCTACCATGCCCATATTCTCACCTCAGGGTCCAACGAAACTGCAGTTTGAGCATTTGTAAGAGACACCTTGGTCTCGGCATCTTGGGCTGCGTCCAATAGAGTGACCGCAGTTTGGACATGGGAACGCTGTGGAGCCTACTTCTGTCAATGGTATGCCGGATGATGTGCAATTTTTTGCTCTCTCTGTCATATTGGTGCCTCAGTTGTAGTTCGCCCACGACCTCCCCTTCTTTATGGTTGCGTGCGAAATCTAAGGCTTGATTGACGCCCAACACTTAGCCATAGGCTTCCATTTTTTTGATAACACCATACATTACGGATCTCAATAAAATGACCAAGTAAAGCATCAACAGCATCTTGGCCCCATAATTTTACTCGAATCCATCCGCTGCAATCTGAAATGATTGCATGACGTAAAGGCATCGGTTCCCCTGCAACACGTGCCATTGACAATGGGTAACAACGAATCAATTCACCTGTTATCATTTGGATTAGCCGTTTGGGTTGGAGATCATGAACGCATGTTAGAACCATGGCTTGAGAAGAAACATCAACGGTTATTACTCTTCAGATGCTTTCTTCTTTCGACGAACTGTGAAACTGGTTTTGGTTGCAACGACATCGTCATCGATTTCATCGCCACCAAGTATTTTGTTGACTTCGGTTTCATAATCAGCAAGGACAGACCCTGATTCGGTTTTCCAAGGCATATAATTTCGGCAAATCAAATACACCTCTGAGGAAGAATTACGAGAGGCTTCTGGTGAATATCGACGAACTGTCGAGAAATGTGGTTTCACTGCTTTGATCAATTCTTCTACGCCCACCCCTTGAAACAATTTGGTCACAAATGAACCACCGTTACATAGGAGTGGCAAGGCAAAATCAAACACTTTAGCAACAAGCGTCATCGCAACAGCTTGGTCGATGTTCCACTTCCCAGTAATATCTGGAGAGATATCAGATACAACTGAGTTGACCTTGCGTTGTTCCAATTCCGTGACAATACGTTCTTGAGTCATTGGATCAGTAATATCTCCAACCAATAACATCGCTCCATCAACGGGCTGACATGGTTCAAGATCGACGCCAATGACAATTCCAGAAGGACCTACTTCCTCAACAGCAACTTGAGCCCACCCCCCTGGGTGACACCCTACGTCTAGGATGACGTCTCCATGGCGCATCAATTCAAATCGTGATTGAATTTGCTTTAATTTGAATGCAGAGCGAGCACGATACCCACTGGCCTTGGCTTGTTTCCGCCAAGAATCACGCTTGTGATTTTCAATCCAGTGGTCTGCCATTGCAATCCCCTAAGTTGAATGCTGGAACTCATCAACATAACATCTTCCCAGCATTCATGGTCAAAACGATGAGATGAAGGAGGACGAGTGCCTCGCCGAACCATGAGCGGAGTTCGAAAGGCACTGTTCGTGATAATCATCTTCGCCCTTATCCCACCTGCAGATGCGGTTCGAATTAATCCTGAATCGTGGAATGGTTCTGCCTACCTCGAAGGAGGATATTCTATCCTTGTCGAAGAATACACCGCAACATGGTGTGAAAGATGTGCTGAAATCGATGATGATTTGGACATCATAACAGACGGTCATGGCAGCAGAATCTCAATGATTTCCTACCATCCAACCGATGATATTGACGCATTCCAGCCCCCTGCTTCTGAGCATCGTCTTGAGCGATTACGACTTCAACATCCAAATCTTGCTGCTACTCCCTCATTCGTAGTCCACAACGGACTGGTTCGAGAGGGTGTTGATTCATGGCCTGATGTCCAAAGTGATATTTTGAAAGAAGAGTCAAGTCAACGCAGTTATTCGAATTTGAAAGTTACAGCACAAACAAACGAGACCGAAATCCAGGTTTCGGTTTTTCCACCGTTCGATCTAACAAATAACAACGAAACTCAGATTAGCATTCTCTTCGTACAGCATGACAAACAGATTTCAGATGGATACATCAATCCAGGAACAGGCTCAAGAGACAGAGTTCTCGTTGGATTGGCAGAATTTCCATTCGTTGGCAATCCAGTTTCCATCGATACGACCATTGTCGCACCCTTCGTCGCAAGTTATCCAATCGATTCAATGGAGGAATGGAGCGTCATCGTCGTACATGAGTACACGAACGATGTTTTGCTGAACAAAACAACTGAGGATTCCAGTCCTCTTGGTGTGGTGGAAATAAGCGTCAAAGATCCTCATCAAGAAGAGTCAACCGAAATTCCAATAATCCTCCCAATCATCATTTTTGTTTGCATAGGAGCGTTAGGAATCGTCTCTTCAGGAAATAAGAAAAAGGTAAAAGAAGAGGAGTAAAAGTATCAAAATAGTTCTCTTTTTCGGGAATTTATACCGGAATCTGGAATATGTTGATGCAATCCACCCATTCATTGATAAGGTATTGTGACAATATAATACCATGGAAGAAACATTTGAGGCGAACTCGCATGAAGAAGACCATGTTAAGGAATGGATGGTAGAATTCATTGCAGTGGTTAACGATACAACGAACCAACATCTTTCTGTTCTATATGGAACTGATAAGGAAGATGTTCAACGTGCGTTGTTGAATGAGCTTAGGCGAATCTATACTGAAACCGATCGAATCGATGTCACCATCGTACGTCTCGAAGAATGCAAATCTGAGAATGGACCTATTTTTGAAGGACTCTTCATTCCTTAAACTCGCTCTCGATAAGTGATAATGATGTCTTGATTGTTGAGGAGGACATACTTGTCGAAAGAATCTACTTCCTCAAGCGTACCATTTGCATCACGATTGTACATAACAAGTTCGTGAGTTGAATTGACTCGATAAGAAAAGATTCCAGTCTCATCGAAGTGTTGCCCCCAAACATCGAAGAAGACACCCAGTTCTACGTCTTCCTCGGTCTGCATTTCCAAGTGGAGTTTCCCATCTGCAGAATGTGTGTGTACGACATGCATGTTTGCACCTGCTTCATTACAGGTGTTGGTATTGACTCCAATATTTTCAGGAATAGTGACAAGTTGACCCTCTATCTGAATGGTAAGATACATGTGATCATGACGAGTTAATTCTCCATGTGAAAGGCAAGTCGCAGCCAAGGGATGAATCTCATCAAGAGAATTGCTTTGTTCTGATTCTTCCAATGGTTCGCTCATTGAAGTCGTTTCCGAAGAATCTTCATCAGAAAAAATGTACCCCCCTTGGTAGGCAACAACAAGAAGAAGAACCACTGCAATGGCAACAATTGCTGCGTCACGATTCAGAGAATCACTTCCTTGTTTTCTTTAGTTCTGGAGCCCATTCCTCTGATTCATACATCCTCAGAAGCAAGATGAATCCAACCATTGCAATGACGTTGGCAATGTGAGCGGCGGTGCAGAATGGACAGATCAATCCCTCTTTGATTTCGTAACTTACGAGAAGTCCAATCACTGGAAGACCTGCGATCGTAGCGCCAAGACCAGCTTTGAGGAATGTTTGTGTCGAAAGCGCAAGGGGTTCCTTAGCAACTGTTATCGCAAGCCAAAGGAGAAGACAAAATGCAACCATTCCGAGCAGACCCCATGGTTGACCGATAAAGGGAACAGTATTGTAATCTGGATTTCCAATTAAGCCATCACAATTGAGGAGTTCACTTCCTGAGCAAACACTTCCTCCTTCGCTAAGTTTGTTGTGCATCCAGAGTGTTTGTGCTGAAACAGTAAAGCCACCAGTACAGACCATCATTAAACCTGCAAGCATTCGGCCACGCTTGGTTGCTGTAGAAGGCCACTTGTTGACAAGGAATCCACCTAGGACATCTCCAAATGGTGTCATGAGAATTACACCTATGAGGATAATTGAACCGTGAATTGATAGAATTGCATATTCATTCATTGTGTCTCGCCCCCGTATTTCTTTGTTAATTGTTCAATGGCTTCATCGAGTTCAATATAATTGTCTCCTGTGAAATCCGTTAAAGCAAACACGTCTTCTGTTTTCGCATCCCAAGCAATTGAATTGATCGTTTGTGCAGAATTCCATGCAACAATGCCATCAGGTTGAACCAAGAAATAAGAAGGCGTACCACCAACCTCCCATTCGTCAACAATATCTCGGTCAAGATCGTCCACATATGGGAAGGTATGTTCGTTCGAATCTCGGAATGATTGAATTTCAGAACGAGAAGAATCAGCCACAAATTCTACCGCAATAGCGATGAAAATGACTTCTGGCCCATCCCAAACAGATGATGAATATTGTTGAGCCCAGTTCCCCACTTTTTCTGCAGAGGTTTTACAAAACCCACAATCCGTGTCCAAGAATTCTATAGCAATCCATGGCGCATCACCTGTAGAGTTAGGGCTCCATTCTGGAGTCAAAAGATCATCAAACACAAAGGTCTGCCATCCGTTTCCATCGTACGCTTTCCCAGAGAAAAGAGGGGCTCGCTCACCAGGTTGTGTTCCAGTTGAAATCGGATTCGATGTAAAAGCCACAATAAGAAGGCCTACAAAGAATAGGGATATCACGACAATAGCGGCGTCACCACGGGCACTTGCTTCTTCAGAACGGTATAGATTGTCCATCATCTCACTGCTCTATTCCAACCAATCATCATCCATAAGGGCAATGGTATTGCTCAGAGGACTAATTTCAATCTTGAAGACCAATTTCTTGAATCAAGACACGAGCAGTGTGTCGAACTGCGTCTTCACTGTTGAATTTAACATTAAATCCTGCTGAGTTCATTTTGTCGATGGCAAGCATGGCCCGTGGTACATCTCCTGCCCAGCCACGAGAACCCCCGGTGTATGCAATCTTGGCATCAGTATAACCCGTCTCTTCGATAACAATTTCAGCAATACGTCGAACGC
>JBMZTB010000087.1:0-7280 GCA_049623485.1 Candidatus Poseidoniaceae archaeon
GAACTTCTGTGACAGTGGTGTAACCCCTCTGTACATACAGTCCACGCGTCGGTACGGACGCGTGGGACGCTTGTCGTAAGGGGATACAGAGGGGTAGCGTCTTACATGACCCACTGAAAGCCCGAAAAACACATCATGCCTTGAAATGTAGGTATTGTTTCTTCCTCTCCAATTCCGCACCGGGGTAACGAAGGCATTGCGTGCCCCGTTACCCCGTTGCTTCCGAAGTTCACCTGAGTATATCGACTCAACCCATTCGAGCAACCATCTCGTCGATCATTGCTTCAGGGAGTGCAACATAGCCCACGTCCATGACGTGGTCCATGCCAGCATCAGAGTATCCGTATTCAAAGAATCCACGTACTAAGTCCCAGTCATCGTTGTTCACGTTCATGTAGATGTATCGCGACAAAGGTGCATAACTTCCGTCAGCAACAGTACTTGCTTCTGGTGTAACAGCACCACCAGCGTCAGCAACGCCATGTGTGTCGTTGTTTGCGATAGCAGCAACACTCAGTGTGTTTGCGTTCTCTTCATAGTATGCATATCCGAAGTATCCGATAGCGTACTCGTCGCTCTGGATTCCGTTTACGATCTGGTTGTCGTCAGCAGAGTTTTGGTAGCCGCGTGCTGTGTCGAAACCTTCTGATACAGGGTCTGCATCTGCGAAGCAATCCTTACAGAACACTTGCTCTCCGAAGTACTCGTATGTACCGGAGTCGGAGTCTGCACCCCATAGCTTGATTTCGGAATCAGCGCAAGATGAATCTAGGTCGCTCCATTCGCGAACTCCATCTCCGTCATTATTTGGCGTGACTGAGTCCATCTCTAGGCCATCTGCTGCTAGGTCTTCTTCAGACCAATCAGTGAATATCCAGCGGAGTTGTGCCATGGACAATCCGCCCATTTCAGTGATGCACTGGTCAGCTGCACCACCTTTCTTTACAACCACGGATAGACCGTCGATTGCAACGATTAGTTGTGTGACAGTGATGTCAGAGTCTAGACACTTGAAAGTGAAACCATCTTCTCCAGCCTCAGCTTCAGATGACTTCCAGTCTCTGCTCATATCACCAATGTGTACCGAATCAGAGTCTGTGCTGCACACCTTGGATGCACCAGCACCAGATCCTCCTCCGGCTACAGTAACTGTGTATTCTGAGTTTGCATCGCTGTAGGCTTGGCCCCAGGCGCTTGCAACAGGGAATACAGTACTGCTTCCTGCAATGTTAATTGTTTTCTCTTCGGCCTCATCAGCGTCATCTCCACCGAGACAGCCAGCCATACTAGCCATCATCAGAGTAAGGATAATTGTCCAGGCCATTCCATTTTTCTTCATCATCATATTCGGTTCCCCGTTGTTATTCGCTGAACAGTTTAGGGCATAGGATTTGACAATAGATTCTATTGCTAAATATATATGAATATATAGAGATAAAGATAGTAATGAGGTGTTCTCTGTATCCCATTACTCCTCCGACAATTTAGGGGAGACTGTTGAAGCAACAAGGGACTTTCCGCAAATTGCAGTTAACTGGTGGCTCCACCGTTATTGTCTCATTGCCAAAAGAATGGGTGAAAGCCAACAATCTTGACAAGGGAGACCTTGTTAATATTGAAGAATTAGCTTCGGGAGATTTACGTCTTTCTCCACTGCAAGAGAACTCAACAAAACAGGAAATTGAGCTTGATTGTTGCGCAATCGGAGATGGTTTAATCGATCTCATGATTGGCGGGTACATCGCAGGAGCAGACGTCATCAAACTCAGATGCTCATCCCCAATAACCAGGAAAACTCGAGCCGATGTTCGAGCGTTTTTGAGAGACACACGAGGAATGGAAATTGAAGTCGATAACGAAAAAGAGATTCGTATTGTGTCGATTCTTAACCCGTCAGAATTGCGACTCCAGGTGTCAATCAATCGAATGTACATCCTTATCTCAAGCCTCGTCAATGATGCTTTTGATGTTCTCTCGGGAGAATCCGTAGAATTGCTTTCTGACATCGTCGACAGAGAGCGCCAGATTGACGCTCGACGCCTTTTGCTCGAACGTCAAGTTGCTTTATCTTTACAACAACCATCCGTTGAACGAAAACTTGGCATCGACCGGTTCTCGGCCATGGAACACGCGAACATTGCTCGAGTCTTGGAGCGAATGGGCGATCACGCAACGCGCCTCGCTCACTTGGTCAATGAACACTCAGATGTTGTCAAGATCAAAACCAAGGACATGCCTTTGTCAGCCGTACCATTGTGGTCAAACCACCTCAAGACAATCGTTCACAACATGTACACACGCGATGTCGAACTCATTCATTCGGCCAAACTGGCACTGGCTCAACTTGGCAACGATGTAGAGGAAGCTGAAAGCGAGTTATGGACGGGGCGTGGTTCAGCTGAACGGCTCCTGAGTGAATTTAGAATTTCCGAATCGGTGAGGAGACTGTGCGCTTACAGCGTTAATTTCGCAGAAATTCTCCTTAACATGCTCATGTATCAACGACTTGAACGGGTATAATCGGTGATTGTATGTCCTTTCTAAATCGTATTTCCAAAGATAAGCCTGGCACGATTTTGTTTTTGACGAGTTTATCGGTCATTCTCATCACGGTCGGAATCATCCAAACGTTGTTGTTTGAAACCATTACCTTCTTTTCAGATATTGCGGAACACAGAGGGTGGTTTTCCCTTGAGTGGGATTTTGGAGGCATTTTTTCTGCATCGGGATTTGCGTGCTTGCTTCTTGTTGTGGCATTGATTCTCGATTACGAGAGCAAAAAGGAAAAAAATCGCCTTTCCATTATCCCTCAAGAAGTTTGGAGTCCTCATCACGGAATTGTGAAGGCCGTTTTCATACTTGTCGTTTTGCAATTATTGTTTAACGATAGTTTCCTGTTCGGCCTTTCAATTCTCTTTTTGACAATGATCTGGAGGGCCACTGGTAAACTTCAGATGAAGAGAATCTTTGGAGGCAACATTGAGATTTCCAATACGTGGAGGAACGTTCTCTTTCTGTTTCTCTTTATCACGTTCTTCGACGCCATCACGATGAATTATTCTGGAGCATTTGGTGAATTCTTTTTACAGAATAAATGGACACCCACCGGTGCTTGTGCGGATCGTCGTTCCCTTTGTGACACGATGTCGTTCGGTGTCAACAGTCTGCTTTTGACGACGCTGCAGGTCGCATTTGGAGCGCTCATCATCGCGGTACCTTTGGGCGTTGGGTGCGCCATCTACCTCTCTGAGTATGCGCATCCAAGATTGGTTGCGATCGTGAAGCCAACGCTCGAAATTCTCGCTGGAATTCCTTCCGTCGTTTACGGATTTTTTGCATTCATCTATATTGGACCACTCGTGGTTCAGTTTGGCGAGTATGCATTTGCAAATGGGTGGATTGATGAGGCGCCAAATGTTCTCAATCCAATCAATGGGGCCATTGTGGTCGGCGTGATGATTCTCCCTCTGATTGCTTCAATGTCGGAAGACGCTTTGCGCGCGGTACCAAATGAATTGCGCGAGGGGTCCCTTGCATTAGGGGCAACAAAAATTGAGACGACGATGAAAGTCATGATTCAGGCATCGTTATCCGGAATTGTTGCAAGCATCATCCTTGCTCTTTCGAGGGCTGTTGGCGAAACAATGGCGGTTACGCTTGCAGTAGGAACGGTTGCAGTCTACACCTCCAACATGTTCTTGCCAGCTCAAACGATGACTGCGTACATTGCACAACGTGTCGGTGGCGACCTTCCATTCGGAGAAATTGGATACCTCACAATCTTCGCTGTAGGATTGTATCTCTTTGTCATCACCTTGTGTTTGAATTTACTCGGCAACAAAATTCTGTCAACATACAGGGAGGCTTACTGATGAAAGACATCGATAAACTCCAGAAACGAAATCGTAAGTTGAGGGACCTTACGGAACGTGCAGGATCAACGGGTTTGGCGATTACGGGATTGATTGGTTTACTCTTTCTTGGCGTCTTGGTATGGCAAATTGCAGAGCCCACGTTCATTAAAGGAGAACAAGGAGAAATCACTCCCGCAAGTGAATGGATACTAGAATCAGATTACAGGTTCAAATGGGACTTCCCAACAGTTGACGAAAATGGCGAACCATTCACCGATCCTGTCGTCCTTCGTTTTGGATGGGACGATGAAAACGGCTCTCATTCTCATGATGTCGAAATCAATGTCATCGAAACCAGACAAGTCAAAACAGACATCTACATTGATTCAACTGGGGTTGACCAAACTGAAATTGACGTGGGGCGGAAGACAAATTTCAACGCATATTCAAGCCTCACTGTCCCTGTTTCAGTTGAACAAATTTCAGGCCCAGTTCCAAACGCTGATGAAACGGGGTATCCCGCAGTCAATACATTCGTTATCACTGGCGATGTCCATGTTTTATGGGATGATGAAAACGAACAGGTGTTTCAACCGATGGAGTTACTGGGCTGGATTACGCTGTTGATTCTTGTCGTTGTTCTCACATGGCCCAATGTAGCCGTCTTGAACATTATTCAGAAACTGAAAGGTCGTCGGGCGTTGATCAAATTGGCATCGTACGTATTGGCTGGAACAACCTTTGCAATAAGTGACGGAATGTTTGTAGCCGCAGCATTAGGGAGCATATGTTGGCTTGTATCGGGGGTTATTCTCTACAAAATTGCTGAGGGAATTGAACGATTGGAAAGCTTAGGTAGGGAATTAAGCGAAACCTCGCGATTAAAGCATTCGATTTCGGCGAGAGATGGTGTGTTGATGTGGTCAAGAATGTTGCTGTTTACATCGACATTATTCATCCCTCTTCTCATCGACATTCCATTCTTAACCGAGCGTTATCAAGATATTTTTATCCCATACGCATCTGGAATTCGAGCTGCGTTTTATGGAACAATTTGGGTGATGTTAATTGCAATGCTCGTTTCCATTCCTGTCTCTATTGGTGCAGCAATTTATCTTGAGGAGTATGCCAAGCCAAACCGCACAACAAAACTCATTCAAGCCTTGGTTACGAACTTAGCAGGCGTCCCCTCAATCGTGTTCGGTATGTTTGGACTTGCGATTTTCGTCAAGCAAGACGGTTTTGGCTGGGGTTTAGGCCCCTCTGTTCTCGCAGCTGGATTGACAATGGGTGTGATGGCAATGCCGATCATCGTATTGGCAGGCCAGGAAGCATTGCGTAGCGTTCCTCGTACTTTGAGAGAATCTGCCTATGGCATCGGATGCACGAGATGGCAGGTCACCAAAGACCACGTGCTCCCATCTGCAATGCCTGGGATTATGACCGGAACAATCCTAGCGATGAGCCGAATCATGGGGGAGGCAGCTCCACTGGTTGTCATAGGTGCAACTGCCATGATTTTGTTTGATCCTGAGCCTTTAGCAGCCCTCAATGGAGGCAACGTCAATTTCACTGTCATTCCGATTCAGATCTATTTCTGGACGGCAGAACCAGACCATGCATGGCATTCGATGGCAGCAGCAGCGAGTATTGCGTTGATCTGTCTGTTGGTCGCAATGAACAGCATTGCAATTGTGTTAAGACAGCATTTTAGAAAGAGGTTGAAATCATGAGCGAGACGATAGGTGGAGAAGTAGTCCCAGATTCTACGAGACAATTAGATGTGGATGGAGAGGTCGATTTGATGATCGAGGATCTTGATTTATGGTATGGGGATAAGCAAGCACTGTATGGCGTTTCACTCCCGATTGCCAAAAACAGCGTAACGTCCTTAATCGGCCCTTCGGGATGCGGAAAAAGTACGCTTCTACGAATGATGAATCGAATGAATGATTTGATTCCAATTTGTCATTACGACGGAAAAATCACAATGGGTGAAACTGAAATCACCGCAAAGGATGCTGACCTTGTCGAGATTCGAAAGAGAATCGGCATGGTGTTTCAAAGACCAAATCCGTTCCCTAAATCAATTTACGATAACGTTGGCTATGGGGTCAAACTGCACACAAAACCAACGCGAGAAGAGCTCGATGCAATCATTGAAAAAAGTTTGAAGCGAGCGGCTATTTGGGATGAAGTTTCAGATCGAATGCATGACTTGGGAACCTCACTTTCAGGCGGCCAGCAACAGCGGTTGTGCATTGCTCGAACCATTGCCGTTGAACCTGATATCATTTTGATGGACGAGCCATGCAGCGCTTTGGACCCAATTGCTACTGCAGCCATCGAGGAACTCATCTTGGAACTCAAGAAAGATTTCACCGTTGTGATTGTGACCCATTCAATGTCGCAAGCCGCAAGGGTGAGCGATTATACAGGGTTTATGTACATTGGAAGACTTGTGGAATTCGGAGAAACTGACAAGATATTTTCAGATCCAGAATTAGAGTTAACTAAGCGATACATTACTGGAAGATTTGGATGAGTGAATGACATGCCTATACGAACTGGATTAGATGAACGAATTGACAAAGTCCGTGCGGACTTATCTGAGTATTTTGATGAAGCGAAAATGGCCTACAGTGAGGCGATAAAGGCATTCACAAAACTCGATTCGCAGGTGTACAAAGAGGTCAAGCAAATCCGTCAACATGCGCGTGAAGCGAATTGGGATTTGACTAATGATTTGCTGCTGATTCTCGCACTCAATCAGCCCTTAATGAAAGATTTGAGAATTGTCGCCACCTACTTGCGAAGCGTGGATACCGTTGAGCGTGTGATCCGACACGCTCGGGACATCGCTCGTTCAGATCGTTCTCTTGATGAAAACGCAGAGGAATTGCCCGAGGTCATTGTGAATTCTGTTCTTGAGATGCACAAGCACCTCAATGGACTGCTTGATACCATGAGCGCCTGTCTGACAAAAGGCGAAGAATTACCAATCGAGAATGTGAAATCAACATGGGCCATGGTAAGAGAAGAACATGGAAAGGCAGTTGAAGCCTTATCCAGCTTGAAATCCGATACAATGGGCGGCAAAGTTGGACGCTTGGAAGTGGTCAACATCGTCAGTCGAGTCGAACGTTCGGCCTACAATTTAGTACGACTTGGTGGACTTTGGCATCATGCTTTGAACAATGAGAACATCATCCTTGATGACTGAATCTTATTTTCTAGAAAATTCACACCGTCTCTTGTGGGTTGATACAGACAATCGACATATCATGTCCACGAAATCGCAAGGGTTCTTGCAAATCTCTCAAGACATTATGATAGAATACAATGGGTGTTCAGTCCCCCAGTACACTCGCTACCGAATCAACAGGCATCTCATGAGTGGGTGTCGGGTGGGCGTCGGGCCAATTA
>JBMZTB010000088.1:0-7276 GCA_049623485.1 Candidatus Poseidoniaceae archaeon
GTTGTAATTCCATGATCGTATCCTCTTCCACTAGGTTGCATTATCTCACCATTTCCTTCTCGTCGTCGACGCTTTATGAGGGTGCGGGTAGGCGACCCTTGGATTAAACCAAGAACACGACCCATTTGAACACTTGGCTTTGATTCCCTTAATCTCTTGAAGTTGAACGTGTACGGGCATCTATGCGCATAGCCGTGTTATCTTCCGGTGGTAAGGATTCTTCCGCAGCATGGTGGTGGGCGCAATGTCGAGGATGGGATGTCGTAGCACTGGTTACGGTGCAAATTAGAGATGGAGATTCCCATATGTTCCAGGTCCCCTCTACACAATGGGTTGAGCATCAAGCACAATCGGCTGGTGTCGATTGGTATTCTGTGGATGCATCTGGTTCTGTCGATGATGAAATTTCAAGTTTAGAGCAAGTTCTGATGGATTTGAATATTGATGCTATAGTGAGCGGAGCATTAAGAAGCGACTACCAGAAAGTAAAACTCGAAAATATGGCTCATCGTCTTGGAATGATATCTTTCTCGCCCCTTTGGCATCAAGACCCATACGAGCATCTTCATGGGATGATACAAAATGGATTTAAGATCATGATTAATTCAGTTTCATGTGAAGGTTTGGATGAAAAATGGCTTGGAAGAATATTAGATTTAGAAAATCTCAAGGAACTCAAATCACTTTCAGATGAATATCGATTCAATGTTGATGGAGAAGGTGGTGAATACGAAACGTTCGTTACAGGAGGCCCACATTTACCACGAACCTTAGAAGTGGAAGGAACAACGACATTTGATTCAGTACGTGGTGTATTTACAATAACTAAAGTTCACTGAATGGCTTTGCGAGCAAGTTCAACTGCTTCGTCTACAATCTCTCCAGAAACACCAATGTGATTTGCTGGATCGAACATCGCTTCCAGTTCATCAACACTAAACGCAGCCACAATAGCTGGAGTTCGACTGCATACATCGATTAGCTCTTCTTTGTTAGCAACAGCGGTGAACGAAGCTTCTCGAAGAATTTCGTGTGCTTCGTCTCGAGCGATACCATGTTCGACTAAATCGATCATCACCTTTTCTGCCATTACCAAGCCTCGTTGGGCTTTGATATTCTCCATGCATCGTTCAGCATCAACCCACATATTGGTCAACACATCTCGTGTTTTGGCAATGACATCTTCGCATAATGCAGAGCCGTGCGAGAGAGTAAATCGTTCGCTGCTCGAATTGGCTAGATCTCTTTCATGCCATAGTAGAGCATTTTCGTATGTTGGGATGATGAATGAGCGAACGATTCTCGCCAGTCCAGAAGCGTTTTCTGACTTAATTGGATTTTTCTTGTGAGCCATGGTCGATGATCCAACCTGCTTTTTAACATCGAATCCTTCTCCTGCTTCTTGCAACTCTGAACGTTGTAGATTTCGTATTTCTTGGAGAATTTTCTCACAAGACGTTGCTACGTTAGCAAGCCAAGAAACATATTCCACGTATCGATCTCTACCAACAACTTGCGTAGTTGCTAGAGGGACACCAAGCCCTAGATGGGTTAGAATGAGTCGCTGCAATTCGCGTGCATTTACTCCTTGTGCAGCACCAGTTCCAACGGCTCCTAGGAATTTGCCAACTGCGATACGAGGTGTAGACTCATCGAGTCTTACCAATTGTCTTCTCAATTCATCAAGCCACACAGCCGCTTTTAGACCGAACGTAATTGGAACTGCTGCCTGACCGTGGGTTCGACCAAGCATGACGGTGTCTCTTTCTCGCTCTGCAACATCTGCACAAACGCCGATAAGGAGGCATAATTGTTCTCTTAGCATTACAATACTATCGCGCAGTTGTAGGGCGACTGCAGTATCTACGATGTCGTTTGATGTTGCTCCAAGGTGTATGCACCAACCTGCCTCACCAGCAGCTTCAGCCATCGCCTTCGTTAATGCCATGATGTCGTGTCGTGTTTCTGCTTCAATTTCTGAAACTCTTTCCTTTGTTACCGATGTCGGATTTGCAATTGATTTTACGATCTCATAATCTGATTGAGAGACTCTTCCAAGTTGCATGTGAGCCCATATGAGTGCTCGTTCAACTTCCAGTTGACGTTCATGACGACCTAGTTCAGACCAGATGTGTTTGAAGTCTTGACAGCCGTATCGATAATCGAGTGGACAGAACGCCATAAGATACGCTCAAGAAGAGGCTTCATGAACCTTACTTGAGGGCATTTTTGGAAAACAGAAGCCAAGATGTCTATTCTTGATCAGTTTTATCGGGCATCATGGCTGTGCGAATCAAAATCATCGCAAATATGCTAGAGACAAAAAAGGATATGCCAACATAGATGGAAAGGTTATACCACATAATCGCTACTCCCAATAACGAAATGTATCCAAAAATTTGGCATATTGCTGAAGCGAAATTGAGTTTCTTAACCATACGTTCGCTCAAAGTTCCTTTGTTTTCGAGTAAAAATGTGTAAATGAGGAAATAAATAGCTTGGAATGGGAGTGTTGCGGCGATAATCGCAAGAGCGACTTCTCTCATTTGAGTTGGATTTGATTCTTGTTCAATCCCCTGGAACAACATCACAGCGGTATTGGTTCCAAGTAACGCTGCCATGATTGTCCAGCGTTTATCCTGAGAGGATGTTCTGCTCTCAACGTTGACTGAACCCTCACTCATATCTTTCACAGATGAAGTAAAGGGTTTGTATTTTGTCCCATAGGGAGGAAGATTCTGTAGAATTTTCAAAGGATGTTCAATTCTCAGTTTACAAAATCAGACCTAGCATTTTGATCACAAATCCAGTGATTGTTGCGACGATGAATAACAAAATCATCATGCCAACGGGACCATATTGATTTGTGTCTTTAATCGCAGTCGTCAAAAAACCATCACGTGCTACAGCAGAGGCAAACCCCTTGGCTTCTTCGTATGGAGGTGGTTCCCTTCTCGGGATGCGCTCACCTTCTCGAACTTCTCCGCTCATGATTGTGGGTTTGTGTGGAAGGTCATGAGCATTGCGCTGATGTTAATGTCAAATCTATGAACAGGTTAGGATTGGTATGGCCGAACGTTGGGCATTGGATTTGGTTGGAAAAAGCATTCACTTGTCTGTTGATGGTGGAAGCGGTGGAACAACTCTCGGCTTGCATTTTTCTGTCGATGAAATACAAGGTGGAGGTCGTGTGCTGTGGGCATCACCCCACATGCCAAATGCAACTCGTTTCTCTCAACTATTCACTTCGTTAAACATAGTTGAAGCGAGCCGTTTCCATGCAATGAATTTGATTGGCAATATGGAGCGTTGTGTCGATGCGATTGTTGAGGCAGAACAGAATTTACCGAGTGTTGGTTTGATCGTTCTTGACGATTGGTGTGAACCCACAGGACGTATACCTTCGAAGACCGTAGAATCTGTGATTGATTTAAAAAACAGGATTAATGATTCAACAACATTACTTTTAATTTCAAAAGCAGGAACAGAAGTCCAATTGAAGGAGAGAACGGTAAAACCACGAAGTGAGAACAAGCTTAAGGAAGAAGGCTTCCACATCTGGACACTACGTGAGACAGAACAAAAAACGAAAATTCTCACTTTTGATGAGACGGAACTTGAAGGTAAGATTGTTGATTCAGGATTCATCCTCTGAATCTTCACCAAGAAGTTCAGCCATTTCTTCAAGTGCTTCTTCATCTGGTTCATCAAATCGTTGAGGGTTTCGAGCACCACCTTCAATTTCATCTTCTCCCGCTACTTTAGGGGCGTGATTTTCGATCATATTTTCTCTATTTTTCTTCGCACGAATGGCTACAAAAGCCATCATTCCGATGAACATGAGAATGAGAATGAACGTGGTAACATTCGTTGTCAGGTCGTCTGCCATGAGTGTTCTTGTATCCTCTCAGTAAATATGGTTTTGATACAGTTATCTATGTTCAAGAGGTTTTGAGAGGTGTCTTCTAGAGGACGGTGGAGGTTGCACCCAGTCATTGAATGGCGGAATTCGTTTGAGTTCAACCCAACCTCGATCGGTGGTTATGTTGCACTTTTTACACCGAAGACCCTGGTTCTTACCCATAGACTTCATGGATTTATTACAAATAGTGCAAAGTGGTCTTTTTCGTTCAGGTATACATGTTGAAATTTTAAGTAATTCCAAGTGGAGAACATCCTCATGGTCCCTTAGACCATTGCCAATGATAATGTCTCCTTCAACCAACCATTGTGATAGCAAAGCAATGTTTCCACTTTGTCGAAATGCAATCCATGTTCCCTTGGAGGTTTCAATAACCACATGTCCCTTTTTCAAAATAGATTTTGAACGTACTGTTGCTTTGACAGGCTCGCCGAGGTGATCATCTGTGGCTTGGTTGGTTTTGAAAATCAACGAACCTTTGTTTTGTTCGGTTGTTTTCCCGTTCTGAAGTATATTTAGTGCATCACTTGCACCTTGCTCAGTCCATGAACGAATGCCAAAGAGAACTGGAGAATTGCCTCTAGGGGCCAAAAGACTCGTTCCGAGTTTTGGATTTCTGCAGAGAAAGGTATCTTGGAGTCTGTCAACTTCATCCAAGGCATCCTCATCCAGTTGACGAGGTCCTTCTGCATCATCAATTCTCCATGCAATTGCTTCATAGGTGCATAAAGTAGCTGGCCAAAGTACTGCTGCAGTTGCCCCTATTCTTCCATTTCCACCCCAGTATCGAGATACTTTTGGAACATCATCGAGCATAATTTCAGTCGATAGTGATGATACGTAATAGTTTTCATCTGCTCTTGTATCATTAATCCAAACCATTCCAGGATCAGCAGGATATTGTTTTCGCTCACTGTGGTCGCTTGCCCCAATTCTTCCACCTAGTTTGGCAATATGATGAGTCCACCAACCATCAAGGTGTTCTATTAATCCTGCTTCATTTTCAGTAATCAATTCTACAGCAACGGCCGCATTACCTCTCGTTCTTTGTTTTGCAAATGGCCATAATCGTACAAGTCTTGGATTGGCATAAGATACGTCGTCTGGAAGACTTTTCAACAATTGAAACAACACTTCTGTAGTACAACCACCGTCAAGAGAATCAGTATCATCCAATCCGAGCCAACCCACTTTACCACCTCATGGGATCATACTCATCGCCTGAATCAGATGCATCAAGAACTCGTTCAATAACCTGGGGCAAACCATGTTGTGATGACACCTCAAAGGTTCGAGCACCTACTGCCCAACCAGCTCCCATGTCGGATTTGCGGTCTCCAATCATCGCATCTAATGCATTCCATGATTCTGGTTTGGACCCAGCCCAATCGATGTTCGTGTGAAGAACTCGTTGATTTCTCAAAAGATTATGGCCAGTCCGTAACATACCTGGCCAAGGTTTTCTGCAATTGCAGCGATCTCGATTTCTATGAGGACAAGTAAGAATCATATCGATTATGGCTAGAGGATTTTCATTCAATAACTGATTTCGTAATTCAGCATGTATCAACTCCAATTGCTTGACATCCCACAAACCTCTCATAATTGGAGATTGATTGGTTACAACACATATTGTATAGCCAGATTCTCGAAGACGTGCAATAGCATGACCTGTTCCGGGAATGATGTTCATTTGTTTAGGATTATTGACATAACCTGCACGTCCATAGTTAAGGACTCCATCTCTATCCAGAAAAGCAATGGGACCACTGGCCCATCCTTCTCCATCAATGACAGGTCCCTTCATGGTCAACCCAAGGAGAGGAGGTTGTTGGATTTAGTGGAGCGAGAAAGAGCAAATGTTTCTATCTAGGACCCTGTAGGCCAAACTATGCTGATACCAGAAGAGTATGCCACTATTTGTGGTGCTTTTGGTATGGTTTTGCTTGCCTACTCTTGGCATAGACGCCACCAGAGCGGTGTAAGTAGGCCTGCTCAAATAGGCTGGATGCTTGTTGCTCTATATTTTTTCAATGAATCGGGATATTATTTCGAAATTGGCGATATCGTCCTTACTGTTATGACGGCCTTAGCTCTGCCATTAGGAGTCGGATTAGTTATTGCTGAAGCTCGATCCTTAACAAAAAGAGATCGTGATGCACTCAATTGGGCTAGGGGCTGTATTGCTTATGCAGGTGGTCCATACCTATTGATTGCATCAGTGCCTTGGTTAAGCGTTCTAGCGATTTGGTTTGTGGCATCTCAAGTTGCAATGTTCCTTTCATTTACTGGAACAACCGACATTCAACTTGGTAAAACCTATGTCAATACAGAATCTGGTACATATCAATGGTCTGAATGGGATGGTAACAAATGGTTCATGACCGATTCTTTTGCAGAACATCCATATCAGACAGAACTCATCATGTCTGACGGGAGTATGATAGGAATTAATTTTGTTCTTGCCTGTACTGCACTTCAATCTATGATTGTCTTCATCGGTGCAATTTCAGTACTGGACATCGATCGCAAAAGAAAAATTCGTGCCCTTCTTTTCACAATTCCAATCATCCACATATTGAATCTCTTCCGCAATGCTGGTCTTATTTGGATGCATATTTCCTATGAGGGTTGGGAGTATCTTGGTATGAGCATGTTTGAGTTTGGACACTCCTATGCTTCGCGAGTTGTTTCACTGTTTGCGATGTTCATCATGGCGATTGCAATGTTTGAATTGCTTCCTGAGTTGCATAGACATATCTTACGTTTGCTTGAGTCCGTTGGTTTACGGAAACGTAAGAAGCACTATACCTAATTCTTGATCCAAGGCGAATCAGGAGTGTCTCTATACCATAATTTTCCGCTCTGAGCAGGATATTCGATGTGTTCTCGACCTTTTCCATCCATCATTCCCATTAAACTGGAAGGCGGTGGTGCTTCACTTGAAACAGATAGTTGCTCACCAAAATCATAGGATTCCATAGTTTGAGGGGCGTCATATGTTTGCATAAGTTCACCCGTTTCTGCTGGAATGGAATCGTTGACAGGAACAAGATCTGGAGCTTCTAACATTGTTGACCCTCCATCCATTTCCATCATTCGTTCTGCAAAGGCATCAGTCTTGTTCCATTCATCCTGCTGAAGATCTTGTGAACGATTTGATGTGCCACGAATGATTAGAACCAGAACACCAAACAAGACGAGCAACATGACAGCACCTGCGCTGTATACAATATCGTTTGAAACACTTGGTGCAAAGTCAGCATTATCTCCAACACCATCTCCATCTTGATCAGATTGCTCATTTGGATCATTAGGGAATTGGTCATCAGGATTGAGGACTCCATCTCCGTC
>JBMZTB010000089.1:0-7256 GCA_049623485.1 Candidatus Poseidoniaceae archaeon
TGCTAACACGCCGGAGATGTGAATCCCGACATTTGAAGTTCCACCTAATCGGGAATTGTCTCCTATTGAGAAATAACAACCACCGAGTCGTTTCTCATCTTCCAAAACATTCCCAACAAGACGCGCATTAGGATTCATTCCAAATCCGAATTCTGCAACAGTCCAAACATTTTCACGATCTTTTGATTTCAGTTTCTTAGCCACTTCTCCGAATGATTGACGAATATTTGCAGCGAGAATACCACCCTTTACATCAATTACAGTTCCATTTTCGATGATGAATTCAATGGGCTCATCGATAAGTGTTGAGTCCCATGACCCATCGATAACAATTGTGCCATTCATTGTTCCCTCTTTTGGAAGAACGAACACTTTTCCAGCCGGCAAATTCATCAACATTCTTGGACGATTACAGATTCCATTGTCGTCGAGTTTCCAATCTCTCCAACTCACTTCAAATGTAACATCAGTCCCTGATTCGGATTTGACATTGATAATTCTTCTTCGTCTCAATACTGTCCCAATATTTGAGATTCTACGCTTCACGTCTTGGAAATTAGCAGTCATGCCACCCTCAGTGTACAATTCAATGTTCATTCCTGGCATTGTTGCAACTCTTGCACCATCTCTGACTGCTTGTCGAACAGCACGTGTATGAGTAAGAGAATACTTCGTTGGAGCAATGACGACTTGTTGCTGTCGCATCAGAGAAGCAACAGGGCTAGGGGGTTCTTCTCCGTGGTGTCTTGACTTTGGCATAACAACCAGCAGTACTCTATCAGAACGTTGCTGTGTTGCTTCGTGCAACGACTGACCGATTTCTGCAGTCGTTGGATCACAAACAATCAACACATTCTCTCCGCGCCTGATATCCATTGAAGTTTGAACGACTCTATCAGAAATCGCTTTCAGTTTCTCTTCCTCGGACATATCCTCTGAGATTGTGTTAATATCTTGATCTGGTTCATGATGGTCTTCGTTGAGAAGGGCATCGATGTCTACATCGACATCAGATGATTCCCCATCCTCCCCTTTTCCGTCGGATGGAACCATCATGCATTCCCATACACTCATCCATATTGAATGTGTGGCTTTGTAAAACCAACATTCTCTATACGAGTCTTGATGAGGAAGTCATGTAGTGGTCTAACTATGAGCGAAAAAGACGAGTTTGTTCAGCGTATCAAAGACATTCATCGGATAGGTAGTATTCAAGGCCATTTAGGCTGGGATCAAGAAACACTGATGCCGGAAAAAGGAGCAAAATCCAGAGGGGAAATTATGGCTTGGTTAGCTGCTCTTGCCCATGAAAGAGTGATTGACCCAAAGATGGGTGAACTCTTAGCCAAGGTTGAAAATCGAAACGATTTAGATGAATCTGAACAAGCGAATACCCGCGAGTTTCGAAAGCGATACGACAAGGCAACAAAACTCTCTTCAGATTTTGTGTCAACTTTCGCTCAAGCAAGAAGTGAAGCTCTAGTAGCTTGGCAAAATGCTCGTTCAAATTCAGACTTTTCTGCTTTTTTACCACACCTTGAGAAACTCGTAGCATTAACTCGCGAAAAAATTGAAGCGTATGGGTATGAGGGAACGCCTTACGATGCTCTTCTCGATGAGTATGAGTCAGGAATGACCGTAGAAGATTATGATCCTCTCTTTGAGGGATTGAAACAACGTCTTGTTCCACTTCTGCATCGAATAATGGAGGCAAAAAAAACCAATCCTGATCCAACCCTACCTAAAGGAATGACCTTCTCAGTAAAATCTCAAGAAGAATTCTGTATCAAGGTCAGTGAACGAATGGGATTTGACTTTGCAGCAGGACGTATGGATGCATCAACGCACCCCTTTTCTGCTGGAATTTGGCCGGGAGATACTCGATTCACAACACGTTATGATGAACTTGATCCCTTTTCATGCCTCTATGCTGTGATGCATGAAACTGGTCATGCATTGTATGAACAAGGGCTCGATGAGGACCATCAATACACGCCAAGAGGTGATGCGGTTTCACTGGGCGTCCATGAGTCTCAATCGAGATTGTGGGAAAACCAAATCGGTAGAACTCCTGAATTCTGGGATGTAGCAATGCCATGGTTCAGAGAAGCATTTCCTGATGCTCCCTCTTGGGATTCAACAACCCTGAATAGGATTGCAAATTGCGTTGAGCCTGGCTTTATCCGCGTAGAGGCGGATGAAGTAACATACAACCTTCATGTTATGTTGCGATATGAGATTGAAAAGAAAATTTTCAATGAAGATTTCCCACTTCATCAGTTACCTGAGTTATGGAATTCAATGATATCTGAATGGTTCGGGATCACGGTCCCAAACGATACGCTTGGCTGTCTTCAGGACATTCATTGGTCTATGGCTGCGTTTGGATACTTCCCAACCTATACGCTTGGTAATTTGTATGCTGCTCAATTGCTTGAAGCAATGAGTCGAGAACTTGGTTCGATTAGCAAACACATTTCATCTGGAGATTGGTCTGAAATGCTTGAATGGCTAAGGGAAAAAATCCACAAGAGAGGGAGTGCTTTATTGCCAGCAGACCTTATTGAAGAGGCAACAGGAACTCCTCCTTCCTCAGATGCATTTCTTCGATATGTTGAAGAAAAATACGGAGAAATATATTCTCTTTGATTATTCTTCTTGATCTTCTGGAGAAGAGGAACCGACTAGCCTGTTGATGCGCTCAGTCAATTCATTGATTGCATCGCCGAGATCATTGCTTCGATCATCTTCGTGGTCTGTGCCAAATGTTGTTCCAAGCAATGCGACCATTGCCCCTGACAACATCATGACTGCTGGCCAGTAGACATCTTCTGCTACCATTCCTTCTGTGGCTTGCATTCCACCCCAAATTGCACCGGCAATAAATACAATTAATCCAATCATTATCTGTTGATATCCTTTTCCAAGTTGTTCTTCCATGCTACTCATAACACTCATGCTGAAATAGTTCATAGACTAATTAAGTGTATTCTATAAATAGCCCCGAATAATATCAATTCCAAGGGGTCATCAGGAGAGGCGTTCCAGTTTGACCTTCATCAACCAAAATTTTTCCCTTAACTCCAGTTGACTCCGTCCTTTCAAACACAGGAGTTCCTCCTACAACGGTAAGTACTGGCCAACCTATTAATTTGAGACCATTAAATGGATTCCAACCGACTGTAGACCAAGTGTTGCGATCTTCAACCATAATTTCCTTTGTCATATCGACCAGTGTTACATCTCCATCATAGCCTTGTTCGAGTCTTCCTTTTCCAATCATTCCATAGCACTCAGCCACATTCTTTGACATCCACTTCACAACCTGTTCAATTGTACAAGCGCCCTTTGAAGCGTGAGTTAACATGACTGGAAGAGATGTTTCAACTCCTGGCATTCCACTATGCGCTTTCGGGAAACCCTTTGCTTTGTTCTCAAGGGTATGAGGTGCATGATCTGTTGCGATACATGTGATGGTGTCATCATGAAGCCTTTTCCACAACGTTTCTTTATCGATTTGATATCGAATCGGAGGATTCATTTTCAATCGAGTGCCACGCTCAGCGACATCCCGTTCGTCGAATGTAAGGTGTTGCGGTAGCACTTCAGTTGTGATATGTGCTTCACCATCTGTTCCAGTAAGCGATGTTAATCCATGGAGCCAATCTGCTTCGATACCCGATGTGAGGTGAAGAATATGCAATCGATGGCCACTCGCTTGTGCATATCCCACTGCTCGCTTTGTAGCAATCAGTGCAGTTTGATCATCTCTCCATTCAGCATGCGCTTCCATATCAGTGCGTCCATTGATCATTTTTTGTCGTTCAATCATTCGGTCTTCATCTTCAGCATGAACAGCAATCAACCCAGCAGTATTATCGAAAATAGTCTTGAGTGCATTTGATTCATTGACCAACAAATCTCCTGTTGATGAACCCATGAAGATTTTAATTCCACAAATTCCAGGAATTGCGATTGGCGCATCAGGGGTTCCAACCGCCTTTTGCAACTCCTCAACATTTGACTCTGTGGCGCCAATAAAGAATCCATAATTTGTCACACATCGATTCTCTGCAGTTTCTAATTTGTTGTACATTGATTCAAGGGTTGTTTGACTTGGAACATTGTTTGGCATGTCAAGAAATGAGGTGATTCCGCCACTAGCAGCTGCGCAAGAGCCACTGTACAAATCTTCTTTTTCTGGTTGACCGGGGTCTCTAAAGTGAACTTGAGGGTCGATTAAACCTGGCAGGAGATGCAATCCAGATGCATCAATAATCTGTGTGTTCGAATCATGAGGTTGAAGTCCACCTCCAGGTTGAATTGATGTTATAATTCCGTCAACGATTAACAAATCGCCAACTACGGTGGTCTCTGGAAGTATCATTGTTGCATTACGGATAAGCATACTCATAGCAGGTCACTAATACGTCGCTAGTGCATTCAGTCAATGAATGCTCTTATCGTCTGCGAACACTTTTTGGTCTGAAAGCATTGCAGATTTCATCGTTCATATCGATGTATGGCCCTTGGATTAAATCGACGCAATAAGGAACTGCTTTCCATATCTCATCAATTGTTTCTCGAATCGCTTTCGGTCGACCTGGGAGATTAAAAATCAAACAAGAACCACGAATTCCCGCTGTCTGTCGAGAAAGTATCGCTGTTGGGGTAAATGCTAACGAAATTGAACGCATCTGTTCACCAAATCCTGGCATCATACGCTCACATACATGTTCTGTGGCTTCGGGAGTAACGTCTCGAACCGCGGGACCAGTTCCACCTGTCGTTACGATGACATTGCAACCAGTTCTGTCCACGAGTTCAATTAACACCTCTTCTATGATCTCTTGCTGATCAGGGATGCACCTGTAATGAACCTCAACAGGTGATGCAATGGCCTCTTTCAAAAATTCAAGAATTGCAGGCCCCCCTTCATCTTCATACTCCTTTGAATGAGCACGATCTGAGGCCACTAGGATACCTATTATCGCTGGTTCTCCAACGTGTCCGTTACGGCCATTGAGCAATGTTGTTGAATCCATGTTATCCAACCTAGTTTGATCCATACTTTTCCTTGATGTCATTATGGAAGTTATCCAATAATGTATCTTCAAACAGTTCGGTTTGTCGACGGTTCTTAGTGGAGCGTATGTGAAGAATGGCTGCTAGGATAAATACGATAATAATGATTGGAATAACGGCTTCAAGCTTGTATTTGTGCATGATCTTAACAATACCTTCTGCAGTGTAAGCCCACGTAATTGATGCGATAAAACCACCAACCATGGTTGCGATAAGAACACGCATGAATTTCATTCTAGAAAGCAATCCAAGCATTGCTCCCACAAGAACACCAGATGCCATGAATGGAATCCATACAAAGACAATCAATCCCCAGAAGCCCCATTTGTTGATCATCTCACGCTTCTCATTCGCAGTGTACTCGACTGTTGAAAGGATGTCACCAAGCAATTTTGTTTGGAGCATTCTTCCACCAAAACCATCTTGCCGAGCAACAGCAGCAATGCGTTCATCTTTGTCACCTTTGGTTTCAACCCGGCCAGCTCCTGAACGATCTGCCAAGGTCGACACTTGGTTACGGGCTTTGACAATTAATTCCTGAGATGTAAGCAGATCTCTGTTTCTTTCAGAAATGTAGGCTCGGAGTTCATCTTCCACTTCGGAAGCGAGACGCTTGTAACGGAAATATGCAAATCGTGTTGTTGGTTTGAAAATAACCGAGATAAAGACGATACGATCATCACTTGTGATTACAGCATTTTCAAGTTTCAACGTGTTATCACGTACGAAGAACAAATCCAATGAATCTCGAACTTCATCTTCAACCCTTGATAGAGAATGAAGTTCTTCGAAGAATGAAGTGTAATTTTCTGGTGCTTCTTCGTCGTCTCGGTCACCTACACCAATTCCGACACCTGAATCGAAATCAATGGCTTGATTGGAACCGATACTTCGAACGGTGAGTTGAACTGGCTTGAAGACGTGGAAGAGGGCAAATTCCTCGAGCACTTCACGGAGAATTTCGTCGCGAATTGTTTTGCTATCACTGAGAGTATTTTCCGTGTTCTTGTAGGGTACCATGATGTCAATCGATAAATCCCTTGGCTCAACTTTTGCAAGTTCATGGTCAATTGAAATTCCTAATCGACGCTCACACTTCGAGATAATATCTTCAACAAGTCGAATGATGTGATTTCGCGACAAGATATCGTCAGCTTCTTGGTGATAGACTTTGTACATGATTGGATAAGCAATCAAGAGCGAGAAAATCGATAATGAAAGAGAGTTGAAAGCCATCCACCAGGCGGGGATTCCAGCAGCTCCACCAGCGAGCATAGCGGTTTCACGACCGCCTCCTAATTCAGCAACCAAAAGGATGTAACCCCAATTTCCTAATTCTTGTACAGACCAACACGAGCGAGGTCCAGAGTCTGTTACGCGAACTTCTCGAACCGTTTCGTCTCCTCCGAATGGAAGGAATGCAAATCCTTTTGTTGTAATCTCAAGTTCAAAATCTACGGACTTCTCCAATTTTTCCATCATTGGTTGAATGGAATCATTTTCTGCGTCCTCCCTTGTTTCATACATCTCAACTTTCAGCGAAACAACGTAATCTCCTTCTTCCAGGTCACTGTAATCTGCTTTTGCATGGGCACGATTGTTCTCATCATTCAAAGCACGAGTGGATTCAGAGGGATTTGATGAACTTGAAGTTCCCTGTTCTACAATGTTGTACGTCAATACAACATAGCCTGCGGGTAAATTGTAGACATTCAAAGAAAAGACTTCAGCATCTTCGTTAGGGAAGATGTGGATCCATGGTTCATCATCGATTTCGTTGCATTCGTCACCGATGTCGAGAAATGTAGTCGAGGCGTTATGATCCATTGCTGTTGATTGTCCAAGCATACCTGATGACATGGAGAGAATGAGTGCCCCATAGAGAATTCCATAGACGACGCCAACGAAGAGAACAGGGTTTTCTTTCTTTGCAAATATACTGCGATTGTCCCCATCAGTACGTCTGCGACGAATTTCATCGAGTTCTTTGAGCAATGAATCGCTCTTAGAATCTGGTTCAGGAATCTCCTTGGGTAGTTCCTCCCCAACAATAGCCTCTCCCATGTGACAAGCACATATGTGATTGCAAATGAACCCATTGATGAAAATGGGTGAAAGGTGGGTTGGGCCGGACTTGAACCGGCGACCTCGGCATCTTCAGTGCCGCGCTC
>JBMZTB010000090.1:0-7222 GCA_049623485.1 Candidatus Poseidoniaceae archaeon
ACGTACTCTCGGAAATCATCAGGTTATTTCACCTCAAGCATAAGCAAAGGGTAGTCCGTGAGCGGACCCCCTGAGCAACTAATCGAACCCAGTGAAACCACTGCTGAACCCCCTGTTGGCTCAGTGGCAACAAGGGTATGGACAACCCCTAGCAACGCAAGTGCGAATTCAAATAGTAAAGAATCTAGAATATCTAACGTGTTTGGAAATAATAAAAATAAATCACGTGCAGTAGCTTATGCTCGAGTCTCCTCAAAGCGTCAAGCAGAAGAGGGAGTCAGCCTTGATGCTCAAGTCGAACGTCTGATTGCTTACGCAGAATTTCGTGGATTGGAATTAGATCCTGAAGATATCTACATTGATGATGGGATATCTGCTGCAATTCACCTTTGGTCACGGCCAGCAGGAAGAAAGATGCGTGAAACAATCTATCACGAGCGAGTTGGTCATGTTCTCGCATTGAAGATGGACAGACTATTCAGAGATGTTCAGGATTGTTTGGGTTCTGTGGATGAATTGAGAGGTATTGGTGTTGACATCCATATTCTCGACCAAGATGGTGGGACATTGGACACGTCGACCTCCATGGGACGATTCTTCCTCACAACCATTGCAAGTCTCGCAGAATTAGAGAGAGGTCAGATCTCTGAACGCACAAAGATTGCAATGAAGCATCTCAAGGACAATGCTAAGGTGTTCACGGGCCCCATTTTCGGATGGGACAGACAAGGTGACAACATCGTTCCGAATTGGAAAGAACAGGACATTATCGATTACATGCGACATCGACATTATGCTCAAGGATGGTCGGGAAACAGAATTGCAAAACATCTCGAGGAATTGGGTGTGAAAGGAAAATTGAGCGGCTCCTGGACATCAAGTATGGTCCTCAGAACATGCAGATATGAATTCCATGAGACCCGTAGAATGTTTGAGCATCCAGAGTGGTGGGGTAAAGAACCGTATCATGATAGTGTCGATTTTAGTAATTAGACCGAAGACAATTCTGAAGCCATAAGTTTGGCTTGCTCAAGCACCGTGTCTGTCGCCTTCTTTGCATTGTCAGGCGGGTATCCATATTTCTTCAATATCCGTTTAACGAGAACACGCATTTGCGCCTGTACTTCTTCTCGCATTGTCCAATCGATTGTTGTTGAAGAACGAATTATTTTGGCTACGTCCCTAGCAATAGTCTTGAGAATCTCATCACCTAGCACTGCAACTGCAGAATCATTGGTTTCGAGAGCATCATAGAATGCTAATTCTGCAAAGTCTAGACCAAGGTCATCTCCTCTGGCTGATGCTTCTCGCATCTTCTTTGCCAACTCGATTAGATCGTTAATCACTTGCAATGTATCCATTCCCCTGTTGCGATAGCGGATTAACACGTTATTTAGCATGTCTGAAAATATCTTTTCTTGAACGAGGTTAATCTTTCTGCGTTGCCTCAGTTCCCCTTTCAGCAACTTTTCAAGCAGTTCAACTGCAAGGTTACGGTGGGGCATTCTTTGTATCTCTGCGAGAAATTCATCATCAAGAATTGAAATATCTGGCTGCTTCAATCCAGCCGCTTCGAATACATCAATTACTTCACCTGGCTGAATCGCATCGGATACCAATTGGCGTATTGCTGAATCGATTTCCCCTGGGTCTCGAGCAGAAGACGAACGGGTATTCAATCGGCCGTGAACATCACGGAAGAAGACTATATCATCGCGTAAATCTTCAGCATCTTCAGTTGTTTTAGCGATTGCATAGGCTTTATTCAGTAAATAGATTGCCTCGTTGTATCGGTTTTTGCCGTCTTCTAGTCCAAGAATATGATTCTGGGCAGATAACAGACATTGTAAACGTGCAGTACGGTCTGTCTCATGATATACAGACCAATCAAACCCATGAAACATTGCGGTAATCACTCCATGCTTTTCAACTAATACATCTGCTGCTTTACCGATATCAAGAGCGATTTCTCCTTTACCGCCGCTATCTGTGTATTTCAGAACTGCCTTTCTCAATGGATCGGCCAATCCGATATAATCGACAACTAATCCACCAGGCTTATCCCTGAATACACGATTTACGCGAGCAATTGCTTGCATTAAGCCATGCCCCCTCATTGGCTTATCAATATACATCGTATTGAGGCTAGAAGCTGAAAAACCAGTCAACCACATATCACGAACTATCACAATTTGTAAGTCATCATTTGGATTGCGAAAACGATTTGCCAATCTATCTCTTTGTGATTTATTACGAATGTGGCCCTGCCACTCTGCTTGATCGGATGCCGCACCACTCATTACAACTTTGATTCTACCTTGATCATCATTATCTGAGTGCCAATCAGGATTTCTAGCAGTTATAGCATTGTACATGGCTACACAAATTCTGCGACTCATACAGACAATCATTGCTTTTCCATCAATAATTTCCAAACGTGAACCCCAATGTAAAAGCAAATCATCAACCAAGTTTGCAATTCTATCATCCGAGCCAACAAGAGCCTCCAATGTTGCCCATTTACCTTTGATTTTCTCCTTCACGAGATTTTCTTCGCCCTCTGTTATTTCCTCAAAATCTTCATCTATTGTTGCCATAGCAGCATCATCAAGATTCAGGAATGCAATACGACTTTCAAAATGAATAGGAACTACCGCTCCATCAGCTTGTGCTCGCTTCATATCATAGATACTGACATAATCTCCAAACACTGCTTCAGTATTTCTATCATCAGCATCTATTGGCGTTCCTGTAAACCCAATGAATGATGCATTTGGCAAGGCGTCGCGCAAGTGACGGGCGAATCCGTCTATGAAATCATATTGAGAACGGTGCGCTTCATCGGCGATAATAATCAGATTCTTTCGGCCACATAATTCAGGCATTCTGCTCTCTTCCTTGCTAGGCATAAATTTCTGAATGGTTGTGAAGACTACACCTCCCGAATCACGAGTAAGTAATTCACGAAGTCCCGTGGTTGAGCCCTGGCGTTCAGTAGCCTGCTTTGGAGTCTGCCTCAACAAATCTTTGCTGTCTGAGAATGTAGCAAATAGTTGATTGTCCAAATCTTGACGATCTGTAAGTACAACAATCGTAGGATTTTTCATTGATTTGTGCAAGGCAATCATTCTTGCATAGAAAACCATTGTTAGGCTCTTACCAGAACCTTGCGTATGCCAAATAACACCAATACGACCATCTCCTTGCTTTCCCGATGCATAGATGGTAGCATCAACTGCTTCAAGCGTGGCGTGATATTGGTGATAGCCAGCAATAATCTTGACTAAATCCTCACCATTTTCGTGAAAGACAATGAAATCCCTTAAGAAAATAAGTAATCGACTTTTCTCAAAAAGTCCATTCACAAGAGTAGGCAATTCCAATTCAAGTGGTGGACGTAAATCTTTCTCATCCTCAACAACCCTCCAAGGCATGAACCTGTCCCAACCTGAGGTAAGAGAGCCAACACGAGCCTCAACTCCATCGGCAATCACGAGTAATTCATTGAATGTGAATAGGCTCGAAATCTGTTTTTTATATGTCTTCAATTGATTGTATGCACTTCTTAGCGTAGCATCAGGATCTGTTGGATTCTTCAACTCAATAACTGCAAGGGGAAGGCCATTGATAAAACAAACAATGTCGGGTCGACGTTCTTTTATTCCAATTACTGTGAATTGATTTACTGCCAACCAATCATTTTTGGAGGGGTTATCAAAATCAATAATCCAAACAATTTTTCGCTCTATTTCATCATCAGAATTTGTATATTCAACGGTCACTCCGTCAATCAACATCTTGTGAAAATGACGATTATTCAGAGTTTGTGAAGAATATGGTTCGTGCATTATTTGGCGCACAGCATCATCTATTCCATCTGCAGGGATGTTACTATTGATGCGAGTCAATGAATCATACAATCGATCTAACAATACTACTTCCGAATACGATTCACGTTCAGGCCTGGTGCCTCCTGGTGAAATATCTGGACCGTGAGCAATATCCCAGCCAAGATCTCTATACCAATCAAGAGTGGCGTGTTCAACTTCGTCTTCAGAATATTTCATTTCAACCATACCCCAACTTTTTCGAAATATATGGCTCGAAGACCATACTTTTCAATTTAGTTAATTCTTCATATATTGCAAGCTCAGCATTCATCAAATCCAGTAGTGGAAAGGCGAACTTGCAATATTCAGCCAGTTCTTTTTCAGGCGGAATCACAAATGGAATAGAAGACAATGATTCTTGGTTGAGCGCTTCCTGAGTTGTTCCTGATGCAAAAGAATTCTTATACCATAAAAAATGAGGATTTCTTATTGTTGCAAACAAAAAAACTAGGTGAGTTTCTTCTTTTGCCGTGAGACCGAAAAAACCGGTTGAAAGTATGTGCCGGGTGATCATTTCAGAGTTTCCTTTTGTATATGTGATGAATTTATCAGAATCTTTCATTTTTGCAAACCAAAGTGAGTTAACACAAGGTTGCATATTGGCCCGACTGGGTCGTTTTTTGTGTGAAATATGTTTTAATGATGGTCTAATTGCCATACCGTCGACATCAGCAGTAGCTATGTACGGCTTTTCTCCTTCAAAAGGGTCAATCCCATTAGGCACCAAATTAGCCATATCCGTGATACTACCAATTTGGAAATTTCCTGGTATCTGCTCTCCATTCATTCCTGCAACAACAGCATCACCAAATTGTAAGTGAAAATGATTATCTATTAGTGAAAGACAATGTTTTGCTATGTTTTTTGAAACCCATCTACGATTGTCGATTTCCGACATCACAGATACAATTTCTTTCTGAATAGAGATATCAGGAAGGTGTATTTCGAACGCTCTTTGGTTTGTCAAACTAACATAATCTGCCATGTCAGTTTCACTCTTCACTGCATTAATCTGAATTTGAAAGAAACGGGAATTCAGGTAGTAATAAAGATACTTTTCATTGATCTTTTCCTTGTTTAATGTCCGCCAAATTGTAGTTTGGGGAGATGCCACAAAGGGTTCCGAATTTGGGCGAACCCATCCCACATTTCCAACCGTGCCTTTGTGAGTAAGAAGAGTGTCTTCGGACTCTCCAAAACCCTTGCGTATTCGCTCTAAAGCAATAGTATCAATTCTTTGACAATTTTCAAAATCAACTTCTCCCTCAACAATATCTGGTACCTTGATAATTGCAGTGCCTTGTTCTACGTACTCATGTCTTCTTGGCCGATACTGCCCATGATTCCCATCTACAACATACAAAAGACCTTTTTCTAATAAAGATTTGACAGTTACTATTGAAGATGACATAAAAATCACAAATCCATATCACCAAAATGTGACTTTATTGATTCCACGTTGCTGCTGGCAACGTCAAGAAGATTTTCTAATTTAGCAATTGATTGACTAATATCTGTTGTAAGTTCTTCTTTATTGTATTCTATTTTTGGTGCACCTACATAACGACCAGGATTGAGAATATGTGAGTGGCGAACAGTATCGGAGAGATTTATGCACCTAGCAAACCCAAGTACGTCTGAGTAATCCTGTCCACTTTCTCCTTTCCAGGATAAGTATGCATTTACTATTCGTAGTATCTCATCTTCGCTGAGTTCTCTTTGTTTTGAAGATATCATAGTTCCAAATGTACTAGCGTCGATCATCAGAATTTTACCTTGACTTTTGACTTGTTTTCTGTTACTGATAAACCACAAGCAAGCAGGGATTCCAGTATTGTAGAATAGTTTATTCGGCAATTTAACGATACACTCAATTAAATCCTCTTCAATTAGTTTTTTTCTTACATCTCCTTCGCCAGTTGTTTGGGACGAAACTGCACCATTTCCAAGAACGATTCCTGCTACTCCGTTGGGAGAGAGGTGTTGAACAATATGCTGAACCCAAGCGAAATTTGCGTTACTATCTACTGGTTCGCCGAATTTCCACCTTTTGTCATTTACAGTGCTGCTATATCCCCATTCTGATAGGTTAAATGGGGGGTTTGCTAGTACATAATCTGCTCTCAAATCAGGATGAATGTCGTTTAGTAAGGTATCAGCAGGGCCTTCTCCGATATTAACAGACATATTTCTAATGGCCATATTCATTTTGAAAAGGCGCCACGTGGTGTCGTTACTCTCCTGGCCATAAATCGATAGGTTATCGATTCGCCCACCATGTTCTTTGAGAAAAAGATCGGATTGAACAAACATGCCCCCGCTGCCACAGCAAGGATCGTATACTCGTCCTTTGAAAGGGCGAACGATTTCAACAAGTAACTTAACGATTGATCTTGGTGTGTAGAATTGACCCCCTTTCTTTCCTTCCGCACTTGCGAATTCTCCAAGAAAGTATTCGTATACTCTACCCAGGACGTCTTTGCTTTGGTTGTCTTTGCTCCCAAGCCCAATGTCCCCAATTAGATCAACAAGTTCTCCGAGTTTGACTTTATTCAGTGCAGGGCGAGCATAATCTTTGGGAAGAACACCCTTGAGCTTCGGATTTCTCTTTTCAATTGCCCTCATTGCATCATCAATCATCTGGCCAATTTCAGGCAAACGAGCATGATCCTTGAGATTGCCCCATCTTGCCTCTTTTGGCACCCAGAATACCTTTTTTGCAATATACTCATCTTCATCTTCTTCATCCGCTTCGGGGTTTTTTTTCAGAGTCTCAAACAATTCATCAAACGCATCTGAAATATATTTGAGAAAAATTAATCCGAGAACTACGTGTTTGTAGACAGCAGCGTCCATGTTGGAACGAAGCTTATCTGCGGCTTCCCACAATTTTTTCTCGAACCCTAGTGCATCACTGCCGGTCATAACCTGCTGTAACGGTCGGAACATAAGATATGTGCGTAGATTATGTTGGCTAATTTTCGGTGGGTTTTATACAGGTCGAACTAGAGGGTAGCGTCTGACAAGACCCACTGCGAACCCTCTGATTGGGTCAAAACGAATCAGTGGGTTTGTGCATTGACCCTTTGATTACGACGTAAAACGAATTAATCAGACATTGTTAATCCAATTTCTTGTGCTTTGATGAAGAAATCCAATATCGTTTCAAAAAACGATTTGAGTTATCAGATAATGCCGTTCTTCCGTGGAAAATTCTCCTATTGTTTATCACCAAGCACCAGTTTTGAGGTAATTTGAATTTTTTTGGTTCAGTTTCCATAACAGATTTAGTAAAACTGTCAAATGCATTTCTTTGCAATTCAGATAATCCT
>JBMZTB010000091.1:0-7166 GCA_049623485.1 Candidatus Poseidoniaceae archaeon
GTATCGGGAAACCCAATTTCATGGGCTTGCAGTCCGTCGTTACCTACGCTACCCATGCGATTGCTCATTGGTCGAATATGAACGAATAACAAGATTGACCCTTGTGAGTCTGAACCCAGGTTAATTCACGATACAGATTGAGATAATTGGAGAGAAATCATTCGCTGTCATCGTGGTTGAGATGGCGAATTCATTCATTAACGACTCTTGTTCATCATCAAACCATTTTGGCAGACTTGCTCCTTTTTCGTCCACATCAACTGTGATTTTTTGGAGGATCGACTCTTGAGATGCCCCAGTAAACCTAGACTTGAGTGGACCATCGCGCTCCTTCCATACGACCTCTAGCTCATCATTAGCAGATCTAAGCAAGCAGACAATGCCCTCAGAAGAGTATGGTTTTTCCAAAACTGATAGTGTTCCTACGGGCAAATCCCAAGCTTCTTGGATTTCCGTTTCCGTCGCTGTAGCAAGTCTCCGAATATACTCGGTTGCAGGCATGAATTGATCGAGAACCTCATCAAAATCTACTTCCTCCTTTGAATAGAGTTCACGGACGTGGGCGAGTTCTTCCCCAGTCATTTTGTCAAGATTTCGAATACTGTCCTTCACGACCTCAATACCCGCCATTTTTTGATAATCTGATGAACGAATATTCAACCGTTTTAGAATTCCGATCATCCGCTCAAAGAAGTCCTGCCCAGGGAAGAAATTCCAGACACCAAATGTCCTGTGATGTGGTGTTGGACGGTCCAACCGCCCTATACGTTGAATCAAGGGCAGAGGAGTCCAAGTCAAGTCGTAATTCACCAACAGAGTCGCATCTTGCAAATTTTGCCCTTCAGATATACAATCTGTTGCTATCAAAATCTGAATGTCATCCTTTCGTTGCCTCTTTTGCAAGCCAAAAGCAACAGGCGCAAAACGCCTCAGTAAGTTTGTCTTTGCTTCGTCTGTGGTACCTCCGACAACGGATTCTACATTCACCTCGGGGAAATGGTCACCAATTTTGGTTTCAAGATAACTTACAGTACTCTTGTATTCGGAGAAAATTAGGATTTTTTCTCCGGATTCAACCAAAGGCTGCAAACCTTCTAACAACATCTGGAGTTTTCGATCCTCTGGAGTTTTATCGAGATGGTCAAGAATTCGGGTGAATTTTGAACGAAGATTTTCTCCGTCGTGGTAGGTCTCCTCCAATGGTTTTTGGAGTTGGTTTTCGACTGTTTGCTTAAGAGCAGCGGGACTAGATTCTGCCATTCTTGCAATAGTGTACCGAAGTAATTCAATTGAACGCCCCGGAGAAATCTCAATCTTTTCATCAATGATCTTAGTCTGATTTTCATCATGATCTACTTGTTTTTTCATACGTAAATCAAGACCTTCAATCAGTCCAAACAACTCCATATGATTCGAATCGTAGGTCTTAGTACGTGTAGCCTTAATTGGAAAGTACATGTATTTCTCAAACTTGACAGCCTTCTTACCATCAACATCCTTTGCGAATTCATTCGCAATCAGTGGATGGGTGAGATAAGCGACAGCAGGTAAATGTGCGACATCTCGAGCATGTTTTGCCTTTGCATTTCGATGAACGAACTTAAGTTGACTATTCATATCTTCGAAGTCCTTGCTGTATGGCGTGGCAGTCATCAGTAGTCTGTAGGGGGAATTAGGTCCAGGCTCACCGATGGCTTTCATCAAATTCGTGGCTCCATTGGATATGTCATTCTTGATGTTGTGGGACTCATCAATGATGACTAAATCACGACTATTGACGCTATTAGCAAAGAACTCTCTATCTGCGTCGGTTCCCTTTTGTTCTCTGAAAAACGACAAACGTTCGGTAATCGCACCCATCCTGAACTGCATCATGTATCGCTTCCAGCTCGTCTCCAGATGGCCAGGGCAAACAATAATGACGCGGTCAATGTGTTTGTTTTTGAACAAATTCAGGGCTACAAAAGAGCCCATGACAGATTTCCCTGTGCCAGTTGGCGCTACAAGCAAGCAACCACCATGAGTGAGTATATCCCTGGCTGCTTTGTTTGACGTGTACCTTTGATAATCGTCAAGGACATAGTCTGTTTTATCCCCAAAATCAAACTCACGACCATACAGTTCTAGCAAAATACGGAGATAAGCAAGGCCAGGATTGATCATTTCTGGATCAACGAGTGCCCAAGAATTCATGATGACTTCAATGAAACTAGCTTCTATCGCAGTTGCTTCAGCGAAGTAATCGTCGAAGCGCTTAATGAAATAATCCACATCTTCGATGGATGTCTTCACATCACCATTCTCGATATTTCTACGAAATCCTGAGCGGGTTGAATTCATTGATCCTTGAAGCACTGCGCTTCTATCGAAGATGTATACCTTTGAGTGGAATGCTTCGTGCTGTCTTGCGAATGCTCCTGCGACTCTAGTTGTACCGAAGAGTAATTCTCGATGAAGATTTTGAAGAGCTGCTCGTTTCTTCGAGTTTGTGGGACCATTCTCAACGGATTTTTGGAAATTTTCCGCAGGATTTGCAAGTGTATTTCTTCCGAGATGATCGTCCTGGCCAACAATAATTCTGATTTGTGCACCCTCCAGGTTAGATGCGATAATCTCGTAGCCGTCAATAGAAAAATAACCCGTTGCGAGGCGAATAAATTCGGAACCATGAGCAAGATATTCGATGATTGATTCAGACTTACCCGACTCAAAAATATTGTCTGGTTGTATATCAGTATCCCTCTTTAGTACATCGACCGGCCACAACAGGGCCTGCTCACTATCAGTGACTGACGGATGAAAAGATTGGGCCTGTTTCACAAGAGAACTAAGGCTAGAAGCCCGTGCTCGGCTGGTGCTAAGTGCAATAGTTGAATCCATTTCTTTGACAAATCTGGATGCGGTTCCAAGATCAACAGAGAATACAGAGTCAACACCCAACCACTCCATCCATTTTTCCACGGGTTTCGACGAGGAAATTCCAAGAGCGACCAAACTGAGTTTCTCTCGCATCTCCCTCAGGTGAAAACCAGCAGTAAGTTTGGTTAGTTTTCCTTCGCTGGAGATCAAATTCAAGATTTTGCAGGCATGCATAACATGATTCAAACCTTGAGAACTTTGCCTCCCAATATCTTCATGGGAAATTTCGCCATACTCCGAAAACAGCGATACGAATCTCGCTATTTCGTGAATATCATGTATGCGCGGGAAATACTCACTTCGCAATTTGACTGATTCTTTCTGCTTTTTTCTCAAACGACGTGCCGCAGATTTGTTGGACAAATCGAAATCGCGCAAGTCGACCATATGCAACACCGGGCATTGGGAATGATTGCCGATGAGTTATAACCTTTCGCGCAATCAACCACTATCTAATCACTGCAGCTTAGTCCAAGACGCCCACAAACCAACCAACGAATCAATCTGGCTTGTGCGCTTGGTGCAATCCCACCCTCGAGAATCATCCCCAGCAACACCTCCAAATCTGATCGACGAGCATCCGTTGAGTGGTGTTCAGTTTGCTGGTAATCCCTGAAGTTCTTCTCATGGTGGGAATAAATATTCAATGACTCCTCATCCACGAGAACGTAAACATCACCGTCGTCGGTGAGGATGTACCTGTAATCTTGAGAGATATGCCCAAACTTCTGATAGTTTTCCCGTGAGTCGTATCGAATACCCAACCGGAACGTTGCCTCAGGTGGCCTAAACTCCTCCTCATCGTTGCCATCCCGTGGAACAAGTACTGGAGTCTGCCGTTTTGCATCACTCGCTCTCCTGCGTTCATAGGGAATTTTCCGATCAATCAATTCTTGCAGCGACTCCTCCGTCGGCTCGGACTCCTTATCTACCATCGAAGAAACACCCCCATGGCTTCCTGCAAGGCTTTCGGAATGTCGATGTTGTCACTCTCCTCACGGTTATGCTCACCGCACTTGAGCGTCAAATTCCAGGTGGCTTGGGTACCACCCAAGGAGAACGGCCAGAATCGGTGGTCGTACTGAAGATCGGTCTTTGCTTGGCATCGCTGACCGTACATGTCGGTGTAGGTGCATTGGCCATGGTCACGAATCGCCACAGCTATTTTGACATCCTGAGGAATGTATCGGGAGATCTTCGTGTTGAGGATGTTGCGACTTACGCATCGTTTCGCAATCTCCAAGGCTTCGTTCGTGGCAATTCGAAGGATGTAGAACTCGTCTCCCTCTCTTGACAGTGATTGTCGTTCAGCCATGGTCAAGAACACCTTCGCCATGGTTTCGTTTGAGATGTTGCTGGCCACCGGCGGAATGAACGTTGGCTGGGCTTTCGGGGGAATTAAGTGGTGACTTCGTTCCTGAATGTAGCCAAACGATGGATTTCGTTGGCTTGACGGTGCAGGGGGTGAAAGTGGTTGTTGATTCTCGAGAATTGCCTGGTCCAATTGCCACGCTGTTTCATGGCGAGAAAGTCGAAAGCCAAGCCCATGGTAGAGGTAGATTCGTTTGGATTGTGCGTTTTCATCCGGATTGAGAAGGAGAGGTTGGTGAATGGAATCCAAAATGGCCTGAGCCCAAACGCTTGGGAGAAAGGAATCGCTGAACTTACCACATGACACCCTCACTTTTCTGCCGGATGTCGTGATTTTCAACGCAGCCACCTTCGCCATCAAACGCACCCCGTCAAGCCATTGTGCAAGGGTTGACCGAGACGCGCCCGAGGTGCGGTCGCGAATCGGTCGCATGATGGTTGAAGGTTGGTTGACGTGGCCGTTTTTCGTGTGCTTTTCATGAATCAGTGGAATTTTTTTGTCCCTTTGAACATAGCGAGAATAACCAAGGTGAAGCGATGATGCAGAAAAGAAACTGAAATCCAATACGATAAAATGGACAACGCAAATGCAAACCCGAATGAGGGGGACGGGAAAATTACAGAATTTTTGGGAATAGGTCTAAATAAACGCGTGATTGAGAAGTTGACATGAAGCCACAGTTCATTTTCATCTGTTTTATTCTCCTCGCCCTTCCATTGACTGGATGCCTCGGGGGCCAAGATGTCGTTGAAGAAGCAAGCGCAAGCCAGGAAGGGCTCGTGCCGACCACCTCCTCCACCGGGCAAACGGCAAGTGGTTCAGTCAACCTCCCGCCTGTGATCACCGCATACCTTGGAACCGAGATTTCCGATGTTCAAGGAAGTGATTGCACGACGGTTGGTTTCGAGGTCCAAGGCCGCCACGCCATGACGGATTGGGACAACAACATCACGCAGGCCGGCTGGGATGTGAATCTTGATGGAACGATCGACTACCCAGTTACCGCTGCAGAAGGCTTCACTGCGCTTCAAGTGAACCTCGTTGACATGGTTCTTTCAAACGAAACCAGCTCTGGAAACAATGAGTACAACTACATCTACGCTGAAGCTCATGTCGCATTTGGAGCAGTTGATGAATCGGGTGCTTGGGCTAGCAGTGGGCTTCTCAAGGTTCGGAAGATGGTTGAAAGTTACTACTCCAGGCAAGGAACCACCTATTCGTACATCGACACCGAGCCATGTGCAGATTTCAACGATGTGACGGAATACAACTTCTCGGTGAGCGACCACGCAGACTTCGCCTCGGACGGTTCGACCGATTACTTGGTGACCATCTCGAGAACGAACGGACAAAACGGCATCAATTGGAACAGAGTCAAGATCATCTTCGATGGCTCAGATGAGGGTGATACGCAATGTCAACCCTACTACTACCGCTGCGAGGTGCTGCCCGGAGACGGACTCTCCAACAGTACGTCCCTCGGGGCAATGTGGGAGGCCGGCGAATCGGTGACCATCAAGGAAGATGGCAACAACATGCACCGTGCAGGCTACGAGGCTGAAATCACCATCTACATTGACAATGTATTGGTGTTCTCAGAATCCATTATGCTCAACTGATGACAACGAGGTGTGAGGGAGATACCTCCCGATTTTTTGTCCCTTTGAAGGTAGCAGTGGCGTTGCTCACACTCGCTTTCCTTTGATTTCCTGCCATCTTCATAGGGACTGGAACGCTGCCAATCATCATGAAGCGGAAAACCGACAAGATCGGGCAACTTTCACAAGCGTGGAAGGAAGCCAGAGAAGAAGCCATGGCCAGAAGCCAAGCCAAGAACAACTCGAAGGGGACACAGGACAACATCCGACGCAATTCGGTCTACCTTGGTCTTGAGTACCAGCGGCTCGGCATCACGACCCCAAGTGACATCACGCAGGACGATTTCCTCCGATGGTTGGACGGTTTGAGAGAAGGCACGCTTGGCACGAAGAAACTCGGTTCAACCACGATCAAGAAGCGCGTGGAGACCCTGCGAGCCGTCCTGCAGGCTTGCAAACTGACCGAGCAACTTGACTTCGTTGACCTTTGGAAACCCGACCGGGAAGTGAAAGAAATCCGCTACTGGACGGTTGAGGAGCTCGAAGCCATGGATGAGCGAGCCTTGGCCATGTTTCGTGATGACGAACTCAAGCCTCGTGCGATGGCTCACCTCATCCACAGCATGATGGCCCCGAGGATTTCGGACGTGGCTGCGTTTCAGTGGGAGTACTTTGATTTCCAAGCGAAAACCATCCAGTTCCGTGCACAAAAGAACCAGAAGCGCTGTTCGCAATTCATTCAGGAACGCTACATACCCATCTTGAGGCAATACTACGACTACATTACCCAATTCAAGGACGGTGATGTGTACCTGTTCCCCTCAAGCATACTCAGCCCTTCAGGAACAACCAAGGTGGTGCGGGACCACGCCACAGACAAGACCATCCGTATGTGGCTGAAGCAGGTTCGTGATTCAACGAGCCTCAACGGAGAACCTGTTCAAGCCCTTCCTTCGCACAGTTATCGCCACTCGCTTGCTATGCGCTACCTAGCCAACGGGAACACCTTCGAGAACATCGCCATGGTGCTCGGGGATGAAATCGGGACGCTGGAGAAGCATTACGCTGAACTGGTGCCCAACGATGCTCAACGATTGGCCTTTGAGAGGGCGTTCAAAATGTCCTCGTGGATCTCCTCAGAAGGAACGGTTCAACCCGAGTGGCTGAAGCGACCTAGGGGTTTGGACTCTAATCGGACAGTTTGGCGCAGTCCACCGAACAGGGGGTTCGGACTCTCTGAGGGGAGTGGACGCTGGGGGATTTGAACCCCCGGCCTT
>JBMZTB010000092.1:0-7140 GCA_049623485.1 Candidatus Poseidoniaceae archaeon
GCTGAGCCTCCCATTCCTAGGCATAATACACCGTTCCAAGTTTGGTTTTTTAATTCGGAGAGCCAAGGAAGGTGTTCGAGATTAACCGCAGACATGCCGTTTTCAAAATCGGTGAAGAAGGCCTGTGTGAATCCAGTCATCCCTTGTGAATCAAGGGTATTGAGCAGACTCTCTATGGCTACAGAATCTTCGTCCATGCATCTTTGAAAGGCTAACCCTTCATAGGGGCTCCTATCAAATCGAATGGTCAAGTGCCATATCGTGAAGTGCAATGAATTCTCCTTCGACATTTGCTAAACGTAATGTTGAGGCTCCGTCGTAATCCCATGGTAGGCGAACAGATGTCATTTTCCAACTTTCGGGGTTGAGGAATTCTGCAACTGAATCATCTTTGTTCAAAACATCAACTGTGAGATGATTTTTCATTTGTGCTATGACGATTACATTGTCGAGATCTCTCCAAGTCGCTCCCGTTCGTTCCTGCCATGCGATTCGTTCCATGATGGCTCCATCTTTTGACCATGAACTCGGTCTCCATAAATCACCTCTCCATCTGACAACATCGCCCAGATCATATCCTGGCTTTCGATACAGCAGTGTTAATCGCGTGACATCGACACCGTCTTTGCGTCCAACAGTTGTGTTTGTTTCCCCAACTTGCCCACCCCAGTTATCTGTCAAATGACGGCCCCATGCTCGGGCAAGACCTTTCGATCCCATGACGACATCGTAACCGCCCGTAACTGAACCTTCACTGGTGATGAAGAACATAGGATCATCACTCAAATTTTCAATGACTGTATCAAGACTTGCCCGCAATGTGTTCAACTCATCTTCTTCGAGCCGTCTTCCAGTTGAGCGTAATTGTACGGTTGCTTCGAAATAATTTCCAGCTCGTCGAGTACAAGTTAAACAAACCCCATTTGACATTCTTGCCCGCATTGTAAATTCATCTTGGTAAAGAAGGTCATCCACTACACCCTCTATTTGGAGATGAAGAAGTGTGTGTCGATCTGAAACCGTCTGAGGTTGACAAGCAAGTCCAATTTCTTCAGCACGCTCGTGAAATGCAACGTTTCGTTGAATCAGTTCGTCCCACAATTTTTCTTCGGGTACATCGACCCAACGGCCATGCATGTCGATGAGACCGCATCGGGCACATCGAGTGAAATTCGTGTTCTCTGGAACTTCTGCAATTCGAGTGCGAGCCCTTGTGCATGGTTCACACATTCGTTCAGCAAAAAGAGGTGGATCACTCCCACATACGAGGCAAAAATCTCCTCCAAGTCCTTTCGTCACGTCATCAACTCACTCTTCGCTTTCAGCATGAATTTGTTCGATAGCATGAAGTCGTTGTTCCAAATCCTTGCTTCTTGCAAAAACCGTCCAAGTCCATATTCCAATGGCGAACAGCATCCCAATATATGCGACTGCAAGGTAAGTCATTCCTTCTGCCATTGTCTCACACCTTATCCATTGACTTTTGAATCCTTTCGAGGCGTTGTTCCAGAGATGTTATTCTCATACTCATCAGAATGTGCCCGATGATGAAAATTGTAAAGGAAATGGCACCAATAAGCAGAATCACTGCCATCTCACCAGCAAGGCTTCCTCCATCGCCTCCGCCAACGACTGGCCCTGGATGACGTATTTGCCACAAACGTGTGGCCACATACGTCACTGGAACGAGAACAAACCCATACAGTCCAAATGTGGAAAACGTATCCCTTGTTTCAACTCCATCAGGCTGTGATTGACGTCCAAGGACCAAGAAGAGTGCAAGAAATGTAAGCAACCCAAACGTGTTGAGTCGTACATCTGTCCAATCCCAAGGAACACCCCATTCCGCAGCGCCCCAAACCATGCCGCTCCAAACCGTCATGAGACCAGTTGCCAAGCCTGCTTCCGCTCCTGCAACATGCATTCTCCATCCAAGATTGGAACGCTTGAAAAACCACATTGCTGAGCCGACAAAAAGGAATCCAAAAGCAATGAACGCAGCCCATGCCGCAGGCACATGCCAATAGAATATGCGTTGAGCATCTGGTGATTCAAAAGCATTGATAGAAACACTTGGGGCTTTCAGGAGAGCAAGGCCCAAGGTCAGCCCAATACCCAAAAACCCGAGAAGAAGGATTCCTTCCGCACCTCTCTTGGTCATGGTTATTCCAACCGCCGACTCTCTTTGAAACATTGCATCTCAGATGAGATTAGAATCAGTAATCCATTGAACAAGAAGTGCAAAGGGAAGAATGAGTATTGGTGTTAAAATTCGAGTAAATGCAGCCCTTGGTCGTGCCAAACGTGCCGATGTAAGGTCGAACATGCGGACCAGAAACATCGTGGAGGTGGTAAGGACACTCCCAATGAGTGGCAATTCCCATGAAATTGTCAAATCCATTGCGAGTATGGTGAGCAAAGTGAGTGTAAAACCGAGAACAGCTCCATGAATGTAAGATGAAGGAATGCCTTGCTTGTGTGCTCTCCACCAAGTTAAGGATCTGTGTTCATGCAGCAATTGAATCATGCTATCTCCGACCAGTCCTGCTGCAAAAGCAGAACTCAAAACCAGCCCAGATCGTTGAATCGTTCCAGTATCGAGTCTGGTTGGTTCGACCAATGCTAGAAGTATTCCCAATGTCAAAAATCCAGCAACGCCATTGTAGGCCAGCGTTGACATTGTTCGGTTATTGGTTACAATGCCAGTTCGAAGTGCAATCGATGTTTTTGATACAATCAGAGGTGTCTCTCGAATGATTTTCGTTGTGGAGTCATGGTCAACCTCAAGCAGACCATCGCTGTTGTATTGATGAGTTGCACATTCTTCGAATTCTTCATTATGGCTGGCAATAAGAAGAGCATGTCCTCTTTCTCTAAGGTAATGGATGTCTTCAATCAGACTCGTTCGAGAGGCTTGGTCCAATCCGGAGCCTGGTTCATCGAGGAAAATAAGTCGCGGTTGGGATGAGGTAAATCCTGCAATAAGTCCAGCAAGCATTGCAACCTTTCTGCGTTGCCCTCCAGACAGTTGCGCAATCAAGTCATGTTTTCTATGCTTGAGATTGTAGCGTTCAAGCATTGAATCCATCTCCATTCTTGACCCGGACAGATCCATTGCCGTAAGGAGGTGCTCTTCGATGCGTTGGCTACCTATGCATCCATCTGCTTGCAGGGTTAATCCAAACGGATGTAGGGGTTTTCCAGATTTTCCTGATGCATCAATCAACAGTTGGCCATGGTGATGCACTGAACCCGATTCCAGCGGAATGAGTCCAGTTGCTGTTTCGATAATGGTGGACTTGCCTTCTCCATTTTTCCCATTGAATAAAATTACTTGACCGCTAGAAACTTGAAGGTTTAATTTCGACAATACAGTTCTCATGCCTCTACGAACAGTTACGTTGTTCATGCTAAGCAACGCATCCGTCATGGTTTGTCCAAGCATCGCCTATGAATGAATGCTACGACAGGACAACAGCCATTAGAAACAAACTATTGGACGTTTTATGGGGCTCGTGTTAATGGAAACATTCGGCCTCATTGAATGGATTTTGTTAACCGTCTGGATCCTTGCTATATCAGTTCCAATCATCTATTCTCTAAGAAATAAAACTCCAGTTGCATTAGGAATTTCTGTTGCCTTACTCCTTGGTTACATTGTCCAGTACTCTTGGGTTGTGATGAGGAACTATCAAATCGACGTCAATTTTGTTTGGGCAGATTTCATGCTTATTCCAACTCGAATCGATTCTCCTACTTGGCTACATACACTCGCTAGTGCTGGTTTTTTGCATAGTCAAAGCGATGTTACGCATGTGCTAGGTAACGTTTTGGTGATTGCCCTTGTTGGAATTCCACTTGAGCAACGGCTTGGGACGAACCGCTTTATTGCGGTTTACATTCTTGGATTATTAGGAGGATCAATCGCATGGGTCTTGTTCAATATCGATTCTTCAACACCGTCATGGGGTGCTTCAGGTGCAGCCTTTGGCTTGCTTGGTGCTTATCTCTCAGGATGGCCTAGAGATGAAATTCCATTCCCACTTATTTTGATACGTCCATGGCCTGTGACAATAATTGCTCTTTTCTACTTCGGATTCGAACTGATTCGAGCGTTCTCAACAGTTGGGCTTGGCACGTACTCTACGGTTGCTCATATGGCCCACATAGGAGGATTTGTATTGGCCTACGCAGCAGTACCTTTCATCGCAAAAGGTGGACCATATCCTCTCGGTGTCGTCGATGGAGGGCCGAAGGGATTCGGGAACGCTCGTGCCAGGCTCGATCGAATAAAAGCCAACATGGTTGATCTTTCAACAATAGATGATCCTTGGACTGAACTTGGATTTGATTTGCCCAAGAAATTGAAAGAACCGTTTCGAAAACTTAGGGAGGCATCTGACGAAGCAGAAACACGTCTTGCCTGGATGGAGCACATCGCAGACTCAGGAAGTTGTCCAGTATGTTCTTCACAACTTGGAATGGTTGAGCGAAAAGATGGTCCTCAACTGCAATGTTCACAACAACCATCACACCTTTCTTGGCCTCAAAATTGACTAAGAAATGACGCAATAGATTGAGCGTTCCAACGATAGCATCAAAATAGGCGAGGTGTTGGTCTATCATGGCCATTATGTCGAATCTCCGATATCAACAGTCGCGGACACCAGCTTTTCTGTTGGTATTTCTTCTGCTATTGGTCCCATGTACTGCGTTTGTAAGTTCTGAAGAAAGTGGGGGACCTCCCGCGAAATTAACGCATGTGCCTGCGATTCTCGTTGATGGCTTACCTCCACTTATGTGCGGTGATGAAATTTGCGAGCGTCCTCTTCGAGAATACGTACGTGATGGACGTCCTGCTGCGCAAGAATATGGATGGTGGGATTCATACGGGCCTGACTTGGATTGGAACGGTATGGATGATCGCTTACAACGCGTTCTCGATGGAATGGATTCAGTATCCCCTACTGCTATCATTGGACCTGACGGGAAAAAGACAGTCGCAATTGTCGTTGATTATGCCTGGCATCCAACAGATGTCGAAATTGTTCAGCTGAAGAATGTACTGAACCAACATGGATGGATTGGTGAAGATCAAGGTGCTTGGTTTTCACAACTTCGTAGCATTGATTCTCTCGTCGTTGATAAAGTTCCAGTATCTGCTTTAATGGATATTTATTTCCTTGATGGAGTTGTTGTTATTGAAATGCAAAATGTCATGGCTCCTACAAATGATATTGCAGCCCGGGCTTCCAAGGCAAGAGATTCTGAGTTGTATGGAAATTATATTTCTGAACAAGGTTTGACCGGAGCGGGAGTTGTCATTGCCGTTCTGGACACTGGCGTTGATAATGAACACCGTTCCTTGAATGATTTTGATGACCAAAATGACGATCCAGATCCAGATCCTAACTCCTATGATGATCAAAAATGGTTTGGAGGATTTGATGCTACAAGCCCTAATCCAACTCAAGACGGTTCAGTAGATCCTGATGACGGCAATAGCCACGGTACTCACGTCGCAGGGTCTGCTCTCGGTACTGGAAGTTCGACAGGGATCCACAGAGGAACTGCTCCAGGAGCAGGGCTTGTTGATATCAAGGTCCTTTCTGATGGTGGTGGAACCAACTCACAAGCAAGTTTGGCTGGTATCCAGTGGATGATTGACAATAAAGATACAGACTGGGGCATCGATAATGATTATCGAGGAATTCAAATTGGTTCAATGTCCTTTGGTTCTGTAAGCACTCCATTAAATCCTGGTGATCAAGGAGACAATGGGAGTGGGGCAGAAGCGAGTTTAATCAACTCTGCAACTGAAGCTGGTATAATTTGCGTTGTTGCTATTGGCAATGATGGAAGCAATCGTGTTCCTTCTCCTGCTAGTGCAGATGGGGCTATTACCGTTGGTTCTGTTACCGATAAAAACACGGTCGATCGAGAGGACGATGAGTGGGATGATTATTCAAATTGGGGTCCTCGACTTTCCGATCAGGATGATGATGATTGGGACGAACTTAAGCCAGACATAACCGCTTATGGGACAAATATCTATTCAGCTACAGCAGCAACAGCACCTCTAATTCCTGGACAAGTTGCAAGTGCAGACAATGATTATGACCAAAAAACTGGAACGAGCATGGCAACTCCAATCGCATCTGGTGTTATTGCTCTCATGCTGGAAGCCGACTCTTCTCTTTCTCCACAAGATGTGAAAGACAATTTAAGAAATTCTTCAGAAGTACGCGGGAATCCATCTGAATCTGGTGTTAGTGATCGATGGAACGATAAATATGGATTTGGAATTATTGATGCAAATTGTGCAGTATCTCTGGTTATGGAAATTACTTGTGGGACTGATACTGTCATACGAGCTCCAACGAGTGATGTTAACGTAAGTTTCCCCGTAAACGGAACGTGGCTCCTTAGCGGTGATACCACACGTATTTCTGGAAGCGTTAATACAACTGAAGTCGATTATTCTAAGGTTGAAATATATCTCGAAAGAAGATATGCTCCAAATTGGCAAGGTGTCCCGGAGATGATTTTGAATTGGACAGAAGCGAGTGGTCCTGTTGATAATTGGTTCCTTGACGTGTTGATTGAGGATTCGTGGGTTGAATATACTGATAGTACCTACTATGACTTCATTCGAGTATACGCTCGAGCTATAGGCGACGAAGGAAATGAGTCAAATCCTTCAATCCGTGACATAAAAGTTTCTAGGATGGGTGTTTCAATTGAAACTCCCACGTTAAGAGAGGTGCTTGAAGGATCAGTCCAAGTTACTGGCGAGGTTGAAGGTGTCGAGCATGATCGAATCGAATATCGAGTTGATGGAGGGGAATGGAAACTCGGTACTACTTTGAATGGGAAGAGTGGTAATGGCCAAGATGGTCTGGATGATTGGGAGTTCACATGGGACACCACCGAGATCGAAGATGGTTCGAGAGACTTTTCAATTCGTATGGTCAACAAATCGGGTTTGTCATCTCCCGTAGCAACAAGGGCGTTTAACATCGATAATATCGCTCCAGCCCCTTCATTGAGATTCAATGGCGAGGTTGAAATTTTTGATCAGCAATTGCCTGCTGAAACAGTTTATTCAGGAAGTTTGCTCGAATTGAAATTCACGGTATT
>JBMZTB010000093.1:0-6932 GCA_049623485.1 Candidatus Poseidoniaceae archaeon
TCGAACTTCATCAGCATCGATGTAATTCACAAAATATCGAGTCATTCACTCACCAGTTTCTTCAAATCTATCAAACCAATCAATTGAGAATTCCTCATCCGTATATTCAGGATCAGCAACGAGATTCTTTGCGAATTGAATGGCGGCAGGTCCTAGATATCGGCCCCAGTATTTCTCATGAGAAGTCCATTTATGCTCCAATTCATTAAAGTGTGATTCAAATTGGATTAGTTCATCAGCTAATTCTTCAATATACTGTTGTAGTTGCCAGAAATGAATCCCATTGGTACTTTCCTTCCGAGGAGCATTTTTTTCATCTTCGTCCAGTGCGATTAAGCCGGCCAAGAAATCTTCAAAAATTGTGTCTGGTGATTTACCTCTTCCACTCATACAACGCCTTTGCCGGCAATAGTAATTGATTGTTTATACTTGTCAAACTGGTCAGATGATTTGGTGTAATTGCCGTGACGAGATTACAACTTTCCCTGATTTGCTTTTGCAACAAAAGAATCCAAACGGACAACATCGACAAACTCCGATGTGTTTACCCAGTCATTTAGATCGTTCAAAAAGAATTGATGTTTTGTCCAGCCATCTCCGCCTATGACGATGTATGCTTTGTGAATGGTTGAGTTTTTTGCTAGTACGTCTGCCAAACACATGAATTCGTATGGAACCTTTTGTTCCGCAGTACCAGATGATTGCTGCCATTTTAATGAGATGACGATACGTTCACCACTTTTCGAAGCAACAATATCGCCGTAGTGTCGCCCTCCTCCCAAACGCTCGGTTAGACGCACTTGGCGTTCAATTGAATACCCGCCCATTTCAAGGGCAGGAAGAACCATCTGCTCAAGAACCGCACCGGTCCTCGTATTTCTTGGCATGATTCTCCATCCTAACAATTACCTATCAATAACTCGGTGTTATGTTCTACTGAATACGCGAGTCGAGAATTACGCTTCGCAGAGTATATATCACGTGGAGTTATACTAATCACATGGTCCAGAAGCCAGTGCGATTTGTTAATGAAAAACATGTTCAAATCGCACTCAAACTCTTCGAGTTCGAGTCATCAAAAGTTGCAGGACCAGGATCATCGCGAAGGAAGATAACTGATGTTCTGTGGAAATTGGATGATGCCATAAAATACATGTCTCTTGATGATGTTGAGACTCAGACATTTCATGAATTGATTGCTTCACTGCGAAATCAGAATCACTTGTTGATTGTTCCAGGTTCATTGGATGGCGAGGATGGTTACATCACTCGAACAGCAGAAACGTTGCGAATAATCGGCCATACCTACGAATATTGGCACAAAGGGAGGCCTGGAGTAGATGCAATCCGTTGGGAAATTGTCCCCAAACAAATCCCTCGCAGGAACATTTTGCCCGGTGATATGATACAAGATTTGATTGATACAGTATCAAATGCGACCTCAGAAGATCAGAATCATACAAATCTTGGAAAAGCAATACGCACCGTTATTGAAGGGGTAGCAAACCATTTCTTCGAGAATGAAGGAATTCAGCAACCAAAGTTTTCAAAATTCCAAGTCGACTCTGTCAAACAGAGTCTTCTGGATGCTCTGGGTTTTGGTGGAAAGGGATCTATTCTCGTTGCTGGAGTCGGTTCAGGAAAGACACTCGCTTTTATGCTGACACCATTGATTCTATGCAAAAGAGACATTCTGGATGGTAAAAACGATTATGGCGCACACTTGTTCCTGTATCCTCGCAAAGCCCTTGCTCTTGATCAATTTTCTAAATCTCTCCTTCCATTCGCTTTCGCTGCTGGTATACCAACCCAGCAAGTCCACTCGGAGATGGGAAAGCATTATCACACTCTACCAACAAAATCGGTCTACAAAGGAATTCAAAGCGTTCATGAGGGATACATGCCTCCACGGTTGGTAATTAGTTCCGTAGAGACATTGAAGAACAGATTATCTCATCCAACCATTTCTAACCGGTTAATCAATCGTCTTGAGTCAATTACATTCGATGAAGTGCACTTGCAGAGCGGTGTTCAAGGCGCTCAAACTGCGATGCTCATGAGAAGGGTTGGCAAAAAATGCCCCAAAGAGACCATTTGGGTTGGGGCTTCGGCAACCATTGCAAAACCAGAGAATCATTTAGCCAGACTGTTCGGGATTGATTCAAAAGTTATCAAACTGATAACTCCAAAAAACGAGGAAATGCAAAACGATGGAGTCGTCCATCATGCCTTTTTCAGACCAAGTGGTCTCGTTTCTCAAGCAGGTGCACTGACAAATGCGACGAGTCTGCTTGTCCATCATCGACGTGATGATTTGAGTATTCGTCCTGGTGAAAAGCAAAGCCAAAAAGCACCAAAAGTCATTACATTCGCAGATAATCTTGAAATTCTTGGGTCATGGAACGATGACTTCCGAGAGAATGAGCGAACAGATGTCTATCCAGTCGGGCCTACAAAACACCGCTACCATCCAGAAGATGATGTTATGACTGGATGGGATCAAGTGCAGCGAGAATTGCCTTATGCCCGTCGATTCCAAAACACCCTCGAGAGAAGAATTGAGACTCAAGGAGGCGTCATTCCTGAGAAATTGGGAGGTGGCACTGCATTGGAACCAGTGTTTGTTGAATGGAGAGGAAAGGAGATTTGCAAACGATGTAAAGATGGCGAGCGAATAGAGCTTGGATTTGCCGATAAGGATACAATGAAGGAACTTTCTAAATTGGTTCACAGAAGTCCCCACAAGGAAGACGATCCATTCATTCCATTCATGATAAAAAATGATGAGATTTTCATGAAAGAGGGTATAGTAGGCACTCAAGAAATGTGTCCATATCTACAAGCGGCCGCCTGCAGTTCATTCTCGAACCATCCTGTCCAAGGAACAAGGAGAATTGGAACACCATCAGCAGGACAAGTGCGCTATGACTTTGCTTCACGAGCTACAAGCCGAATTCAATCGAGCAAGAGTGAGGACTTTTCAGAATTCGCAAGTGACCTTTCGCTCGCAGTCTTCAGGGGCCCGAATAGTGAGTTACATTCCATTCCTGGAGCAAAAGGCGATGATTTTGTAGACGTTGTAATGGCGTCACCCTCGCTTGAGGTCGGCGTTGACCTTCCTAATCTAACGGAAAGCGTCATGACACGTGCCGTTCGCAATCTTGCATCGTATCGGCAAAAGGCAGGACGTGTAGGCAGAGAATCAATGTCTGAAGCACTCAATTTGACCCTTGCTACAGATTCTGCAAATGATTTGCACTATTATCGTCAGCCAAGGAAACTCATCGATCGTGGTCGGCTTGAACCAGTACCTCTCAAAGAGCGCAATGATGCTGTTGCTAAATCTACTGCATACCTTTGTGTCTGGGATATCCTAGTGTCGAAGAATTTTGTTCCTGAAGCCCTGAAGAGCCATAGCCCAACGGATTGCCTTGATCTTTTCACCTCGGCTAAGGAGTTCATTGAGGATGGAGCTAATCGTTCAGAGATTCATGAATACATTGCATCGGTATTGAATGACGAGCGCTATCCCGCAGGTACCGATTGGTTTGATGATGCAATTTCTCAGGTTCTATCAGAACTCAACCTCTTCCTGAAACCTATCAGTGGATATGAATTCCAACCACCCCTTAGGGATGAAGCTACGGTAATCGAAGGTATGAGGCATCTCCTTGGTTCGAAAAACCCAAACAGTGCTCGACCGCAGGGAGGTGCTGATTCGTTGATTCAGGATTATGAGGAGAGATTAGAGGAGTGCAACAACAAACGCCCGAAAGCCGGATTTTTGCGCGATGATTACAGCGAATTACTCGACCGCACAGATAGAATTCTCAGAGGTGATGATATGGATAAATCCAACATCGAGGGTTTGTCAGATACCATATCTGGTTTAGAGGATTCATTCAAGGATGATGCTGATTCGCGTAGAACCTTACGTAGACTCTCAAATTCTCTTGATTATCTTGCGGAGGATATCGAGAAACTCGAGGAATCGGGCATCGATTTACCATCGTTTAGAGCAATCGAACAATATCAAAATCTAATCAAGGCGGAAGATGGTAGTTGGAAAACATACTATCTCTCTGCCACGCTGCGAACACTGGATGTGTTCAAGTCGCTGCGGAAAAACCCATGGTTTGTTTCCCCTGATGCTCTCTACATTCATCCGCACATGAAAATGGTCAAACTTACCAGTCCAGATTCGAACCTCTCTGACAGGCAAAAGCAGTTGAATGTAAGGGACGATCAATCTCTCGTTCCGCTCTCCGAAGCACTCCACAGTTTCTTACCTGGAATGTGGACAAGACGACTACCTCAAACCACGTTCAAAGTTCTCGCCCAAGAAACGACTCCTGTTGGGGGGAGGACTCTCGAGGCTAATTTGGAACGTATGGAGCAAGGTGGATTGAAGTTCGAAGTTGTCAACAAATCTCTCCCCGCTCCACCAGGTTTAATGGGTGACATATCGGTAATTTCTCCGTTGGAAATTCCAATCCGTCCGCTCTCAAATCGTCGAACAATCATGACAGATATGGTTTCGATAAAAATTCTCGACGATGATGAAGGAAAACCGAGTAACCAAGAAACGAACTCCGAACGGATACCTAAGTCGTTCAGTCAGCGCTGGCTTCATGTAGATCTAGACAAAGGGAAAGAAATTCATGCCTATGTCGAACATGACGAGTCAGAGAGATTGGTCCAAACTGACTTGGAAACCTCGAGCGAATTTGAAGTCCTGAAAGAAGAAATCCTTCACCCATTTGCGAATGAGGCATTCACAACAATCCATTGGCATGATGGCGCAATCATTACCGAGTACTCCTATGGATTGAGTCGCACACTCAAATCAGAAGGCGATATGGGGACTGAAATTTTCTATACGAACAAACGAGGCGCTCACATTACATTTGGACAGAAAATCAATACTGAGGGCATTGCCTTTACTCTAAAGAAAGAAACACTCCAGAAATTGAAGGAGACAATTTCCTCGGAGATGATGAATGGAATTGAGTCCTGGACGCCATCATTAATGTCCGCGTTAAGGGCTTTCATACGTGAACGATCAGCAGAAGAAGGAAAGACACCACCGAGCAGTTTCCTTCTCGAAGACATGGTTGCTATTCTTGTTGCAAAGTGGCGAGAAGAAGGCGCATCAAGTCTATCTACTGATAATCTGATGGCCTTATCTAAATCTTTGATTGAAGATATTCAAACGACAGAACGTCTGGTCTCAAAGCGTGTGGATGCCAGGTTGCAAACACCGGACGACGAGACGCAAATGACTCTCGATGATGAAACGACTCGTCTGGTGAGAATCAATGAAATGCGGGCAGGCGTTATTGCGCTACTACGCTTGCTATCGAGCACAGACCGATTTGAAAAATTCTTGCTTAAATGGGTTCATCGAACAATCCTGATGACGTTTGGCGTAGGTGCAGTAGGTGCAACACAACGAATTGCAGGGGGGGACACTCAAGAGATTGGTTATGGATTGACCGATGAGTCATGGGCTGGCGAGGAAACAGTCGTCGTTGTCTATGATCGTGCCGAATGTGGAAATGGCAACTCATCAGTAGCAAAGACCTTCATGCATATTCCAAACATTATTCGAAGTGCAAAAGGAACATTAGGATCACACTTGCCTAGCATGGATTTCCTTTCAACACTTGAGGAAATCATCCTACCATGTCCACAACACCATTGTGACATCCTTGGCCTAGAATATCATCGCACTGACGGAGAAGACACCCTCTTGCATAAGAGCCTCGTTGATTATACAATGTTTGGAAAGGAAATCTATTCAGTTGGGAAATCTGTCTGGAATCAACTCAATCTCTCAGGGCCGAAAGATGGTTGGAAATTGCCACTTTATCACACCATGAGGAGAGAACTTGCGCTTGAGATTGCAGAGGAATCTGATGACGTGACTCGTTCAACAAAGATTTGTTGGAATGGATGTCCTGAATGTGTTCAACGAATTGATATTGTTCAAGGCGGATATTCGGGTATGGATTATCTTGACAAGGGAATTATGAATGAATGGTTCCGAATCGTACGAGCGAATTCTGACGAATATCTTGACATGAAGCCCAATTCACTCCTCGATGGGAGTTCAGGTTTGCAGCTGGGTGATTTGCACTCCATAGCGCTTGATAGCACTCGAGGTAGAATACGCTCGGTTATGCTACCTTGGACAATTGGTATCGATATTGATAGGAATAATCCTGATGATGGGATTCGAATGATTATTCGGCAATCCGATCTCGTTGGTTTACGGCAGACAATGCCGAATCAAGGTGTTGCAATGGGAATGCCTTCCATGGCTTTCAAACGTCTATTGTGGTTTGATTTACTCTTGAATGCGTATCTCGACATGCGAGGTGCACTTGATGGCAGAGAGAAGTTGATTCAACTGGTCTATTATGATGCTCGTGATGTAACATTCGACGATATTGGTTTAGCCCCTCAACTACTGGAAGCCTTGCGCTCCCAAGCCAAAATCGATGGAGCAGGGCCGCTCAACTCCCTTTCCGATATGCTTGGCTGGTTGGCACTAAGGGGATTCAAAATTCAATTATGTATCGATAAGCGAGTTTACAATAAACGGAACAATGTAGCCGTTCGGAATTTTGTAAACACACTCAAGAAATCTTCTGGAAAAGCAAACATCGAGGTGCTCTCGCGAGAGATTGTCGACGAGGATGAACACAAACGCTCAATGCACAAGAAAACGCTCATTTCCCCAATTTTTGTTCTCAAAGGAACAGCAAACATGACTCGATCTGGTGCAGGAAAGAATGAGGAAGATGTTGATCATGCTATGATTGGAACTTCACAGTACCAGAGTATGAAATCAAGTGCCTATGATACGATTTCGCGCTCAAGTAGATTGTGATGTTCTAAATTAACTCGCCTAAATACTGAGTCAACGA
>JBMZTB010000094.1:0-6726 GCA_049623485.1 Candidatus Poseidoniaceae archaeon
TTATTTCTCCGATAGGAGTATTCATCTTCACAGTTGTATTGTTTTCATCGTTCATATCATCACCATATATTCATTGCCATTTCGTATTTTCAGAGTTGAGAAAAAATCAACCCATTTGGAGGATTTTTATTCATTTTTCAGATGCTGTAACGTGAATTCATTGCATTCGATATTGTAACGTAGCAATCGTTCTAGACAGTTCAACGTCGTCTTTGGAAATACGAGCAGGCATATTGGAACCAAGATTCCGAGAATCATTCCCACGACAAAAGATCCAAGAAAAAGAAGGTAAATTCCTTCACCTATTATTACAACAAATTCTGTAAAACTCATTTTCAGCTCACCTTTCCAAGACAAAATCATTCCAAATACGGGACTACGATGTGATTACTTGCCACACCTAGGACATTTTTCTCCCGTATATTCTGTGTGGCATGCACCACACTTGCAGGGATGTGAGGAATCGCCCTTACGATGTCCACACTTCCCACATTCTGTACAGTGTTTTACACCATCACGATAGTAATGGTATGGATCTCTGCATTCCCAGTGTTCTCTCCGGAAGTCGATTTCAGCGGTGGTCAACTCTCTTATGTCACCAATCGGCTCACTTGGTTTGTTGATTTGGATTCCGATCATGCTCAGTAAGCCTTTGACAGCATCCCACATTGCCGTGACCGGAGCTTGTTCCGTGAGACCGTTCTCGATCATCATTTTGATTAATCCAAGCAATTCTTTGTCATTCTCGATTTTTCGAATAAATTCTCCTGCTTGAGCAAGTTTGTAATATGCCTCATCTTCGCTGACTTTACTCATCCTTCTGCCTCCTCTAGACCCCACCACGTTCGCTCAAACCTCGTGGAATGGGAAGAGTCGCAAACATGTCTTTGGTGATGGCACGTCGTTTCAATAACAATCTCGCTATTGCAACGTACTCATCTTTCATCTCCTGGTTGTTGTTGAGCATCGATTGGAATGGAATCGTAAACATTGGATGGGCAGACATATCGTAATCCATGACGAGGACATCAGCGAGTGTTAGTTTCGAGAATGTGTATCTGTATTTCTCCATTGACTCATCAGGCCGATTGCGGAATCGGGAATTGTTTGTTTTCAACAATGAACATGCATCAAAGAGTTTCGATGCATTTTCAAAGTCCTTCCCACCGACGATATCAACAATATCGCTGAGCAGGTTCGTGAATGAGGCTGAATAACTCGTAAAAACAGGAACGCCAATTGCTTTTTCTTCATCAAGTCCAGCTTGAAAAGCCTGCTCGATGAGCTTGATCAGACTCATAAATATCGAAAAGAGCGACTCGCCTTCGTGACGGATCGACCACGAAGGGTCATCCATCCGCATCCCGAGGTACTCGATGTTTTCGGACTGATTCAGTATGTGGTTTTGTATACGTTTGACACAGGTTTCCAAGAGAGGCTGGTTGGACATCTCTAGTTGATTGAATTGTAAATTTACAAAATAAAATTTTTTTTAAACAAAATAATGTAAATTTGAGGATGTATCGAGTATAGATAGAATGTCCCGCGCAAGAACAAATATAGAGTCCGAGCCAACAAGAAAGAACGTTATGGGAGCAGATGCCACAATTTCCAAACATGCATATGAGATGCAGCTGCGATCTGAATCTCGATATGCCATTGGTTTCTTCCATGAACAAGAAGATGCGCAGTCCGTTGTAAGCAACCAATTCAGTGAATTTCTTGCAGAGCAAGGGATTCAATATCAATCAGACATCAATGCTATATTTCGTGAATTCATCGGGAATGAATCCAAACAACTCGCCGAACGACTCAACGAGATTTGGATGGAACGGCGTCCACGGGATTGGGCTTCAAAAACAGATAAATTCCAATCATGGGATGAAGTCAAAAATTGGGATCGGACCGTTCCTTGTCCAAAATGCAATCACAACGTCGACCGGACCTCCTCCTCAAACGATTGGAAACTTTGGAACCGCACAAAGAAACTTCTCAAACCCCTTGCTGATAATTCTGAAAAGGTAGTTGCAGAGATTATCAGTCTGAGTCCAATAATGGAAGAACGTTGGGTTAATTTCGCAAAAGCCAGAGAAGCTTTTTCCCAGAAATACGATTTGTTTGACTCAAACGAATTTGAAAAATCCGAACAATTTACCCAAGATGAACTCGACGGAGCTTTTCATCATGACAAGGATCTGTACAACACAATGGCACATCTCAATTATTGTGCAAATGAAAGCAGCAGTTGCCCTTCCTGCGGAGAAGATTTGTGGCTGTTTACTCCAGGCCATTTAGAAAAAAATTCACCTTCCCGTTACTTTGAAAACATCTCGAAAAGTGCTCTAAGTGCCCTGATTTCATCGCTTCTGAACTCCAAAACCGCACAGTCAAGTAGGTTGTTTACTGGAAAAATTCTAGACTTCGATTTGCCGACTCAGGAAGAAACTTTTGATCATTCTCCATACGTTGACGAGACTGAGGGACTCATAGCACACAAGATGTTGTCAGACATACGACATGGTAAACTCGATCGATTTTTGAACGCAATAATCCATTGTCCAGAAGATTCTCAGTATGTAAATAAGGCAATCATCAAAGCGGCTCGATTGAGAAAGGAGGGGAAAATCCAGTTGAGGGCAGGTTTTGTCGACCAAAATCGATTTGCGAAAAGACGCCACAGAGCAGCGATTTCAGGGGCGTTTCAAGCATGTTTCCCATTCGTTGGAAGTGAAGAACATCAAATCGATATGACGTTCAATCTTCCAAATGGTGAGCGAATTGCGTTTATAGAATCTGATAATAGCCTAAAAGACAGCTTGAATGCTTTATCAATGATCGTTATCAATAAAATGGCAACGGAACTAACTCGGCTCAAGCCTTCAATATTCTTTGAGCAAACACATTATCCAGAACAAGAGCAACTCAAATGGGCAAAGGAACTCGCCGCACAATTACTTCTTGTCATTGTAGAACTCGGTACAATTGTCAAGATCCGAAAGATTACTCCGGACAACAACGATGATGAGAAGAGTAAATCGAAACATAAAATGTGGAATGTAATGTTCAGAGGCTCATTCAAAGACAAACTTTTTGCTAAATTCAACCACCTTGATTTGGACAACAACATCCGTACTGGAGGCTCGTTACTCCAACATTTCCAAACGGATAGAATTGATCCGATGTTTATCCCCCCACTCCAGCGAACCAAGGCTCAACACGGTGGAGGATACCTAACACAAGCTGGTCAAATCAAAAACCCACTCATTCGAAACAACAACAATGATGAGATGTTCAGGATAAAGAGATTTGAACCATCAGAGGCAGCAATATCGAACATTAACCGTTTGCAACAAACGAGTTGGAAAATCAACGAACGAATCACTAATACATGCATGAAAATGTTGTACGGGCAGGTTGGTGAATTTGTCACAAAAATACAAATCAATGAATCAAGATATGGCTATCAGATCGATTACAATGGGAAATTTCCCGAATTTTCGTTCAGTCAAATCGCTGAATGGATGGAAACAATGTGGATAGCGTCAGACATAGTGCAAAGTGAAGCTAAACAATTCTGGCATGCTTGGTGTTTTGATTGGAGAGGACGAATGTATCCTTGCTCGAATCTTCTCTCGCCCCAAGGAGATGACCTCTCCCGTGGTTTGCTCCTTTTCGGAGAAAAAGAGAACCTCAATGAATCAGGCTGGAAGTGGATGAGGAGAGCAATTGGGCGTATTTACGAAGGCCGTAAACCTCAACAGATTGAGTTTAATGAACATGGAAAATTCCTGTGGGATGAAATCGAACTGAGTCAACAAGACTGCTCAGTTTGGAATGACATACAACAAAAACTAGCCACAAAGTCATGGAAAAATATCGATGCGGTCTTTGAAAATCCTGAAATGAATCAACTCCTATTACGAGTCTTGACTGCGGTAGTCGACAATCCATTGGCCAATCAGTCAATTTGGGCGGAAGGAGACGTATTTCGAAAGAAGGCTGAAGGTTTCCAAAGACTCGCTATCTCTCAAGCATATGTCGCAGCATTAAATGAATTTAACAACGGTAACAAATCACCAGCAGTATCGATACCAATTGTTCTCGATGCATCCTCAAACATCTATCAGCATGCAGCGATTCTGACTCAGGATAGTGAAATGGCAAAGGCTGTGAATGTTCTTCCGAATGAGAGTAATTTACCATCAGACGTCTACGCGAAGGTTGCCGATTGCGTTCGTGAAATGTGGGGAAACGAAAACCCATTCTTGGCAATGGGAATTCAAGGGGAGCTCCTCGACAAAATAATGGATACTGCACTCGATCGTTCTATTGCAAAGAAACCGGTTATGACCATTGGATACGGAAGCAAACCTGATCGTATCCATTCGACGCTATTGACTCACAACAAGGAACAATCTGGTATACTTGAGTGGGCTCCATTTAATCCCGAAGACATGTCTGAACTCTCTCCTGAAGAAGAGAGACAAATATGGGATGAATACCCTGAAGAAAATGATCGAAGTAAGTTCCTCATCTACAAAATGATTGCACATCCTAATTCCACATTAGGAGAATTAAGAGATAGAATACCCCGACATAAGCAACAAGATGTTGCCAAAGCCATCATCAAATCCTTCGTTGGAGCGATTGACGAAGTACTTGGAGGGCATTCTGAACTTAAAGACACACTGGAAAGCAGTCGCTTGCTTGTCTCTCAAGCGTTGGAGGAGCCAAACTACACCACATGGGTGTTGAATGATGGTTCAACAATTCGGAATATTGTTCATACGAAAACAAAACCTCGTTCAACAATGCCTTGGGTAGGAACGAATCTAAGCGAGCAGATTCGCTTTTCTATACTCCTCCAATCTGAAAAAAGGGATGCTGGTAAAGAGAAAAGAGGCTTACCTCCTAATTTCGTACACTCAATTGATGCAGGCCACATGCGCGATTTTATTGAGGAATTTTCAAATGAATGTGGTGCAGGTATGATATGGTCCGTTCATGATGCATTTGGAAGCCATCCAAATCACGTTGATTCTCTTCACGCCATTGTCACAAAAACTTTCTTCTCAACACATCAAAGCCCAACAGGTGGTTCACATCTCCAATCCCTAGTCACCAAGGCCCTCAAAACACCTCTAAAACCAAGACAAAAGAAAGAGGATTCAAAGGCTACTGAAGCAGCCATATTCAAGTTACAAACTAGGATAGAGAAATTCGGATCACAAACGCCAAAAGTTGTATTCGAAGCCATATCTAGTGAAGATAGCGATGACATATATTTGATTTCATGAGGTGAAAAAATGAGTGATGAGATTCATATTTCCAACAACCGTTCAGAGGTTTACAATTTGTTAAGAGGAAAAAATGCTGATGAATACAATTCAACAGTAACGAAGTTGTGCGAAGAATTGGCATTCCATTCTTCACGAGGAGGTGTAAAAATTGTTCCAAAAATGGGTTGGTGTATCATAAAGTACTCGAACTTCTCAAAACCCACATTTGAGTTATTTAGTGCAAAGGAGGATGCACTGAAACACCTTAATGAGCACCATGCAAGTAACAGATACCCTATGTTCGATGAAATAGACAAAACGTTGCAGGATGTACTCTGCTTTGAATCCCCGATCGAATTTGTTGCTCAAGGGAAATATTCTGAAACTGATTTCGGAAAATTAAATTCCGAAGAACAGAGGGCTGAAATTGCCAAGCAAATGACCAAAAATATGAAACGAAAACTCGATGAATTCCGTACAGAAACAGCAGAATACACAGTCCCGATAAAGAATCATACTACTCTAGATTCTCTAAAGAAAGCGTATTCGACAGCATTGACTCAAAGATTAAATGACTACGCAGCTGCTGTAAAGAATTCGATAGAAAACCCATTCAATTTTAGCTTGAAGGAAAAACACGCGTTGAAATCAATACCACACAAAAAGCCACACTCTTGGGTTGACATTGAAACAGATCCTGGTGCATCGTTCCTCAACGCACTGAGAACTATTTTGCTTAACACCCAGATGGCAAACATTGCAGAGGTCTTGGCATATTCTCATCCAATTCTGGAAGTTGAATATGTTTCAGAATCAGTTGTTGGGACACCACGCAAACCAATCAACGATAATGATGTACATGGTGTCTTTACAACATCCAAGGTCAAGGATGTCATCGAAACGATGGCTAGAAAAGGCTTCGATAATCAACCTGTTTATTGCAAAGATAGTGGAAGATGCATTGGCTCAATCAGACTTCGCGAAGCGATGAAAAACCTCTATTTGGGGAGATACTCCAACCATCCTACATTTCAGAATTACCAAGAGATGATCAAAGAGAACCTCATGCTCCTGCCGCCTCCAATTTTTTCACCTTCGGATTCAATTGAATATGTGGTTTCAATCTTCAACTCCGGTTGCGAAGCAGTTTTGTTTGAGTTTGATAAAGAAACATGGCTAGAGTATGGGGGTGCTCCTGAAGTAACAAAAATACTCGAAAACGGATTGCATATCCTTACGCCTCATGATGTCGTCATTTACTTCTTAAAGACAGATTCCTCACGTTAGTTTGAAACAACATTATCGATTGGAGCAATCATGCACATCGTGATGGTCTCTGGTGAGTACCCTCCACGGTGGGGTGGAATGGGTTCTGTCGTCTACCACCTTGCTGGCCATATGGCGCAACGCGGACACAAAGTGACCGTCATTACTCGAAAACACAAGC
>JBMZTB010000095.1:0-6649 GCA_049623485.1 Candidatus Poseidoniaceae archaeon
TTGCAAACCAGACGCTCTTCCAACTGAGCTAAGCGCCCCTGTAGCCGACCGTGTGAACGCTTCCTTTTGAGTGTTTCATTCAATATGTTCAGTTACAATCGATGGTTGCATCTCGATCGGGACCAACACCAACACTCGAACAAGGGATACCAAGTATGGATTCAAGTTGACGAACATAATCTTGAGCAGCTTGCGGTAGTGTTGAAATTCCAAGACCGTTTTCATTTGCATGGCGAGCAACAACGAGCCATTCTTCGAGAGTCTTGGATTCAAATCCAGGAACGGTCATGTAAATCGGTTTACAACGAGCAAGAGCTGATGCACTACTCGGCATTTCAGTAATTTCAGCGCCATCCAATTCGTAAGCAATGCATATCTTGAGTTCATCAAGGCCCCCGAGAACGTCAAGTTTGGTCAAGGCAAGTGAAGTGAATCCATTGATTCGATGCGCATGACGCATGACCACAGCATCAAACCAGCCACACCGACGTTTTCGGCCAGTCGTGGTTCCAAATTCATGACCTACTGTGCCGAGATGATCGCCTGCTGCATCTTCGAGTTCGGTCGGCATTGCTCCGTTTCCAACACGGGTGATGTATGCCTTTGTAATCCCGATAACATCACTAACATGGCCTGGATGAATCCCTGCGCCATGAGTCGCATTTCCTCTTGAAGTAACTGATGAAGTAACGTATGGGAAGGTTCCTTGGTCAATATCAAGAAGACATCCTTGAGCACCTTCAAGGATGATGTGCTCATTGAGTTTCAGAGCATTATCAAGCATCAAGCCAGTATTGGCAATACTCGATTCATAAATTCCATGAATCCATTGAATTTCATTCTGTAAGGATTGAACATCTATGCGAACTTCAGAGCCTGCTGCTTCAAGGGAACGATTCATTCGCTCGGTTGCTGAATGTGCCCAAGATGAATCGTTCACAATTTCTGCAAGGTCGCCAAATCTAAGACCAATTCGATTGATTTTATCTGAATACGCAGGACCAATTCCACGGCCAGTTGTTCCAATTGTTTTGTCGAGACTATCCATTGCTCTGTGATAAGGAAGGATGATATGAGCTCGCTCGGATACAAACAGACGATTGCCTTTAGGATCATCGCCACCTGTTTCAATCCAATTTTCTAGTTCAGAATTTAGAACCCATGGGTCGATGACCATTCCATCCCCAAGGATGAGTGAACATTCCTGACGCGTAATTCCTGATGGAAGAAGATGGAACTTAAGGACACGATCACCTATTACAACGGTATGTCCTGCATTGTTGCCACCTTGGAACCGAGCAACCCAGGACGCTTTTTCAGCAAGTCTGTCGACGAGTTTCCCTTTCCCTTCATCGCCCCATTGCGCTCCTAAAATTACGGTTGTTGGCATCTCAATCAAACTCATGTCGTATAAGAACGTCCTTGAACTATGCCCTCTGATTCTGTCAATTCATTTGGGACATAGTGGGTATTTTGAACACATGTTCATATACTGTCGTTCAATCTTCTAACTACTGTCAACGAACGTGTTTACATTCGCTGTAAAAAGGACGTTCCGAGGCATAAATACTGATACATCTAATACAAAGATTTAAATACTAATCTATACTATTAGTAAACCTGAGGTTGAGAAGATGAGTGCAAGTTACGGAAAGAAACCAAGCGACAACAATCAAGAAAGAAGAGTCCTCGAAGGACATACGAGCCCATGCGAAGAATGTGCAGCTGTTGACTGGAGTCTCGACATCTCAAGAGGCGAAGTTACATGCAACAGTTGCGGTCTTGTCGTCGAAGAAAATGTACCCGATCCAGGTGCTGAATGGACGAAGAGAGACAAAGGAGAAGACCGTTCTCGTGTAGGTGCCCCGATGACGTATACACTTGCTGACAAGGGTTTGAACACAACCATAGACATCAAAGATCTAAACTCGGGCTCTGCGAGTCGCTTGGGTATCTCAAGCCAAAGCCGCCGTGAATGGCGCCGACGCCGAATCATCGATGAACGTTCCAAAACTCGAAAGAGCAGAGAGAGAAATCTTGTGAAAGCAAATCAATTCATCCGAGATCGCTCTCAATTGCCAAAGGCCCTCCAAGAAGAAGCTGCTCGATTGTATCGACGCCTTTCAGACAAAGGCTACGTTACAGGCCGCTCGATTGCAGGTGTATCTGCAGCGTGCACATATCTAGTCGCTCGTGAAGAGAACATGCCACGTCAGATTCCAGATATTGCCGAGCAGTTCAGTATCGAAGAAAAAGAACTCTCTCGATTGATCAGACAGGTATCGAGAATGCTAAACATGCACTCTATCAGTTCACCAGATCAATATTTTGACCCATTCATGTCGAAGCTCGAACTTCCACCTCAATTGAGAACACAAGTATTGCACCTTTGGTCATTGATTAAACCACATGAGGATGTTTGGCAAGGCAAGAAGCCAATGGGTGTTGCTGCGGCACTGATTTACAAAGCCGCCAATGAATCTGGATCTCCAAGAACACAATCGGACATCTGTTCAATTGCAAATGTATCCGAAGTCACCCTTCGAGGGTTGCTGCGCCTCATAGAAGGGTTGCTCTCTCAACTTAGCAAAGGTTCCCAGCAATGAGAACCTAAAGTTGATGAATAGGCAATCACAGGGTCAAGCATGGGCTTCAAAGCACGAGCACGCAAGACCAAGGCTGATTCTGGTAAAGATGACAAATCAAAAGCAAAGAAGAACGATGGTGAAACGCCATGTGCTGTCAAATCTTGTGAAAAGTGGGCTGACAAAAAGTTAGGTGGAAGATCCTTATCTTTTGATGATGCTACAGAAATGTGGGGGAGTGGAAACTTCGGTTCAACCAAGGGACGTGTCCGGGTTTGCAAATCCTGCTACCGATCATGGAAGAAGGAAAACAAGAATGATGACATGTACTGATGTTCACTTTCACTTTTCATTTACACTTATCATAAAGCAACAATACCGTCTGCACTCAGTAGCAAGGTATGCGTAACCAAAGAACACCCGTTCGAAGTCTCGTCACTAACCAAGGAACTTGCATCGCAATGGATGATGGAATGATTGTTTGGGAAACGAAACAAAATAGAAGAACACTCCGCCTTCATTGTATTGCCACCGTTATTTTAGGAATGCAGAATGATGATGGACATGTTGAGAAAATGTTTGTTGGTGATGGAAAAGGCCACCTTCACATCCTCACTGTTCCAGACTTGGCTTTGGAAAGAAGTGTTTCCATCAGTGATTCTGCACTGCGAGCAATGTGCTTAGATTCGGATGAAAACCTGGCTCTTTTAATCGCTGATGCGGCAGGTAAAATTTGGCGGCTTGATAGTGAATCAAATCCACACCTCTTGTTTGAAACCAACAGATCGATCTCTTCGATACGAAGTGAACGGAATTCAATACGTATTCAATCTGGATGGGAACAGTGCACATTTGAGCGAAATGGACTCCTGCAAAAATCACATGATGCTTCTACATCGTTTGGAGAAAACACCATGCTACGTAGACTCAGGGAAAGACAAAAACTCGAGGAGCAAAGAGACCGTGCTGAATCACAGGTTCGTCTGATGGCAGGAGTATGAATTAATCCGTTCGTTCTTTTTCTGTTCTTGGCCAAGAAGGAACTGGGTCACACCATAAGGACGTTGGTGCGGAGCGAGGCCAAGCCCTTGGAGTAACTCCATCATTGGAAGCAATCCTTTCCAAAGCTTCACAATGACGTTCAATGGTAGAGAATATGTGCTCTTCCCCTTGCAGGATTGGACCATGCATTGGGACCAACTTTGCAGGACGTAACGATTGTATTAATCGTAAACTTTCAATCCCTTGTATGAGATTGCCCGTCGGCACATCCCATCGGAATGGACGATCTGCTCGTGGGATCAAGGCTCCTGCTATGACCGTCTTTGCAGAAGGAATGTGAATTGAAATGTTATCTGAACTTGGTCCAGGAGTTTCAAGCAATTCGATAATCGAGTCATCTAAGCTGATTGGTTCAGAGAAATCGATTGGCTCTGTGGATAAAACGGGCATATCAGAATCATAACGATTTGCCCATGTTGTAAAAAAATCACCACTTTCAAGCGATAATTGAGCTGATTCATGGATGAAAACTGGTATTTCGAAGGACTCGGAGAGGGCTTTTGCACCACCACTGAAGGGATATCTCCTCGAGGTCAGAATGATTTTACTCAGCGAGATAGATTCCCCTAGTTGGCCTCTGATTCGTTCTTCCTGTATCAATTGATACCAAGCAGTACCAGAATCAATCAACACAGCCGAATTATTGCCGATCAGGAGGGTTGCATTCGCATCATGATGAATGCCAGGCAACCTCACGATGCGCATAACACTCGCATGGGTCAATAGGGTTTCAAAGATGGCATCTAGTATTGTCCGATTATGTGGTTGCGATTAAATAGAGGAAGTGGGTCGCAACGTCATGGCTAGATTCCCTGAAGCAGAAGACCGCTTGCTTCGTGTTAAGATTTGCATGAAATGTAATGCTCGTAATGCTTGGCGAGCCGCACGCTGTCGAAAGTGCAGCTACAAGGGACTGCGTCCCAAAAACATGGAACGAAAGGGTGTTTGATCTCAAGGCAATAGCACTGGGAGAACCAGTGCCATTGGGTCACCGAACAACCACAATGGTAGTATTGCTGGCCATAAGAAGAGCAATAAGGGCAGTTTCAAACTGACCCATACATTTTGGACTCCTTCATTTTCTAATTTTTCTATATGTTCACGAACCTCATCATTTGATGGAGATTGACGAGGAGCCCTTCTTCTGTGATAGATTTTCAATTCCCCCGTCGGTAATTCCATTGTATCTGTTAAGATCCAAGCATGCCTATTTTCAGCAGTTGAAAGTGGAACTGATAACGAAATCCAAGCCATGGTTAGGTCAGAAAAAGAGCGGATGTTCCCGGATACAAGATTTCGGACGAGTAAGATGAAAGGAATCAGAACAAAGAATAATCCTCCCCAAATAAGTAAACTAAGCGATGGAGGAAGATTGAGAATTAGTTCATCCATATGCCCTTCCGAATGCACTGGTAGTTCTGACCAAGAGGGGAAGAGCAGAGTCACCCACATCAAGGCCTTTGCATCAGCACCCCCGTGGATAAAACGCATCCTCCATGCCAAATCAATGATGAAGAGAACAAAGAGAGCCCCTATGTAGGCCCACCACAAAGCAGCATCGCCTGTGACATCCCCTAAGAGAACATCAAGAGGGTGACTTGAAGAGAAATGCACTGCACCAGCAATTAGGCCAATTATTGAGATGAGATACCAGGCAAGAACCATCTGATCCATTCGATTTCCTGCTTTTGCATCTTTCAGTGTTGGCCGTCCTATGACTGAACCACTTGCATATGCGATGATTGCTGAGGCGGTTAACCAGATGCTCCAATGTGCTCCTTGTATCAATAAATCAAGAGACCAAATGAAGATCACTGGCTTTGCCCAAACAATCCAATGTTGGTTAGAAACTCTTCGTTCTTTATGATCAAACCAAGCAGCCCAGCCCATACAAACCATGAGGACACCAAGCCTTGTCCAACCAAGAATGAGGTCTGAATCGACATCCATTGTATTGCCCATGTCGCCAATGAACTTAAAGACGGCCCACAACAAGATAAGAGCAGAGCGGTTTTCCGTGGAGATGACATTATGGACGTAGAAACACGACTACAGCAAGTAGCGACTGTCATTAACCAAATTGATGACCCTAAGGTACCTCGTAACATTCGCAAGCAAGCAAAGGAGACCTGCGACAACTGGTTATTGAACAAAGGGAAGAAACTCGACGTTCGGATTGCGATGTCTCAATCAAAACTTGAGGAACTCTATGAGGACCCTAACATTCCACCTGAATTCGGAACTCTCATTCTGATGATCAACACAGAACTAGAGAAGATACTTACAGAGATTCTCTGATTATTCCTCTTCATCAATGGCGTTTAGAATTCGCTCGAGAACAACACGATTGTTCTTTGTTAACCTTCCAGATTCTAAGTTGAAGCTGTTCAATTGAAGACCATAACTGTCATCTGGAAGCATCTCGGCAGCAGTTTCTACGTATGTGTATTGTTCAGGTGTTATTCTATTTCTTCGGAGACTACGCTCTATTGCATGCTTTGCACCGACTTTGGCCATCGCGGTATCGGTTAGACCTAAAACGCGCTGTAATTCATCAAGTGAGCGGCTTTCATGGTTGGAGATTCGCCCATCCTTCATCGCGTCTCTCCAAGCCTCATCTATGGATGGTGCCCGCTCTGACAACAGAATTGCAATAGGTCTTGTAGGTTCGATGTTTTCAAGAACAATCTTGATAATAACGGTGAATGGTATTGCAAGAATCATGCCAATAATACCCCAAACCCAGAACGAAAATGCCGTAACAAGAAGCAACAATACTGGAGAGAGATCTAAAGCTCGGCCTGCCCACTTTGTTTCGATAATATTCCCCCAAACTTGTTGATTAATCAACAACAATACTGTCATTAGAATAAGCAAAAAGGACGAATCCAAAATGATAATTCCAAGGATGATTGGTGGAACGGTCGCTATAAGAGATCCAATATACGGGACGTAATTGAAAATGAAGGTCAGCAAAGCCCATGTAAACCATAAATCAATTC
>JBMZTB010000096.1:0-6610 GCA_049623485.1 Candidatus Poseidoniaceae archaeon
CGGCGACCTCGGCATCTTCAGTGCCGCGCTCTCCCAACTAAGCTACCAACCCTTTCGTGTCGCCCACGTGGCGTGGGATTTCAAGTCTTCGTTGTTCACTCTTGGCCATCTAAGACACTTGCTTGCATATCAAAGAGCGAAGCAAAGCCAATTTCCGCACAATCCAAGAGCGCCTCAAGTTCTTCACGTTGGTACGTGGCTTCTTCGCCGGTACCTTGGACTTCAACGAATGAACCATTACTAATTTTGACAACATTCATGTCAACATCAGCATTTGAATCCAGAATATAATCTAGGTCAAGGTAGGTTTTTCCGTCGATAAGGCCAACTGAAATTGCAGCAACGTCATGAGGCAAAACACGCATTTCGTGTTCATGTTGTTCTTCAGCAGATAATGTAGGAGCGCTCCAACCTGATCGTCGTTGTTCTTCTGTTGGGCGAAGATGCTTTGGAAGGCATTGTCCATTCGCAATCAAACGACGTATACCAAGACGAAGAGCTAGATTGGCTGCAGTAATGGAAGCACAGCGTGTTCCGCCATCAGCATTCAAAATATCACAATCGACGTTGAGCGCAACAGGACCAAGTTCCTCTAGGTCAACACCCGCTCTTAGTGAACGAGCAACAAGTCGTTCAATTTCTTGTGTTCTTCCTTTTGCACCACGGCGCTCTCTTCGAAATCGAGAATCTGTAGAGCCAGGAAGGAGTGAGTATTCTGCATGAACCCATCCTTTGGTGGAATCTCTTGGAAACCATCCCGGCAAACGTGCTTCTTTTGTGCAACATGCGAGAACAACAGTTTCTCCTTGTCGGTAAAGTATGGATGCTAGAGCGTTGCTTGTAAAGTCGATTTCAACTTCGATGTCTCTCATTTGGTCAGCATTTCTTGTGGTCTTAAGTTCAGTTTTGAATTTGCCCATGTATCTGCCACGTGGTTGAGTTCATCAATGCTTTCGTGACCTCGAAAGAAGAGCATGCGTATGTTCAAGAGGTCGCTTCGTTTCCAAGATACATGAGTCAACACACTGCTGTCATTTGCGGCGTCTCAAGAACACCTATCGGCCGATTTATGGGTTCACTCTCTTCAATGAGTGCTGTTGATTTAGGTGTTGCAACAGTAAAGGAACTGTGCCAACGAATGAATATTGATCCTTCTTCTGGAATGATTGATGAAGTTCTCATCGGGCAAGTATTGCAGGCTGGAATAGGACAGGCTCCAGCCCGTCAGGTTGCTCTTGGAGCAGGGTTACCAGTTTCAACTTCCTGTGTAACCATCAACATGGTTTGTGGCTCTTCTCTCAAGGCAGTCATGACCGCTGCAACAAGCATCAGAATGGGGGAACACAATGTCGTTATTGCGGGTGGAATGGAAAGCATGTCCAATGCTCCACAATTACTCATGGGTCAACGAAAAGGAAAGAAAATGGGAGACTCCAAACTTGTCGATTCAATGATTCATGATGGATTATGGGACGTTTACAACGATATGCATATGGGGAACACGGGAGAAGTCGTGGCCCGAGAATGCTCGATTACTAGAGATCAAGCGGATTCCTTCTCAGTTCAAAGTCACATAAAAGCTGCAACTGCATGGGATGAAGGATGGTTTGACTGGGAGACCTTCCCTCTCGAAATCCCTCAACGTCGCGGCGATCCAGTCCTTTTGGAACGAGACGAGGGAATTCGTGCGGATTCAACAATTGAACATCTCTCAACACTTCGAACAGTCTTTGACAAGGATGGAATCGTTACTGCTGGAAACGCAAGCACACTCAATGATGGAGCCAGCGCAGTTCTTGTAACAAGTGAAGCATTTGCAAAGAAACAGGGATGGGAAATCATTGCAACCATAGAAGATTACTGTACTGCGGGTGTTGAGCCAGAACGTGTCATGAGTGCTCCAATTCCAGCAGTCAAGAATTTACTTGAGCGAAATAATCTCGATGTATTGGATGTTGATGTGTATGAACATAACGAAGCATTTGCTTCAGCATCATGTGCAGTTGCCCAAGAAGTTGGGATCCCACATGATCGATTCAATCTGCATGGTGGGGCGGTCAGTCTTGGCCATCCGCTAGGCTCAAGTGGAACTCGTTGTCTGATTACTATGCTTGGAGTAATGAGGAGATTGGATGTTGAATCAGGGATTGTAACACTCTGTCTCGGTGGCGGAAATGCCGTTGCAATGTATGTCCGTCGTGGATGAAGTTTGTCGCATTGAATCATCGTTGGGTTCATTGCTACGGAGTGCTTGGGTTGAATCATGCGCTGGGTAGTTGGAGTGTTGCTCGTCTTGGTACTCGTTGTACCAACAGCGACTGCATGTGAAACTGAAGCGGCTCGTTTGCTCAGTGGAAAGTTCCCTTCTCCAACAGGCATTTCTCCAGATAAGGACGAATCAATTCGAGAGGCTTCACGGCTTGCAGAGGTGGGTCAAGAGACAGCAAGGCAAATGCTTTGGCGTGTTCTTATGGGTGAGACTTTAACCGAACGAGAAGTAGCGGACGAAATCGATAGAGCCATGATTGAAAATGGTTCAAATCCAGATTGGCCGAGTTTTGATACAATTGTTGCTGCGGGTTCAAATGGAGCAATTCCACATGGTGATCCTGAAAATCACGGGGCTGGTCCAACGGTTATTCAAATCGGCGATGTCGTCGTTGTTGACTTAGGTGCAAGAGTAAATGATTGGGTTAGTGATGTTACTCGTACGTATATCATTGGACCAACAACCAATGAGACCATTATTGAAGTGTACATGGCTGTTTATGACGCTCAAAATTTGACTTTCCCTCTTATCGAAGCAGGAACTCCAGCATGGGCTCTTGACGACATTGCACGAACCCATATCGAAGAGCAAGGTTACGGAGAATACTTCATTCACAGTCTTGGGCACGGTTACGGAGTTTGTGTTCATGAGCCACCTTTGCTCTCTGGTGGAACAGATGATCCTCTCTTTGGGCTTTCGTACAACCAGCAACCACTTGCAGTATGGGATGCGATTACCATTGAACCAGGGATTTATCTCGATGGATGGTTCGGTGTACGGATCGAAGATGATTTCTTGGTAAATCAAGAAGGACATGAATATCTCACAGCTGATTTGCCAAGAGACCTCGACTGGTTTATGATCAAGGCAGATGATTATCCAATATCGGATTTGGGAATTGCCAATGAGTCTGATTCTGAAGATGCATCTGAAACGCTTCTATTCCCGATTGGGATGGTTCAAACGATGATGATTCTTACAATTGTAGCATCTGTCTTTGTTCGAAATGAGAATGAAGAATGATCACTCTTCTTCAGTCTCTTGACGGAACGGACTAAAGATACCAACGTCTTCAATAATCTCAGAAGGTCCGGGAAGAATCGATAAGATGTCATCAGTTCGTAATCCAGTTGCTTTGTAGATTCGATTTGCTAAGGCCTCTTTTTTCGTCCTTCCCGGTGAAAGGATAGCATATCGTTCACATCGCTCTTTGATGGTTGAAACGGTCCCTCCTAGCAGCAATGGCACTCCATTGATAGCAACAAGTCCAACGGCCATTTGGACATCTAAATCCTTGAACCATTGTCGCTGTCCACGCACTATGAACGCACCCTTCCCTACATACTCTCCAGTCTGTGCAGACTTAGAGACTTGAGCAGGCTTTACGGCAAAAACGGTTCCATGGGCGCCGCCACCATTCCATGCTCGACTCCAGCAAAGAGCGAGTGTAGCAGCTTCTTCCAATTTCTCGTCTGTGATTCGCTCGTCTCCAAGTTTATCGACGATTCGATAGGAAGCAACACCTGGCGGTAGTTGTCCATATGGTTCTTCATCGATGGCAAATCCCTGCGTTGCTCGCAAACTACAACTCGGTGCACCATGAAGATCAGCGTGGAGATACATGTCTCCACCAGAAAGATGCTTCTTGACAATGGAATCGTTTCCTTTCGCATCTTTTCCTCCAACCAATAAATGGCCTCCAGATATGATGCTCCAGCGATGTTGTTCGAACCATAGACGTTTACTTCTTCTAACTGTTTGAAGTCGTCCGCTCGCTTGCTGTTTAGCTTCTTTCTTTTGTGCTCGCTTGAATTGTAGCTTTGTATCTGCTAAGGCTGCCGTCGCCCCTGAAGTTTTGTCCTTCTGTTTCCGAGCCGACGCGAAATAACGTTGTGCATTTTGATGCACTGTTTCGTCAAGAGAGAGCGTGAAAACCTTTCCTGGTTCACCATTCTCATCTGGAAGACGAACCATCATCGTGCGATCAGCAGGATTGCCAGAATCAACCCATGGGTTCTCTTTCAATCCAGAGAGAATGGCTTCCCATCCCTTTGTTTCTAATGCTTCATTCGCCTGTTGTAAGATGGTTTCAACATGCGTCCAATTCGATTGAATAGCATGCCCAATCGCTTGTTGTTTCTCAATCTTCTTTGCAAATCCTTCCAATGCTTTTTCTTGTTGTATCAACCTTCGCTCAAGCCGTTCTACATTTGTTGAATGACCACGTCCAGGTGCTGCTGCATCGAGTTTCTCTCGCTCTCGACGTGCCAAGGCATTTGCATCATGATGACCTTTCCAAGCATCAATGGTTGATGTGAGTGTTGGATATTTGATGTATGTCGCCTTTTCATGTGACGGTAAGAGAAGAGGCGTTGCTTCTTTGGCTGTTTCTCGAATCACTCCGTTTGCAGCAGCATCATGCTCTTCTTGTGAAGCAATGATTCGCAGTGCCTCGAGAGTGTGTTCCTCATTCGGTTTTACGATGAGGTACCCTTGTTTTGATGTTTTTAATTCCTCTAAGAAATACATCAAAGACGCGTGTACAACAGCAGCATCTGCATCTGCACATGGGCTGTTTGGTTCAAGCCCAGATCGTTCACAAACAGCGTTCGCATAAACGCCACCAAGATTGATCTTCCCTCCAAGGGTTGAGACTAAATCACGTTCTGAATCGGAAAAAATCTCTTCGATTAGACTTGGAGTTAGCGTGTAAGGATCCATCGCAGCAGGTGGAGGAATGTACAACTCTCCCTTCTTAATGGTCCTTCCAGCATAACTCGCATGGGTAAGCGGTTGGATAATGATATCTTCTTCATCCATCAAAATGACATTCCCATCTCGAAACAATTCAACACTCAGGGAGCGTTTACCATGTTTGGTATCAAATCTGAACATGAGGACTCGGTCAAAGCCAAGTTGTTCAACACCTGTCAATCGAGCATTTTTGAGATGTTTTCGCAGAACCATAGCAAATGAAGGAGGCGTCATTGGCATTGGACGATCTCTTTGGGAAGTGTACACGCGTTGTCCACGAACTATGACCAAATCGAATTGGTCAGATTCTTTTGGATTGATGCGAAGAACAATTTGTTCGTAATGAGGCATGTAGGCTTTTTTGACATAAGCCCCTGCCCAAGAATCAAGTTCTTGAGAAACAGCACGAACGTCAAACCCAGTCATTGATGCCTTGATTTCAATCCCTCCTATTCTTCAAAACGTAACAAGACTTTACCGATATTTTTCCCATCATGTATGTGCTGGTGAGCCTTTGCAACATCACGTGCATCAAACACTGAATCAATTACAGGAGCAAGAGCTCCTTCTTTAATTCCATTGACAATGCGTTCCATTTGTTCGGTCATAACGTCTTCATCAGGCCATGTGCCCATATGGACACCGAAGACGCCTTGATTACGAGACATCATTTTCATTGGATCGAAACGAGGGCGTTTTCGAAAAGCAAAGAACGCTTTGAGAAGAGAACGTTTTGAAGAAGGAGTTGCTGATGACATCCCGTAAGTGTACAATTTCCCTCCATGGGCTAGAACAGACAGGCTTCGTTTGAGATGTTCGCCGCCAATCGGGTCGAGAATGTGATCAACGCCTTTGCCATTTGTTGCTGTTTTAATTAAATCAACAAAATCTTCGTTATGTCGATCGATTGCAGACGCTCCATAGGATTGAATAATTTCTTTCTTGGCGGAAGAGGCAGTTGACCATACCTTGTCAACACCTGCCCATTTACAGAGTTGAAGAGCTGCCGTTCCAACACCGCCACCGCCGCCATGAATCAGAACTGTATCGGTTGGTTTTAGATTTCCAAGATGGTGAAGCATGTGATGTGCTGTAATGTAGGTGACTGGCATTGATGCAGCAGCCTCGAGAGACATTTCATCTGGAATAGGAATCACCCGATTGACTTCAGTAACAACGTGAGTTGCTTGGCCTCCAGTTCTCATCATTCCAACAACTCGTTGCCCAACTTGGAATCCTGCGACATCACTTCCTAGTGCATGAATCACTCCACTAACCTCGTACCCTGGAGTGAAAGGAAACGGTGGTCTTGGTTGATAGAAACCCATTCGCATGAGCGTATCAGCGAAGTTGATTCCTGCAAAATGAACCCGAATACAGACTTCATTTCTCTCTGGAATTGGAACCTCAATATCTTGAATATCTAAGACGGATGGAGATCCAGGTTTCGTAATTACTACTCTATATGGCATTTATTCAACTCCTTTTAGATTCCATCCATTCGATTGCTGCTCGACAAGCCCCATTCGTTCATGTGAAAGTAGATGCGCAAGTGTTTGGTCTTGAGCAAGGCCAGGATGTGCATCT
>JBMZTB010000097.1:0-6604 GCA_049623485.1 Candidatus Poseidoniaceae archaeon
ACGCTACCCTGTGTTTCTGCTTAATTGGATTAAAATAGGTCTAGGACACACCGTGATGAGTGTCTATGAGAATATTTTCTGAAGATAGAGGTGCTTAGGTTGCGTTTAGTTGCATACCTACAAGGTCAACCGCTGAGTTTCTTTGATTTCAATTCATATCAAAGGTACCAATACAGTAGTGAATTCAAAATCATTTCTATCTTGCTTGTGCACGTAGGAATTTACCAAAGAAATGGTCGCGATGCCAACGAAGATAGTCGCTTCTTGGGGATAACGATTTGAAGACATCAATCGGTTCACGTATCTGTTCCCCGTCGTATTGGGCAAGTTCATGATTGTGCTTCATTTCATCATGGACCACAATTGTACCATCGTCCTCAATTGTGAACATACCATTGTCAAAAGCCCAGTGGAGATCTCTTGAGAGAAGAATGCCGTTATCTGGCATCATTGGGCCTCCGTGGGCATCTGGTTGGATGTGAGCAGCTTCACACGCATTGAGAGATCCATATGCGATAGTTTCGCTAGAGATTGCGCATTTGTTTTCATACATGTTCATTAAGAAGGAACGAAATTGGCTTTGGGACATTTCAGTTCCTTTCCTTCCCCCTCCCGAACTCGTGTGGGTGCTCAGTGTCGGATCGATTTTCGAAACGGAATTCAAATCGTTGAATGAAGGTAGTCTCGGTAAATGTGAAGAATCGACAATGAAATTCTTGTTTCGTGCATCTTTTGAGATTGGTTGTGCGATTTCAGTTAACCTTGAGCGGTCATAATCCGGCAAGTGGGTGATATGGATCAACGGTTCATTGCTGTCGTTCTCAATTTTACGAAAGAAAACCACGTCATCGGGTTTGAACACGCTCTCCTCTGGGTGGATACTTTTGTTGAGATAGAGTCGATATTCATCTCTCCCGCTTGTTGGGTTATCGATGTGTTTGTCATTGTGGTAGACGAATGCACAAGTTGCCTTATCCAGTTCATCGTTGTAGACTACATCGATGAAACATCGGTCATTTCTTACGAACTTACTAAGTGGAGGAAATAAGTGAATGAACTTCTTAGAAATGAGGATGTATGGACCGCCACCTCGGGGGATACCGTTCCTGTAGCCGAGCTCTTGCGTCCCCAGAATCTTTCCACAAGCCAAAGAACTCATATTTACAATTCAAACTCAATGGTATCTAAAATTTACCTTCATGATTAAGTTCAAAAAAACCTCGTCAACGAACAGCCTTGTGCGGCTCATACGAATGAGAGCGAGATTTTTTTCCAGTTCCACAGAAGTAATCACAACTTCAGTACTCCTAATGAATCTTGAGGATTGCATCAGCCAATAGCCTGGCAAAAGGAGGAGGGACGGCGTTACCAATCATTTTGTAAGCGGCGCCCATTGAAACAGGGAACTCAAAATCACGTGGGAATCCTTGGATACAAGCCGCTTCTCTAACGGTAATTGTACGGCATTGAGCAGGGTCCCAATGAATATGTCTCAAACCATCCTTGTACAAGTGTGCAGGGATTGTATTCCCTGGTTGGTCGGGTCGGATAACGTGGTATTTGTGCACATTCGCACTCTTGCCTGTACGTTCAGTGTAGAGAGTTTTAATTGCATCAATTGAATTGTATAGATTGGTTCCATCTCGTAGATCTTCTGTCAACATTCGGAAGGTTTCGATGTCTCTTGAATTGTGAAACCGGGATTCATGTTGAGTGAACTCGTTATTGACACCCCTGTGCGATAACTTCCGTCCATTGTAACGGATGGTTTTCTTGAGTGGGAATAATTCGGGCAGGTCACCAATAACATCCTGAACCGTTACTATGGGGTGTTGGGGAATCATGCAGTCCTTCTCTTCTCTTGAGTAGAATTTCTTCAGTATGATTTCCGCATCATCAAATGAATCTTCTCGCAGTCCAAGGATTATCACACGACGTCGGCATTGCGGCACTCCATATTCTGACATATCAAAAACCGCCTGTTTGTAATCAGAAACGGTTCTGTATCCTGCACCATCAAATGCTTTGCGAATACGATCAACAATTGGGATTCCTCCAGGGGCTGCAGATAACATTCCAACTACATTTTCGAAAATGAATGCTTTTGGCTTGTAACGTTCAAGAACTTTTACAAATGATTCGAACAGGAAATTTCTGTAATCATCTTTCATTCCATTTTCATCACGAATCCGACCCGCTATTGAATAAGCTTGACAGGGCGGCCCTCCAATGACAATATCAATTGGTTGATTATTTACCAAATGATCAAGCCCAAGGTGGCTGCCATATTTTTCATCATCCTCGAAACCGGAAAACAATTCATCGGAGCGTTGGATATCAAATCTTATCACAGAATCATCAGCATGATTTGGATTGACCTGTTTTAATCGATGTTTGAGTACCTCGCTTGCATGTCGGTCCCATTCAACATGAGCAACGAATTCAAAATTATCTGACAAGAAACCTTCCGTTAGACCCCCACATCCGGCAAACAAGTCGATGACACGGAGCATTTTACTTCACCCTAGATTCGCCAATGCTGTTGTAAAAACACCCTTAATAATGGCGTTCGCAACCCTCTTCTTTTTGCTGGGGGTCAGTTCAGATTCGATTTTCTCTAATCTTTGCATAACTTCTTCCAATTGTTCACTTTGGGTTTGGAATTGATTTTGAATCCATGTGATTACTTTGCGTAAATCCTCAGCATTGACATTCTCTACATCACTGTACTCAAACATATATGGCATGACTACACGGAATGATTCTGGACTAATTGTAAGCATGATTTGTCTACCAAGTGCCCGAGCAAGTAAAGGTGGAACGGCATTTCCAACCTGCCGATTTTGTTGGGTTTTGGTACCAAGGAATTCAAATTCATCATTGAACGATTGCAATCGCGCATTCTCACGGACTGTGGGTACTCGATTCCAACGGTAATGGAAATGGTTGCGGTGCCCAGTATCTATTGTTCTTGATGGGCGTTGACTATGGTAACGTGTCCAGGCTTCGTTGAATTTCCGTGATTCGCCAACACCGGGCGGGAGATCTTTGTGATTTCCACCTTCTGGAACTTGAGCGATAACAGATTTGACAAGTTCAGTGTGCCTGGTTCCCAAATGATTGTAAAGGACATTACACGAACCCCGAAGTTTTCGTTGGAAATCAGAAATTGGTGCTCCCTCATATTTTGATTCATTTGAACCTAAATCGTTCTCTAAAGTAGGTAGGTCCGAAATCGCCTCTTCACATGTAACCCAGTCCGACTGTCTATGTGTGGATTCGGGAAATTCGAAGTTTCCAATGTCTTTTCTGATTCCAACTATAAACAACCGGTTGCGTACTTGCGGAACTCCGTAATCAGCTGCATTCAATATACGATGTTCGACATTGTAACCTGCTTTATCGAATTGAGTGACGATATCTTTGAGCACTTTGCCTTGATATAATCCTGCCATACCACGCACGTTTTCGATAAGAAAGGCTGAAGGTGAAAACTCTTTTACAGCACTCAACATTGACATGTAAAGCTTGTTTCTTTTATCCTTGAGTTTTCTTGGGCCAGTTAATGAAAAACCTTGGCAAGGGGGGCCACCTGCGATGAGGTCAATTTGAGTTTCATAACCTATTCTCGTTCGAATTTGTTCCATTGCGTCGTCTTTACTAAGATCAAGATGAATAGCATGACTTCCACGATGGTTGTGCTTGAATGTGTTCAGTGCAGCTTCATCATAATCGACCCCTGCAATGACTTTGAATCCGGCTTGCTCAAAACCTACCGATAACCCTCCACAACCAGAAAATAAGTCAAGAACTGTCATCATGAAACAAAGACTCAGTCAGGGGTTCATGAAGATTGGCATAAGGAGGGAGATTATTACTAACTCTTTTTTCTTTGTTAATTTGTGATTAAATGGTTTGAAATGGACCGAGGTCACTCTATCTGGAGTGTCTTTTTGAGAATCAGGATTGCGACTTTTGGTATTCGACGTAGCCATCAACTAGCATCATATGGGGCACTGTTAGCGCTGCTAATCCAATGAAAATAACCTGTAATAGTGCAGGCTCAACTCCAACATTGCTTGATTGCTCGGCGAGTACAATTAGTCCAACCGCCCAACACATCGCTGAAAATAGGACTGTTGTTCTCGTAATCTGCAACTTGGAAATAGTGTCGGCCAACATTGCTCTCATGGATGCGAAGTGCCTCATTGAGTGAATCAGACAGAAGTAAATCGAGAATCCTACAAGCGGTGGTAGGATTCCAAATGTCAGCGTAAGTCCTGCGATTTCCCCAAAGAACTTGCCACGCTCCTCCCCTGTTTTGGTAAGCAGTGTCATTCCACAGCATGCAATCGTAATTGCTAGTGCAGCATCCAAGAATAGCCAAACCAGTTCGGTATCAGAGCCAACCAGTGCCTGGAATATCGTATTCGCATCAGATGAATGGAAGTGACTTATTCCAGCGATTACAATTCCACCACGAGCTAAACTCTCAATTGATGTGAACTGTTTGTCAGTGCCACTGACGTCCCCTTTTCCGAAATGAAACATGCTAATTGCAAGGAATATGATGAAACTAATTGCTGGTGCAATAAACCAGAAACCTACGACTAGAGCAGCCATAGCAACGTATCCAAGTAGGAATGAAATTGCTTTCTTCTTGCTCTCCATCCAACCAAAGTGTGCAGCAAGGGCACCGTCCATCGCTCCGTGAGGAAGTCCGATGAAAACTACAGCCCCTAGCGCAATTAGGTTCAGAGTATCGATGCCTGCTAGGGCATCTACTAGGCTCATGACATCACCTTTAGTGGCCTACTTAGAATGAACTTTGATGCACCACGAATGAATGGAAGTTTTGGCATTGCCATGATCACTTTCATTCTCAGTCCCCAGTTTGCTTTCCCGCTCATGAATGAAATGAACTCATCTCCAGTGAGTCTTTCAGCCATGCGTGCAAATAGGATTGGGCCTTGATTTGGCCAGTGTCTAAGCACAGTCAGGAGTACACCATCCATCCAAACATCTACCGCTTTGTGGGGGCGTTTGAATCTCAGGCTCTTACCTTTCTTTGTTCTCTTGATAGCCCTGTGGATTTGCTGATGCATGAATACAAATGCGTATCCACTTGCAGGTCTGATTGCTCCTGCATTAGCCCCAAGGCCAGGTATTTTGGTATCGTGTTGCGAGAGTTTACCCATTGGAATTACTCCCTTTTCTTGGTGTGCAATTTTCTTCACACTTGCTCCATAATGGCTTGACAGGTATTGATTTATAGAATCGATATAGAATTCTTCTTCCAAAACTTTGGTACTGAAAAGAGTGGATTCAACCAAAGCTTGAGTTGGTGAAAATGGAAGGAGATAGATGAAATGCATACCGTGAGATTGGTCGACTCTGAAGTCCATCAAAATCGCAGTGGAATCATCGAAAACTGGTTTGTCAACTATGACCTCTTGGCCAAGGAAATGTTGCAGCATCGCATTCCTGCTAGCTCTCGGTGGGCGAGAATCAAACGTCAACTTGGGGAGGCGCTTCTGTGCTGCTTCATCTTCACTGATGATTTTGACATCGTTCATGTCTGCCTTGACAAGACATGATTCGAGGAATTTCTCCTTGTGCATAGCGTGGTAAGAGTACCTCTTGGAGGACATCTTGTATTCTCCAGAATCGGTAATAATTGACCAGTTAGACCAAGATGCTCTAGCTACCTTTGATGCGAATTTGAGGCCTGGTGTATTCCAAAACCCTAGCATGTGGTCCTTTGCAGGCGGAGCACCATCCGGCCTGACTAGAGTGATGTTATGTCCTTCTAATTCGTCTGCTCTGCTTGCCAACATCATTGCAGAACAACCATTGCCAATAACATGGGTTTCAATGGTCATCCCCACGTTCCTCCTTGGTTTTGGTAAGGTTTGAGGAAGGTGTGCAGTTGTGTGTTGTGATTACCTCTTGGGTGTGGGAATCTTCTGAACATTCCAAAAGATGCTCTTAGGGTACAGAATGCCTTGCTAGCCTTTGATGTGACCTGTTTTTCTCCCCACCACATGCGCTTTGAGCGCAGTAATTGAATTCCGATTTGTCGGTACACCTTAGCAGCAACTCCGATTGCGAAATGGGCTCTTGCAGGAAGATAGGAAAGACCTACACGTCCGCTAGCATAGTATTCCTCAGCAAGGCTGAGTAGTCTTCTAACAGCAGATGAGATTAGAGCAGCGTCCTCCCCTTCCGGGTTTTCTGCAGCAGCAAGAATCTCTTCAGGTGTCATGTTGTTTACCCAACTTCCTGGAAGATATCTGCGTCCCATCTTTGCATCGACTACAACGTCCCTTGCGATGTTGGTAAGTTGCATACCAATTCCAAGATCTACAGCATGTGGTTTTGCTCTAGGGTTGCTCGTGTTCAGTACACAGCACATCAGAAGTCCTACCGTTCCAGCAACCTTGTAGGCATACTGAATCAACTCTTGTTCATTTTTGATTAGAACTTCATCGGCTTGGTCATCCATCAATCCCTCGACAAGGGAACCGATTACTTCGACAGGCAATTGATATTCATCAACCATGTTGGAGAATTGGTTGAGGAATGGATGTCCTTCCCATCCTCC
>JBMZTB010000098.1:0-6602 GCA_049623485.1 Candidatus Poseidoniaceae archaeon
TCCAACGATGCATGGCTCTAAGATTGGACTCTTCAAGTGGGTCTTGGCCATCGAAATCCATGACTACTAAAGCAGCATTGACCGCAGTTTCTGGCCACTTTTCATCCATGTGCTCAAACCCAACTCTCGTTTCGTCATCAGGTGGTAAAGCATCACGTGACGCTATTGAGAAATCCGCTTGTAGGAACGGCAGGCCTGCGCCCAGTAGAATGACGAGGGTTGGTATAAGGACTGCCCATGGACGCTCCATGACCGTCTTAGCAATCTTCGCCCAGATCCCGTCTCCAGTATCATTTTCTGTACTAAAGGCGAACTTTATTTTTCCAATAAACACTCTGTGGCCAAGCATCGCCAATACCGAAGGCAACACAATGACTGAGAAAATCATTGCAACTGAAACGGCGAGTGTCCCTCCAATTCCAAGGCTCGGCAAACCAGTTCCTGTGAAGAACAGCATGCCCATCAATCCGATAGCAACAGTCACCCCACTGAAAAAGACCGCTTTGCCAGCAGTAGCAACGGTCATTGCTGTAGAGGTACGAATGTCTCTACCTCTGTTCAATTCTTCACGGAAACGATTGACAAGGAAAAGAGAATAATCAACAGAAACACCAATTCCAATAAGTGTGATGATGTTGATTGCGTATTGTGTGACTTCCATTGTGTTCGAGAGCCAAATTGTCAAACCCATTGCAGAGATCACAGTCAATATTGCAACCCCTAGAGGTAAAATTGCAGCAATGATTGTGCCGAAAACAATTCCAAGAATGATGAGTGTCAAAGGTCCAGAGATTAGTTCAGCAGTGATCAGGTCGTCCTGAATTCTTGTGTCGAAGGTAACGTCGATGGCGATTTGGCCTGTTTTCCAAGATTCGAAATCGTTGGATATATCGATGGTTTCGTGATTATCCGCATACAAAGACTTGGCAGAGGTGCGGTCAAGATTTATTGTGACTCTGTTTTTCGCCCAAAATCCATCTTCTCCGTTGTATACAAATTCGGTGCGCTCATCACCAGTAGTATCCCATGAATATTCGATTGATACGTCATCCATCGTTTCCCAATCTGCCAAAGCCGAGGTTACTGCATTTTGCCATTCTAGGGAAGAATCATCAAGAGATTCGTGATACACAAGGAAGACAAAACCTTCTGCATCCTCTTCTTCGCCGATGAATGCATCTTCACGAAGATCACTAGCCTGCACAGATTCATGTTCACCTACGCCCCATGACTCTGCCCAATTTGGCCCCATGGCAATAAGCGAAGCCATAGCAATACAGGCCAAGATGCCAAAAACCAGAACCTTCTTTCTGTAATCGTAAGTGAATTCACCCAGTTTGTAGAAGAGACGATTCTCCAATAGCTTTGGATCAGTTACAGATTCCATGACATTGCCGAAGTAAATTGGTTTATCAATTCATGTATGGAGAACCCACTCACTTTCGCCCAGTGGCTTTACTCGTCGGTCCTGGAAGAGGTAGAGTCCAAGCACGGTTTTTTCTCTTCTCTAAGACAAAGACATCCTCTTCGTCAGAGCCTTCTATAGATTCTAAGGCAGGCGACAATTCCAAACCAAAATCAGAGAGTGTGGTTTGATCCTGAGGCAAACCAACCTCGTTTTCCTCGTCGAAAATTTCAGCATCGACGGCATGTGCATATGCTATTTCGTCCAGTGCATCAACTGCAATATACATCGATTGGGGCAAGCCTCCACTCAACGGAACGACGTGGACAAGTTCGTTTGGAAGACGTCCATCGAAATTCGAATAATACGCCATGCCATCATCCTGCATAACAAAGTCAATTTTGTACCAACGGTCATCTTTTTCGATCGGCCTTGTACGCATGTGGACCAATACGCCCACCTCTTCGGCATCATCTTTGAGATTCGCTTGTTCAATCATTGACTCAAACACAGGTCCCAAGAAAGCAAGTCCGTCATTTTTCAACTCCTTTGAGTTGCGACCATAGGTGTACAGAACCCGGTTTTGGTCGAAGTCTCGTCGGCATACAATCACAGTGGTATCGGAATCTTGTCGCATGGAGATAGAGATATCAGTCGACAGTTCTTAATCATAATTATAAAATCAATATTAGGGAGTCGATTTCCAATACAAGTCTTCATGAAGAGAATCTGAAGTGGCATGAATATGGAACAGGCAATACTTGGCGGAGGATGCTTCTGGTGTGTTGAAGGGGCTTACAAGAGAATGAAAGGTATCATCTCGGCATTGCCAGGGTATGCAGGCGGCCAACGACCAAATCCAACTTACGAAGAAGTTTGTAGTGGAAGAACGGGATATGCCGAAATCGTCATCATAGAGTACAACCCAGAGATAATCTCATATTCGACATTGCTCGAAGTGTTCTTCACAGTTCATGATCCAACTCAATTAAATCGACAAGGAAATGACATTGGCACACAATATAGGAGTTGTATTATGCCACTTAACGACGACCAAGAGAGAATTGCAAAGGAATCTATTCAATCTTTTCAAGAGGCTTTCAAAGACCCGATTGTAACAACGATTGAACCAGCGTTGAATCTCATAGTAGCAGAAGTATACCACCATGATTACTATGCAAGAAATCCAACCCAAGGTTACTGCCAGATGGTTGTGGGGCCAAAACTGAGCAAGGTTCGTAAGAAACTCGCTCATTTGTACGAAACCGCAGATTGAGACATCTACAACGTAGAGTTGAAAGAGTGAATAGCGCACCACTGCCTATGGTCAATGGAATCGCTCAACCACCAACCCCGAATAATGAACCTGTAATGGGTTTCCTACCTGGCTCTCATGAGCGTGTTGAATTGCAAGCAGAACTTGCAAAACAAATGGCAGAAGTGATCGAGATTCCTTGCATTATCAATGGCAAAGAGGTTTGGACAGGTAATATCGTTGAACAGGTTATGCCTCACAATCACAGCCACGTTCTTGCAAGGGTACATCTTGCTGGAGAACAAGAAGTGCATGATGCGATCAATGCCTCTTTGCAGGCACACAAAGCATGGTCGACCATGCCGTGGGAAGCGAGAGGTGCGATTTTCCTAAAGGCTGCTACAATGCTTGCTGGAGAACGTCGACAAGAAATCAATGCATCAACTATGTTGAATCAATCGAAGACATGCCACCAAGCTGAAATCGACTCTGCTTGTGAGTTGATTGATTTTTGGAGATTCAATGTTGACTATGCACGTTCAATTTACGAAGACCTCCAGCCGCCGATTTCCCCCGATGGCGTATGGAATCAAAGCGAAATACGACCACTGGAAGGGTTCGTGTTTTCTATTACCCCTTTCAACTTCACAAGTATTGCTGGAAACCTTCCATCATGCGCTGCTATCATGGGCAATACTGGCGTATGGAAGCCAAGTAGAAACTCATATGTTTCAAATTACAGAATCATGAAACTTATGATGGATGCAGGACTTCCTGCGGGTGTTATCAACTTCATTCCAGGGAAAGCATCAGTTGTCGGAGACATTTGTATGTCTCATCCAGATCTTGCTGGAATCCATTTCACTGGTTCCACAGGCGTCTTTAGAAAACTTTGGAGAGATATTGCAAATAATCTCGAAAACCTCCGAAGTTATCCGCGTATCGTCGGAGAAACAGGTGGAAAGGACTTCATTGTAGCACATCCAGAATGTAACGAGGAAGCCCTCATCGTAGCACTCTTACGCGGCTCATTCGAGTTCCAAGGACAGAAGTGTTCTGCAGCAAGTCGCGCTTACATCCCTGCTTCAGTATGGGGTAGAATCGGGTCGAAGTATTGTGATGAAGTGGGTAAGATTACCATGGGGGATGTTTCTGATTTCTCCAATTACATCGGAGCAGTCATCGACAAGAAATCCTTTGATAACATCGCTGGTTACATCGATCGAGCAAAAGCAGATAGCGGATGCACAATCGTCACAGGCGGAAACTATGATGATTCTGTGGGTTATTTCGTCGAACCAACGACAATCCTTTGTGAAGATCCAAGATACGAATCAATGGCTCAGGAAATATTTGGGCCTGTGTTATCAATTCACGTCTTCCAAGACAGCGAATATGAAACTATTTTGAAAATTTGTGATTCGACTTCAGAATACGCATTAACCGGTTCCATCTTTGCAAAGCATCGAGAAGATATTGAATTTGCAAAGGATGCTCTCCGATTCAGTGCAGGGAACTTCTACATCAATGACAAACCAACTGGGGCTGTTGTGGGACAACAACCGTTTGGTGGAGCACGAGGAAGTGGGACGAACGACAAAGCGGGTAGCCCACTCAATCTCTTGAGATGGGTATCACCCCGTTCGATCAAGGAAACCTTTGCGCCTCCAACTGATTGGACCTATGGCTTCCTAGAATGATGAGGCCAACGACCTTTTGCTTCTAACGCATTCTGAACTTTTGGAGTAAGCAACTCTCCACTTCGATGACGTGCAGCCAATGAGAGAACGTACCAGCCTATCGACAGGATTGGTGTTGCAACAAGCAATGTCAATGAAAACCACACAACGACATTTCCACTCGTTGCCCCCCAAGCCCACCATCCCGTCAGGACGAGCGTGAGAATGAGGAACAATCGAGAGGCTTCACTTGGCGTTGACATTCCCCTATGATCTATACGTGGCGCAAGAAGACGGTTTGCCCACTCCATGGCTTGTTTTAGACCGCCTTCCTTTTGAAGAACTGTTTTACCTCATCCGAATGCTTATTGCTAAGGTTGTCGAGGAGCAAATCCGCAATGATGAGTGCTCTATGCTGACTGCTGTTTCCGTGAGGAGTGATGGGCGAACTGAGCGGACTTTCAATCCCATTCTTCATGTAGTTCCTGTAATGAAGAGTCTTCATGCAGCCATCTGGAGCCAACCACGCTTCACCCCAGGCTCATCCCAATCAAGAGTCACGATGGCAAAGCGTCTGGAGAATGCTTGGTATTGTGGTCCTACTCTGGTTCCTTGCTCAATTTGTGGTCCTCATAGCTGCTGGATTCCTTGATGGCGATCTTAACGGAAATTTCGGCCCCTTGGATGGCGGATTGATTTTGGCGGGAAGTCTTTGTTCTGCACCCATGGTTTTGCTTCTTTTAGCGATTCGACGCCCCAAACTCGAACACATTATTGTTGCTCAACCAGATGCCATTGGCACCCAAGTACATTCACTTCCTAATTCACGTATTCTACAAACTCCAGTACCAACAACAATGCGTCAATACATCGTACGTTCGAGACATCCCTTGAGAGTTCCAATAGCCAAACATCTGTGGATGCTTTTTCTCGGAGGAGTTATCGTCTCAAGCATTGCCTTTGCCCCTCTTCTCATCGATTCATCAAATGTGTTGTTCTTGCTTCTTGCAGTTTGTGTTGCGGTTCCGGCTTGGTTAGTTGGTTTCTCAACACCAGTTTTTGCGTGGTGGTCTTTCTCAGCTTCTCGATTCCAACTCACAACAAATCGTCAACAAGGAGAAGCAATGCTCATCGCAGGAATGCTTTCGACATTTCCTGCACTCATCATCAATTCTTTCGTAACTCCAGGAACGGTTCTTCTTCTCAGTGGTGGCGATGTGTCGGCAACCACTGTTGAATACATTACAATCATCGTTTCCGCCCCTGTTGGAGAAGAAATATGTAAGGCTCTTGCAGTTTTGAGTCTAAGTAGCATGATCGATTCAAAACGAAGAGGATTCCAAGTTGGTTTTACCGTTGGGCTCGGATTTGCATTGCTTGAGAATTTGCAATATATTTTGTTCAGTCTTTTTGCAGGAGAGTTCGTTGCCATATCTTACGGCTTAACGTCCATTGTCAGAGGCATTGGTTCGATTCCTGGTCACGCTCTTTGGACTGCTTGTAGCGGGTACGCAATCGGACATATGCTTGAACAGAGAAAGTTTGGAGTTCAACCGAAATTCAATACCTGGGATTTGGTTAATCCAATGACAGGCGAAACCACTCTGATTTCAGCAAATCCTTCGACGTATCTCACTCAATCATTCTTGGTTAAAAAATCTGAATTACAACTTCCTACATCTCTCCCAGTCATGCTTGGACTCGCAATGTTTGGTCATGCTTTCTGGAACGGCAGTTCTGTTTTAGTATCGCATCTAGCACTAAACCTGCCACCAGCTCTTGGCCTGATTCTGGATTTAACATGGATTGTGATTCTCATCACACTTCTGTGGACGGTTGGTAGATTTGTAATATCTGCAGCAATGGAAGACAAAACTATCTCTTAAATTGTTTCTTTCTGAGAGTAATCTTACGCAAAGAACAAAACCATGATGCATTGCACGATGATTAGGGCTCAATATGGATTTTGTATCTGGTGGCTTTGTTTCTGGGAACATAGCGATCACTTCGATACTGATCATTGGCCTTATTGCAGCATCTTCAAAAGCCCGTATTCTTGATGCAAAAGGCATCTTTGCTGCAGCATTGCTCGGTTTCTTAGTCGGCTGTTTAGGACATTGGACCTGGTTATTGCTTCTGCTCGCTTTTCTCCTCAGTAGCCATGTTGCCACCAAATGGCGCTTTGATGAAAAGGCTGCTTTAGGACTCAGTGAATCCACAGATGGCCATCGTGGATGGATCAATGTTGCAGCCAATGGAGGCA
>JBMZTB010000099.1:0-6482 GCA_049623485.1 Candidatus Poseidoniaceae archaeon
TGATGAAAACATCATAATCCACGCGTTAGATTGAAACAACATTGCACACTGGACCAATCATGCACATCGTGATGGTCTCTGGCGAGTACCCTCCACGATGGGGTGGAATGGGTTCAGTCGTCTACCACCTTGCTGGCCACATGGCGCAACGTGGACACAAAGTGACCGTCATTACGCGCAAACACAAGCAGATGCCACCTACACAGACAGGCGTCGAAGTCATTCCTGTACGTTGGGCCCCGTTACCGATGTCGTTCACCAAATCCTTTGGTAAACATGCAATCAAGGCTCTAAATCAACTGAAGCGACGTCGATCAATTGATGTTGTCAGTGTCCATCTTCCCCTTGTTTCTTGGACTCGCAAGCAGTTTCGGTACATTGAGGACAACATTGCGCCTGTCGTTAGCACACTCCATGGCTCCTGGATTGGTGAACGAGAAGGTGTTCGTCGAGCTGCATTGAATCGAGAGGCTGCCACCTGGAGGAACCCGAACGACCTTGCTATTCGCCTTACAGCAGGCTGGTACGCTCGCTACGAGCGAGCAGGTGTTCTCGAATCGACATGTTGCGTAGCAGTATCGCGTTCAACGAAAGAAGAGTTCCACGAATTCTACAAGATTCCTGACGATTCGGATATTGAAGTCGTTCACAACGGATGCGATGCTCGTGTTTTCCGACCACCCAACAAGGATCATGAAGGGGAACAACTCGCTCATGAACGAATTCGGAAAGAGTATGGTTGTGCGGATGAAGAAGCACTCAATTACGATCCAAAGACAAAGACACCGATGATTCTCGCAGTCGGACGTCTCGTTGCACGAAAAGGATATGTCTCACTTCTTCGTGCTCTTCCTCTCATCTTGAAAGAGCATGAGAACGCAAAACTTGTCATCGTCGGCCGAGGACACATGAAGAAGAAACTCCTGAAAATTGCAGAAGAATTGGGTGTTAGTGACTCACTTTTCATCAAGAGTGCAATGTCGTTTGAAGACCTTGCTCAGCACTATCGATCTGCAGATCTGGTCGTCTTCCCTTCCTATTACGAAGGGCAGGGGCTCATTCCTCTGGAAGCACTTGCCTCAGGGACGCCAGTAGTTACCGTCGACCAGGCTCCATTAACAGAAATGATTGACGACACTGTTGGAGGCCTCTTCGACCGTGGCGATTTCGTAGGTCTTGCCAAAGCAGTTTGTGATGAACTCAACGGACACGTCCAGCGCCTGAAGAAAGCAAAAGCAGGCCGAAAGCGAGTCCTTGAGAATTTCACACTTGAAGGACAAGCAGAATCGTACGAAGATGTCTTCCTACGATCTGTTCAAAAGCGACGTTGGAGAGATTCCTGAGTTGAAGATATGCGGACTCGCCTTATCGTCATGCGTCATGCCAAAAGCAGTTGGTCCGATGCAAGTCTGGAAGACCACGATCGTCCATTGAACAAACGTGGTCGAAGAGATGCACCGCGAATTGCAACGGAATTACATGACAGAGAGTGGATACCAGACCGAATTCGAGTAAGCTCTTCCAAGAGGACTATGGAAACACTCGAATTGATGGAAGCGATATCAAAAAACTCAACAATTGATGTTGAACCAAGTCTCTATCATTCGAACATAAGTACACTACTGCAAGCTGTTGAAGAGGTAGAGGAAGGAAAGACGACAATGATCTTGAGCCATAACCCAGGCAGTGAAATCCTTGTTCATCAATTATCAAATCGTCTTGAAGTAATGCCGACTGCAGCAGCAGCACTCTTTGAGAAACAACAGGAAGGTTGGGCCTTTGTTGATGTATTGCGGCCAAAAGAATTGGAGTGAACAACAAACAGTTATCAATCAGTTATGCAAGTTGAATAAATTAAAATAAGAAAATAATGGTACGGCACACATGAGTCAATTAGGTTCAGAAGGTAAAGCGAAGAATAAATTTCTCGCATTTTTAATCGCTATTTTTCTTGGTCCACTTGGATTCCACAACTTCTACATTGGTCGTTGGAAGCGTGGTTTCTTCCAATTTGGTCTGGTGTTTCTTTCAGTAGGAGCAGGTTTGCTGATCACAATTCCATGGGCATGGACTGAAGCATTGTTGATTCTCATCGGGAAGTATCAGCTGTCTCCGATTGTCAAACCAGGGGCGATTGTAGAACAAGAGAGTGCTCCAACAGACCGAGTCATTGTCAATTCTAAGAAAGAATACATCATTCTTACAGTACTACTTTTGCCAATCCTGCTTCTAGCAATTCCTACATTTGGTACAATTTTCTTGTTTGCTGCGTTATTCTATTGGGTTGGAGGAATTTTGTGGAATATCGTAACGAAATTGTTTATCAAATCTGTACTACGAATTTATGCGAATATCTTTGGCGGAGGGAAAAAGTTCCTCATCCGATTCTCAGAGTACACTCTACCTCCTACGAGCACCAGAGCCGAACGATTTCGAGCGACAAGGAAACTTAGTCTGACTGCTGTCTTCGTCTTATTCTTCATCATCAGTTTGATTGCTCAATCGAATATTTCGATGGTAACTGAGGGGGATATTCCAGATGCTGTACAATGCGATGATGGCACGGTTGCATTGTATGGCGAGGGATACTGTGACGATGGTAGTCTGGGAACACCCTGTGATTCAGATTGTGTGATGGAAAATTCTACTGGTTTTGAACGAACTCTTCAAGCATATGGTGATCAGAGAGTAATGCTCGTCCTTCTCTTTGCTCCATTTATCACCGTTCTTACAGCGCCGTTGCTTGTACTGAAGTTTAGCTCGCTGTCGATTGTCGATAAGAAAACCAGATCCATGAGCCCAATCGGTGAAAAGGCAAACGATTTGACAAACATAGCAGCAGGGTTCGGTGCTGTGGTACTGTTTTTCCAAACTGCTTGGAAGATATCTTCTACAGCGGTTCAAGATGGTAACATTTTGGAAGGGGCCGCTTATGTTGCAGGAATCTTGTTGTTCACGCTTCTACTAGTTTACGCATTCTATCCTCTCGTCTGGCTACCAATTTACAAATTTGCAAAGTCTTTCGAGTCGCATGTTTACAATCTAGATAATTCACTTGTAGAAAGCAAAGGAATTGAAGTCCATCAATTGAACTATGCAAATAATGAACTTACGATCACGCCTGTTCAACAGACCAATTCCGAGGCCCAAGCAAGCGTTCCGGAATCTGATAAGGTTGAGACAATTCAACCAAGTGTTGAATCTACAAATCCACAACAGATCGATACTGGACCTTCAATAAACGCAGTTTCAGAGAATAGAGATCAGCATGGATTCGAGTGGATTGTCCACAATGGGGACAATTACTACCGACAGGCTGGAACGACTGAAAAATGGGTAAAGTTCCAAAATTGAATTTTTGTTCTCAATGATGAATGTATCAATGCGGTTTGTGATTAACCCCAATGCGCATAGTGTCGATCTGGCTGACTGAGTTGATCAGCAAGTTCTCCTTCAAATCGATCGGCTTCGGCTGCCTTCTCCTCCCTTACTTCTTTTTTCATATTCGGTTCTAGGATGATTACAGGATTCAATTCAACGGTTAACTCAGGTCTCAAACCACCAGGAAGATGGTGTTCAACAAATCGTGCGCGCTTTTTCTTCTGTCTTAATTTCGGTTCATCAGTGAAACAATGGCAACTAAATTTGCCCCTTTTTCTTCCACTGTGTTCATTGTAGCGGCATTCAATTGTGTGCGTGGTTTTGCCAACGTAATACGCTTTGATGGCGTCATCACCATACTTTCGAACAAATGACTTGTCGGATCGGCATTTTTCAGCATCCAACTCAATTGCATAGAGGTGCCAGTTTCCACATGATGTTTTCCCATTGCACAATTTACATCCTCGGGACATTCAGAATCACTCCATTTGAACAGATTTCAACAACTCTTGGATGCACGCATTCATGTCAACGGTAGAATATCTCCAACCAGGGCCATTCAATTTAAGTTCTGAATCGTATTTTTTTAATGACGGTCTCAGTTTCTCAGTCGTAGGAATTAGTCCTGCAATCCATTCGATTGACTCTACCGCTACTGCAAAGGGTTCTGTTGGACCTAATGGTGGATTAGTAACGTCTTCACCATAGGTCAAACAATGCGTTGTCGCCCGTCCTATGGCGACAACACCTGATTTTCCAGAGTATCCTTTCTGATGTGTGATTACGACCAAGTCGCCCGGAGAAACATGCTTTATACCCTCATTACCACTATTATGCATGGTTGCGGCTCGATCCTTTTTGATGAGACCAGAAGGTGTACGAGCCGAAATCTCCTCCAAAAGATAGTGCTTTAGTTCTCGGAATTTCAATCCCTTCTCTACAAATCGGATAAACAACGTACCCATGTAGTATTCTAGTTCGATAGTCGTGTTAAAGTATACTGCCCAATATGGTAAAGAAATGAAGCGGTAAAGTTCTGTAATTCTCGGAACATTCTTCTTCATTTGTCTACGAAAATTTCACACTCGAAGGACAAGTAGAATCGTACGAAGTTGTCTTCCTTCGATCTTTACTGAAGTGAAGGTGAAGAGACTCCTACATTTCCTGAAAATCCAACTGATAACACCCTCTTCGATAAATTTAAACAACAAGCAAGAGTAGTGCTAATATGCCCTTTGGACAACCAATTTCACTGCTGCCAACTGAGGATGAATTGTTTCTGCATCGCGATTTCAATCCGCCTGGACTGATAAATACCGGAAATGGATGGCAACCTTGTAGGGTATCGATTAGCCGTTGGTATGCATCTCCAGGCGAGTGGAAAGCGTTTGGAGGATACAATACAGGCGCGCCGTCCTACCACAAGGACGTGTGCAATCATAGACCATACTCACCAAGATCACTCCATCAAGAAGAACTGAATTTCTCCGATCTTAAGCACTTACTGATGCATGATCCTGTCGTTTTGAGGACTTCAAAATCAAAACTGAAAACTATCATGAATGATATGACTCTGAAGAACTATCATCTCGTTTTGAGGAGAGACGGTGACTCGATGTGGGTTAGTTACGTCATTGAGGAACCTGATTACAACCCTCGGATCCGGGATGAAACATTTGCATCTGCCAGGCGTGATAAGGCTAGGAGAAAAGAAGCCCTAAGCCGCCCTCCACTACAGCCATGCGAAGATTGCGCAGCGGAAGCAGAAGCATCGATGCTTGTTCATGATCTAAGTCAAGTCCACGGCGATTATACTGGTTTCACAATGCCATTGATTGCTCCAAGCAGTAAAGGTTCAATGCTGCAAAGAATGGAGTTAGCTGGACAAAGGTGGTTAAAATTACAATGTGGACCATTTGTTCTTGCGATTCCATTTGAATTGGTTCGTAGCTTGAGGAGATTCAGATTCAATGGGCTGAAGATCTCTCCCAGTGTCTAGGTTCTTTACCAAGGAACACAATCAATCAATTCATTTCTTAAACCTCTTGCGAATTCCTGCTAGGGAATTCACAGAAATTCCTAGTTCTTTAGCAACCTTAGCCCAGGTTCCTAATTTACCATATAATTCCTCAATCTGTTCTTTTGTTACATCATGCTTGCGAATCCTGAATTCCAATCCCAACCTTTTCCTTAAGTTGGTCATCGCTGTCTTGCTAATTCCTAACTTTTCTTGGGCCTTCTTTATACTCCCACAATCCAAAATCAGCTTACGTATTGCATCATCTCCGAGGTGATCGAATCTCCTATGAACTGGCTCTTTTTCCCACATCAGTTTAGCAACATTGTACTTCCTTTCTAGGTAAACGTTCGAATCTTTGTAAAGCCAATTTGCAATTCTTTTGCACAATTGGTTACCTCCACTGACAATGTACCACACCTTCCTCTTTTCCTTTGCTTTTGTTTCATACCTCCTAAACGCCGCACTGGCATCCGAACCAAAACAACGCCAAATCTTCTCCATTTGGAGTACATGAGCTTTTGAACCTTTTAATTCGATTCTCGATGTGCCGTTAGCATTGTCTTTCCCTTTGTTGGAATAAGGTTCCAAATACCCGTCGGCATCGAACATCCCTCTCCAAAAATGGCGATGTAAATCCTCGTGCATGAGTTCCAAGGAAATGTTGCAGTCTCTCGACTTGTTTCCTCCCTGGATAAAGCCCAATTTGAGTAAGTCAGCAACTAGTTTTCCATCGAACACGTTGACCGTAGCAGTTGGTTTGGAATTCTCATAACCTTCACGATCACTGCGATCTCGGTGGGTGGTGTATGACGGTTCACCGATCGTTTCTGACAACAATTCCATGTGTTCTATGTCCGCAGACTCACAGCCTAAATTCGGTCTGTTTCTGTCGATGTAGCCGTCTCCTGCTAGGAAACCAAGCCAATACGCTTTCTCCTCACAGTCAATACTCTCAAAGAAGTTGTTATTGTGTGAGAGGTATCTCTTGAATGTTCCATCATCTTTGCGTCGCTTTTTCATGTCGTCTTCCTTGTCGATCATAAGATCGGCGATCGACGTCTGATATATCTAGTTGATCATC
>JBMZTB010000100.1:0-6362 GCA_049623485.1 Candidatus Poseidoniaceae archaeon
GTGGTATGGTGGATTTCAACGACTATGGAGATACAGACTCCGTTCGTTGGAGCATGGCTACACTCTGCATTATCGGAGCCTCATCATTCCTCTTACTGTTTATTTGGGATGTGCCTTCATTGCTTGAAACGACAGGAAACTCACTTGCCCAAGGTCCTGCTGATGTTCTCATGGCTATGTGGCATCTCGCCTGTTTGTTGTTGGGATTGCGGGCTATTGCATTCATGTTCGGCATGAAGAGTGGACACATGATTGTACGATCGCATGAAAAGAAAGAAGACGTTCTTATCCATCCACTCGGTATCAAAAAATTCGTTACGTTTAGTAGTTGGACATTGATTTTGAACGTCATGTATTTCTTCTTTGCAACAATCGGTTCGTTCTTTCTCTTGGCAGGTACAAACCTTCCATCAAACTTAGCTCAACTTCTAGCCGGTGTCTTCGTTACTGCTCTGGGAGCATCTTTCCTGACATCAACGGTTGTTCGCTATGTTATCCTGCCTGGGAACAACAGCGATGAGGAACACCATAAGCGTCAGTTTTGGTTTCACAACCAAATGATGCACAATTTCTGCACAATTTTCCTCGTGATCGAGATCTTGCTCACTTCGCCTCGACTTGAGTTTGTGTACATGTTGTTTGGAATCCTCGTTGGTTTGACATATGCTGCATTTGCATTTCCATTTGCAGCATTTGGTGGAGGCTACTATTGCTATTCATTCATCGACCCTCGATTGCAGAAAGCTCCCTTGTTTATCACAATGCTTGCGTTAGCAATCTCGATTTCGTATGTTGGCGTTTGGCTTGTGAGCGAATTCATCTCTGAAAGTATCATTCTTGGCAGCGTAGTACTTGTCCTTTGGTGTGCATCTATCGTCCAGTTTCGCCCCCGTTCTCAATCATCCGCGTTTACCTTACGAAAATGAGCCGGAATAACGCTTTTTAATGCAACTTGCATGAATGGTACATGCCAAGCGTTCCAAACCATGAATTCTACTTCTCAACCAATAGGTTCCTATGGCTTTCCTTGATTCCAAAAGAGGAGCGCGATGACCTCTTTCCCAACGCAACATCACAAATTCCGAAAGAATTAGTCACGACTTCAGTTTTTTGTGGTAAGTTTTGGGTTGACCCGATTGTGAACCTCTCGGCATCAGAAAGGAAACTGACTGCAGAACGAGCATGGTTTGGGATACGGACCTTCGTGAAAGGTAGCCGTATAGCAGAGCACATTGCAAGGGCTGGGCTAACAGAACAAAACTTTGCTCAACTTGGGGAGGACCCTTCAATCCATCAGGTATACAGAGGTCAGACGGTAGACTACTTCCAGGATGATGAACTTCGAGTTCTTGTCTCAATTTACAACAAGTATTCGAATTGGTTATCCAACGAATCGAAATATGACGAGATGGACATCGTCCGAAGAGCACTCATTGTGTCTCGAAGTAAACCTGAATTGTGGAATAAAGGAGAGGGGAGTCTTGCTACTCTCGATGAGACACAGAAGATGCAGGTGGTTTCAGTACTCAATATGTCCAACGAGAATGTCTTTCACAAAAAGGATGCAATTAAGGCCATTGAGTCAAAGAAATTTGAATCCCATGTCAAAGAAAAGTATGTCAAGTTTCTCGACTCTTGGATCAACGAAAAGCAGCGCAGAGCTGATGGGGTCTACTCGCATAATGGAATCAAGATTTACAAAAAACGACTGTCAAACAAAGATAGGATGTTGTTTTCGTGGGTGACGTGCAGTGATTACAATCAAGGGGAGCCATTTCTGTTAATCTATGCGATCATCTTTGACCATGATAGTGTGAATTCTTACCTTGGTGAAAAACTCGATGTAACCATAAAAGATTTTGAAACAAATTTGGAAAATGCGAGAATTGAACCTCAGCAAATTGAATCTTTTGCTCACACAATCGGTAACGGGCCCACAAAACCATTACCTGGGCGAATCAATCTAAGTGCCCTCGACGATCTCGATATGCCTCACAACATTGCCCTCGATGAGCATCAACGTAGAGCAATCGTTGAAAATCAACCATTGCTCATTGACGGCCTTGCAGGGACAGGAAAAACTGCAGTGCTTTCTCGAAGGGCTGCTTTCCGTGCGGGATATGCAAAATCGAACTCCAAGATTCTCATGCTATCTTCAAACAACGGAGTTGTCAAGCGTCTCTTACAAGATGTATCCAATCTAGCAAAAAATGAACAGTATTGGCAGAAAAACAACCGCGAATTTTCTCACAGCCTCATTACAATTTCATTTCAAGACAACCAGATTCCCGACTCGACTGAGGTAGGAATTGACGAAGCATCATCGTATCACAAGTTCGACTTTGATGAAATCTTATTGGACGAATGCCAAGATGTCACTCCTCTTGAATTTGAAGTCCTCAAAATCTTTGTGAAATTCAATGACGTTCGCCGATATTCATTTGGTGGCGATCCTTTGCAGACACTCAATCCTACGGGATTCGATTGGGGCCGAATCAAGAGCTTGTTTGTTAATTCGATTGGCAAGAATAAATCAGAAAGCGAACTTCGTTCCATCGCAAGAGGAATTAAAATCTCTAAATTCCATCAAAACTACAGGTCACAAGGCGATATTGTTTCTCTGGCAAATGCAATTCAACGTCATCGAAGCAGAGCGGTAAGTTCTGACGATTTGATTGAGATGATTCCTCATCACCCAGGCTCTCAGCCACCTCAACTTTTGCAGATTAACCCCAAGAGCGAGGAGGATGTTGCTGCAGTTACAAAAGCCCTACTCGAATCAGGATTGGGCCGTGTTACAGCAATTTGTTGGGCAACAGATGATCACGAAGTTATCAAACTCTGTACGGGAGATGATTCTGACGAAATACTTCAACAAGTGTGGGATACGAAACAAAAGGAAAACAAATTCGAGGATACGGACTTCAGGACTGCTCTGGAATTGCATTCTTCTGCATCGATAAAGGGTGGTGAAAAACATGCAGTGCTTCTTTACAAATTTGGATCAAGCCATGAAAAGAAATTGGATTCTTTGCTCAGAGATTTTGAAGGGTTGACGTCTGTTAACCACCTTGAAAAAATTCCAGTCAGTTATGCGTACAGTCGACTGTATGTCGCTGTTACACGTGCTTTCAAGAAAGTTTACTTTGTTGAAGACAAAGATGGTATTGAGTTTTGGAACAACGTCAGATTGCTATCCGAAAGCGGTTCATCTCTCTTCTCCTATGCTGGAAGTGCAAGCCAAATTGAGAATATGGAGGATTTTATACTCGAAGATGATTTGACCAAAGAATTGTTCGATGATCACCTCCTTAATTGGAACAATAACCAAGACAAGAACTCGCTCTTTTCAGCAATTCGAATTTTACGACACTTGATTGCGAAGAACAAGGCAAGTGAGCATGACGAGCTTGTACTCTACGAATTAGAGGGCGACAAGGCCTTGTTTTTCGACGATGATGAGGATACTGCCATCAGATTGTACAAGACTGCACGAAAACGTCAGAAATACATGCCACTGATGTTCCGTAAGAAAATGTGGGCTGAATTAAGGGATTTGTTGATTGAAAGTGGCGATAGTTTCGATCAGGCTCTGTGGCTTTATTGCGAGATACAATTGTCAAACAACATATTCGATAAGATTGATTTGGATGATTTTGTAAAAATTATCAACAGCCAACATTCAAGATTGGTTATTCATTGGAGGACTGAACTTGACACGATGGAGAAGTTTGTGGATCGGTTGAAGACTGAATTCCTGAACAAATACCCGAAATTATCTGCTGACGTCGCTGTTCTAGTGGATGGCTATTTCGAGTTCTTTGGATGGGCGAGGCTTCTGGAATTTATGAAGAAAGTTGCTGATAATAACCCTCGAAAATATATTGAATTTGTCGACGAGTACGGGCCAAAAAACAACCATTCCAGGGAACAAGATAGAAAATACACAAGCAGTCTAGAGAAGGTACGAGACCAACTCTCCGGTGATGAGAAAATTGACTTTATCAAAGACCACATACGGTGGGTCACATCTGAAAAGAAGCAAGAATGGAATCGAGTTCATGCAATCGAGTTGGACTTGAAAATCGCGGAGTTACCAGAGAAAGGGTTCAGTTCAACCATTAAAGACGTTCCAAGTTTCCTCGTAAATGATGAAAACAACCCCACATCGAAATTGTTCATGTTGCTTGATAAAATTCATGGTCTGATCGGTCAAAGTGCTTTCAATAACGATTACTCAAGACGAATTGAATTAATTATTCAAGCCCGTAATGAAACACATGCAATATCACAATTCCAAAAAATTCGTGAAGCACTCTCATTCGGTGATAGAGAAGGTAAACTGCTCCGGAAAGATCAATCAAATTATACTCAACTAAACTGGATCGACTTTACAACGATTGCGAATTGGCTGAACAAAACACGGCAAAACGAGGAGCTTCTCAACTTGTCCAAACTCGACTTAAACGAGTCTCTTAACCTGACTAAATTCGATTCAGTAAAACTATTCCTCGAGCTTTGTTTGGAAATCTCGAAAGAGTACAAAGACCGTGGAATCTTTAGACGTGTGGAGATTTTTAATGAACCTGTGGAAGCGATGAGTCGATTGGCTAACTCTCCAGATGAGAATGACAACAAAAACTCATCCAAGGACGTACGATTCCGAGTGTTTGATATTCTCGCACCTCAGATTACTGGCGCAATCAAAGCAAAAAGAGGTGGTGATTCCTATAAGAAACTCATTGAACTCATCAATGAACTCCTCATTAATTTCAGTTTGAGCCATGATTGGGAGCGGACGCATGTTACAAACCACCTCAAGCAAGTCAAGTCGGTTTTATCGAAACCAGCCAAGTCCAATTTTGACCTTCTCCTCTATAGGACAGGAAGAACTGGTTCAAAACTCGAAAAAGAACTTCTGGACTCCGAAGAACCGACCAATAATCCGAATTTGGACAAGTTCGTCGAACTCTTGCGAAAGGCAGGCCACGCTGAGTTGGCTGATCGTTATGAACAACGTAAGATGACTGATGTAAAGACTGTTCAGAGGGAAATCCGTGCTTCAGTCAATCTCCAAGCCACAATTTCTGCATTGAACAAAGCAAAACGAGGGATTGGAGACTATTCGTTCCTGACGCTCGAACTGTTCAAAGATATCTTGGAAAAGATTGCGGCAGATAAAGATCAGATTTTCCAAATTCCGAACAAGGAAGAAACTATTCAGAAATTCTGGAATGAGTTCTTGAGGTTGAGCAAGGATAACGAGTTTGAACTCACTTCCAAACTCCTCGCTGGCTTGGAACCCCAGGCATATATCCATGCCTTCAGATTTGTTTCGACCGAAATCATGCTCCTCTGCATGATGGGAGATGGTCTTCGAGAACCAGAACCTGTTTTGCAGAATTCATTTACTCAAACAATCTTGACCCAGTCACAGACTGTTCAGGTCGCAACCGGAAGTTACGGAAAACTAACGCCAACTAAACAAAACAAATACGACAGTTTCCTTGCTGATTGTGAGTACTTTGAAGGATTAAAATTCAAAGATAAAACCAAACTTAACGATGAAGTTGTAGCGTTTTTGCTCATACAGCGCATCGCAAAAAAGGCGTTTACATTAGATCGAATAAAGCCTCTATGTGAATTGATTGGTGCTAAGAAGACCGGTAAAAAAGCAGACTTAATCGTTGGATTGTGTGCAGCTGTTGGAATGTCAGATGAAGAATCGTACAAGCGGCTCATCGGGATTTTTGAAATTGAGAAATTCTAGATTCGCCTCCGCATGAACTTCACTCGTTATACTTATCAATCCAGTTAGGTAGTGGTCACCATGCGTGTTGCAGAGATGCTCCATTCTTCCAAAATTTACGGGCCAGGAGAACGGACCGTATTGTGGTTGCAAGGATGCAGCATTCAATGCGAAAACTGTTGGAACGATGAGTTGTGGTCATTTCAAGGCGGTCAATCCATCGGAAATGACGAAGTCATAACCTATGCAGAAACGCACAAAAATTCAGGAATTACTCTCCTCGGAGGAGAACCTCTCGATCAAGCACCAGCAGTCCTCAAATTGATTGAGGATGCTCAGGAATCTGGATTGGATGTTTTGTTGTATACAGGCTATGAACTGCATGAACTCTCATCTGTTCAGAAACAATGTGTCGATTTGGCAGATATTGTCATTCATGGACGTTACATCCACGAGCTTAGGAGTTTGAATTTGCTGTGGAGAGGATCAACCAATCAAGAGATTCTCATCAACAACAAGAGATTCAGAGACATCGATCTAACGGAGAAGCGGCAGATGGAAGTCCATATTGATGAACTTGGACAGGTCAAGGTTATTGGATATCCTCCAAAAG
>JBMZTB010000101.1:0-6216 GCA_049623485.1 Candidatus Poseidoniaceae archaeon
AAGATACGGACGACGACAACGATGGTTTCACTGACGACGTTGATGCCTGTCCGTTGGATGCAGGAACAAGTTCGCTCGGTTCCGAACTTGGCTGTAGCGATTACGATTCGGATGGTTACAGTGATTCCATCGACGTATTCCCAACAGAGTCAACTCAATGGATTGATTCAGATAATGATGGTTATGGAGACAACCTTGACGGATTCGAAGGCGATGCCTGCACGGATGTTGCTGGAGATTCGAATGAGGATTTGTTTGGTTGCCCTGATGCGGATGGTGATGGTTGGTCAGACCTCAACGATGCCTTCACGAATGAGGCTTCGCAACACTCCGATGAAGATGGTGACGGTTTTGGAGACGCTTCTGATGGTTATCAAGGGGATGACTGCCTTGGTATTCCAGGCACCTCAACAGAGGACTTGTTTGGATGTGAGGATTCGGATTCTGATGGTTGGTCGAATTTAAACGATGACCTTCCTCTAGAACCAACACAGCACAGTGATGCAGATGGTGACGGCTATGGTGACAATCCACAAGGGATAACTCCTGACAGTTGCCCAGACATCTACGGGCTTTCTTCTGTCGATCGATTCGGATGTCCTGATGCGGATGGAGACGGTTGGGAAGATCGTTCTGATGCATACGTGAACGATGCCCGATTCTGGTCGGACATGGACGATGATGGCTATGCTGACCAACAGGGTACAAACCTCTCCGATGATTGCCCTGAAACGTTTGGAACATCCACTCTCGACTTCCTCGGATGTTTGGATTCTGATGGCGATGGCTGGTCAGACCAAACCGATGCGTATCCAAACGATGCGTCGAAGTATCTTGCTTCAGAAGAAGCAGCAGAAGATAACCACTTCACGCTCCTAAGTGTTGGAATCGGAATACTTGTTCTCGTGATCCTCATGTTCGCCGTCATGCGAAGAAAGACAACAGTCGATCATGAGTTTGGCTTCGTAGCCCCACCAATTCCACAACCACTGCCAAGTGCACCGCCTCTCCCTCCTGAAGGGTTGCCAGCTGGATGGACCATGGAACAATGGCAATTTTACGGTGAAGACTATCTGAATCGCCTCAAATAGTAGTACAGCAATCACTCAAATATGAAAATGCCTTGATCTGTTTATGAGCAAGAAATTCTTCATCAAAATTGTAACAGACCCAGACGTTGACCTTAGAAAGTGCGTTGTCGGCATTGCTTGTGCAGCACAAGCCATCAACGATGGTCACGATGTTGACGTATTCTTTGCAGCGGACGGAGTGAAAATGATGCACGCTGATTTCATTCGTGGAATCAATGAGCAAGGAAATTTTCCAGATGGAATGATTTTCAACATGCTGAAGGTCATCACAGAAGGAGCATCCAAGGTTTACTGTTCAACGGGTTCACAAGCCGCCAATGGTGTGACCAAAGAAAACGCAGATGACATGCTGCTCGAAGGCTACTCGGACTGGATGACGTGGAGTGGACCTCCAGGTGTGATTGAACTCAGTGCCCAGTCCGATATTCAGTTGATTTACTGATGAGCAAAGTATTACTCTGAAACGGGCTCGAAATAAGCCTCTTTGAGCGTATGAGATGTCAATGACTGGTCGAGTGATTTTGATCTCTTAGAATCTGTTAAGGTTGATGATACCATTATTTTGCCATCTATGAGATGTGGGAAAAAGGCTAACCTTGCCCACAAGATCCACTCACGTTTTGATTCAGATTGTAACACCTGCATCGCTCTAATCGCTTTTGCCTCATTATCCATCCAACTTTGAATATCATCATCGATTGAATCCTGATCGTTGTTGAACAAACCAGCGAGTTGTTCGACCTCGTCCAGATCAGGCTGTCTTGTACCTTCGTAGTTGATCGCCATGGCAACATTGAACAATTCTTTCCACCCATCAAGAGATGCAAAGAAATCCAATTGATCGCGTGATTTGTTCATCACTTGTCGAATACTCTCATCACCTTTCCGCCTGCTCAGCATGTTTGATAATTCGAATTCTGTTGAAACATACGTCTTGAATTGGAACACATTTCTGTCTTCTGATTCATGCCGGATTGCGTTCTTATCTGGAAATCTTTTCTTATCATCTAAAAAATTGATAATTTGAGCAATGTTGTCAGAGTCTGTTCGATCCATTTCATAGTCCGGATATCTCTTGTTGAAATCCTCTTCACAATCCAACCAGTCAGTGTGTAGGAATTTCAATAAAACCCTGATTTGATCGAGAATAAGTACTGCGCTGCTTTGGTATGGTTGCCGAAGAGGTTTTTGCTTGATTATTTTCGCTAAAACCTCGGTTTTTCTGGATAATGCATACAACCTGGCGAATGAAGTACGGAAAATTTGATCTGTCGCAGACTCGTATTTTTTATCTTCAATCATTGATGCCCATATACGCATTGGATTTTGGTCGGCTTGAGTGGAGAGGTGTAAGATGTCGTGTATGTGAATTGAATCTTCAATGGTGGTTGAGTGCATTTGAACAGTTCTTGACGCCCGATTAATTCGCTTGAGCATTCTTACCTGGTTAACTTGATTGTAAAGCAGACCTTCCAAGAAGTTTAACGAGTTTGCCAAATACATGAGAGCGTCCACTTTGTTGACTCGAGTTAGATTACTTCGATTGAATTTGAAATCTTTTTCTGACTCGGAACGTTTGATGATGTCTTTTCTATTCTCGATGCCTTTGAAGTAACCGAATGTGAATTGTGGACGAGCTTTTTGCTTGCTTACAATTCTCCAACAATGATTTACCTGTTTTTTATCAGTGTCCTGCCAATGGATTTGTCCCTCCAAGTTAGAAAAGAATCCACCGATTGTAGGCTCCCCTTCATGATCCTCTCCTTGACCCATGTCCGGGTGCGATTTCAAACAATGAAGGTAGGCCATTACGCAACTCACATGTGCTTTGTTAATGTCAGATTGAGGGAATTGGTTGATATGTCGAGATGAGATTTCTTCTGCAGATGGTTCGCCCCACAACCATTTGACCAAGGATTTACCCTTTGTGAAAGGATTCGTTTCGGTGGGATCAATCCCAATTGTGTCAATAATCTTTGACAATCCTGGTGGTGATGCAAGATTGAGGTTACTCGATCTGTGAACGAGGTCGCTCACCAAAGATCTACGCAGTTCTTTTCGCATTTCTACAGGTCGATCTTTGGAATCTTCCCACCCACACAAATACAAATCCATGAAATCCATATCGCTGAATTGTGACTTTTGGTCATCGTTGGATGTTTCATATTCTCTGTCCAAATAATACACCGGTAAGATGCTCGAGAGTAAATATCCTCCATCTTGTTTTATTTTTGCCTTGATGAATCCTCTTAGCCACGAATCATACTCTTGATTATTATCAACAATCTCAACCATTTTGTTGTAAAATTTTAGTAATTTAATTGTCCTTTTATGGCGAGATTTAGAGTCATCTTCAGAGGTTTTTTTTGCGGGCACATCATTCCAAATTATATTATTTGAAAGAACTCTTATGGTACTTTCAATATGTAAAAGAGAAGATAATCTGATGTTTTTCTTTTGATTGGAAACATATTCAATCAATCCTTCAACTAAGGTATCCATCCACTCTGCATTGTTAAGCTCCAAACCTTGAGCAGCCGCCTCCTGTGTGCTGAGCGAGATTTTTTCGGACGTCTTGATGAGTGAATTTAGAGGGTCTTCTCCAAACAACGAAGGGTTAAACGACACGCCTCCGATTATCTGATGACGGTTCTCGTGGAGGGAATGTGCAGTTGGAGACAAATATTTTCTCACAAACCGACAAGCTTCCATTGCTCCAGAAAGTTGTTGTCTACGAACAATAAGGCTGTATTCGTAAAATAATGCTACTTGATACCAATGAACTTTCACCTTTTGGGGCTTGGAATTGTTGTGCTTATCCATGAACAATGTCCGCATGTCTTTTTTCTCGTCAATGACAATCGAACTTAATTTAAATCGCAAGTCGTGGAGCTGTTTGATTGTTTTTTTCTCAAGTGATGTGTGCCCAGTTTCGATATTTTTGAGAAAAAGGTCGCCCTTCATTGCCCTACATATTCTGGAAAATATACGCCGCAACTCACAGAAAAAGTGCCAATATTGAGATCTCTCTTCTATCTCATCCTTTGATGCGTACTCATCAAGCCTTAGATTGTAGGCTCCGTTTTTGTACCGTAGGACGAGATGCCCAGCATTAATCAGACTGCGAACAAAATTCTCGATTCTCCCACGAATTGCATCATCATCTGTGGGATGGGTTGGCAGGGTTCCGTGTAAATAATCCACGATTGCGCTCGTCAGAGCAGTTCCTTCGCATAGCAATGCATCATGCTCCGCTTTATCCCTCCATCCTTCTCTAAATGGTACTTGAATCTCTTCGTGTACAAAGTCCGAAGGTTCATAATGGTACGATCTACTCTTACCATATGATGGAATTTTCTGTCTCGGATTGCCTTGCGTCACGCCCCAATCCAGCGGTCCACGGCTTAAGAAGATGGCGCCAGTGCAAGTTCAATTGTCCGGTCGATGCAAATTAACTAAAACTACCAATGCAGAAATTGAAAAACCGCAGGGATTATATGCATTCGGTATTTGGGTTGATCTGCGAGAGGGGCCGCCCCCTCCGAGGTAGTGTAGAAGAATGAAGATGAAAAACGCAAGAACAATCAAGCAACTGAAAGCAATATTGGATGAAACATATGGGTCACACATGGGCGACGCCGTTCGACGTGTCGATATTGACAATTTCGATTTCGAAGATGAGGATTTAGACCAGGCATCATGGGAATCATACCTGCTTCTTCGGTTTACTCTAGAATCGAATCGAACGGTCGGAATCTCGCTGCAAGGGATGCGAGTGCTTGATGTAATCATTCTTGGTCTCCACGATTTGGCTGTGAAGAAGAGTATGATTCCAAGCATTTCAACAAACAGAGCTGTACCTTACATGGTTGGTTTCGAGCTCGCCCGAGCTTTGCTAAACAGTGATTCCGCTAATTTTTGCAAAGAATGCCTCCGGGTGATCAAAAGCTTTGCTGAAATTTGGGCTGACAAGGATTTCGTTAAGCATTTACATGATTACGAAACAGAAGTTTCGGTTACCAGTTACGAGGACGCGCAATGGCTCTTAGCGGAGTTCCACGAATTCGAGGAGTCATGCTTTGTTGCAGGGATAATGAACGGGATCAGTGGTCAATCAGTAGCGTCAATCGAGGTCAACCGCATCCTTGAATCCATCTCGAATATTGAAGAGGAGGTGGAATGATGCGTTATCGAATTTGTGGACACTGCCGCCTGCGTTTGCCAGCCGGAACCGTGGCTTGTTGGGGTTGCGGGGCGGTCCTATATCAAGTGTCATTGACGAGAATTTATGAGGTGAAGAAATGATGCGAATCTTTCAAAACTACTCTTTCTGGAAGCAGGCCAACCTTGCTCGTTCGATGAGAATGAATGACGGAGAACGCCGAGCATTTGACGCAGAAGTTGATGTTCAGGACGCCATGGATTCAATGGAATGCACCCTTGATACTTGGCGAGGTCTTCGAATTCCCAAAGTCCTTTCACGCATTGGCAGTGGAGAAGTCGATGTTATCGCACTCACTGACCGATGCATCGTTATGATTGAGGTCAAGTTCTGGAAGGGCAAGTTATCCGTTGATGGAAATCGTTGCATTCAGCAAAATGGGCGAACCCCAAAACCGGTCTTGCAGACCCTAGAATCAAAGGTTCATAATCTCAAGAACCTCTATCTTCAACGCTTCAAGAAGGATGTTGAAGTTGAACATCTTCTTGTTTTCGCGCACCCAAAATCATCGTTGAGTCCCGAGTTGTCCTCATTCCGTAATGTCAGTACTCTTGATTCTCTCGAAGAGACGGTCAAAAACCTGCTTAGCGAGCGTCACAAGCTTTCGAGTAAGGCGATCAATGATTATCGACGTATCATCAACACATTTGGACAATACGACAGTTTGTGTACGCCAGCGGGAGCTTGCATGTTCGGAGACATTGTCGATGAGAAGTCCGCTGAATTAATCGCTCGAAAACGTTGCGAATCAGTTCACATAGCCCTCAGTCGAGGTTTCTTGGGGACCCTACTCCTTGGCCCACGTTTGGAGGTCACACTGAATCTACGAGACAGAACCCGGGAAGAAAAATCAATCCGCCCAGGCGATCATGTCTACTTTTCACAACCTTGGAAGGCAGCCTC
>JBMZTB010000102.1:0-6196 GCA_049623485.1 Candidatus Poseidoniaceae archaeon
AATCGCTCACAATGATACATACTTCGGCTTATCTCAGGTCATTGATACAAACGAGCGCACAATTCTTCTCGAGGAAAAGTTAGCAATGTCTGGTGATGTTGTTCAACAGAATGTTTCTGAACTCCCACCAGGCGATGTACTGGGTAATTTAGATGACAAGGGAACCTACTGGATCGAATGGCCAGTGAATTCAGGAACATGGCACTACAGATATGCTCCCCAAGAAACGTGGAATGTTTGGAAAAAGTGATTTGTCCTGAATCATTGTTGGTTTTTTGTTCTGGGCTCGAAAACGCGCGTCCGTTGCATATGTTTGGCGCGAAAGGTCATAACCGAGGCGAACCCGTTGCTTCGCAATGGGTGGCGAGAAGCCGAAAAAAGAAGGATTCGATGGGCCTCGGCAACGAGCGAAAACATCGACTTCAGCATTTGGTGTATCTCGTAGAGAAAGCCACGATGCTTCAACCTATTACAACAGTCGAATCAACAAAGGAATCGTATCACAGAGAGATGTTGGTGAGCCGCAAGAGTTGCCAGAAACGTTGCATAATGTTGTTGTAACTGGTGATGCAAGAGAAAACCCATTACCCGATAATTGTGTACAATTGGTAGTAACTTCCCCGCCGTATAATGCTTCAAAAGCCTATGATGATGACTTGACACTTGATGAATATCTCAACCTTTTACGCGACGTCTTTGAAGAGTGTTATCGAGTCTTATCGCCTGGAGGAAGAATGGTTGTGAACGTAGCAAATCTTGGCAGAAAACCGTACATTCCTCTTTCAACACACATCAATAGCATGATGATCGAATTGGGCTTCCTCATGCGTGGAGAGATCATTTGGGACAAATCTGCAAGTGCAGGTTCTTCTTGTGCATGGGGGTCGTTTCAGAGTGCTTCCAATCCTTGCCTTCGAGATATACACGAATATCTTCTTGTATTCTCAAAAGGAGATTACAAACTTCCGCGATCGAAAAAAGAGCGTGCTGAAGGGCGTATTGATACAATCGAGAAGCGGGATTTTATTGAACAAACCAAATCCATTTGGAGGTTTGCAACCGAACGAGCAAGTCGCGTCAATCACCCAGCTCCGTTCCCAGTTGAATTGCCTCGTCGTTGTATTGAGATGTACACTTTTGCGGGTGATGTTGTGTTCGATCCATTCAATGGTTCAGGAACAACCTGTGTTGCTGCTAAACAATCAGGAAGAGTGTTTGTTGGAATGGACCTCTCCGAAGAGTATTGTGCAATAGCCAATGAGCGTATTATGAATGCAGAGCCAGCACAATTATCGCAAGTAGAAACCTCTTCCTCTTGAAGAAATTAAGCGTAGTGGTTTTGAATAACCAACGCAAAGCACCATCATGGCCGATTGGGATTCATCTGTTTTATCTGGCCCCGAAGGCGAAGATTGGCGTGTCCCAGTCTCGGAACTCGAGCAGAGATTGGAGGCCCTCGCCATTGCTTTACAAGCCTCATCACTTCCAGGCGTAATTATCCAGCATCCGATTGATTTGTACTATTTTGCAGGAGGTCGACAAGATGGCTCTATGTTCGTTCCAGCTCAAGGAGCAGGCGGTAGTGTCCAAGCAAATGGTGATGGACCAGTATTCTATGTTCGCCGTTCTTTAGAGCGTGCACAATACGAAGCAGGAGGCGACAATGCTCCATTCAGTATCGAGGCTTTCCCTCGATTGCGCCTTCTTAGCGAAACCTTGCAATCAAGAGGTGTCAGAGATGCTCCAGCATTACAATTTGGTGAACTTCCAACCACATTTGCTAACCGATTCTCGAACGCCCTCTCATCACTAGGGACATGCGCTGATGCAACATCAGTCATTCATCGACTAAGGGAGGTGAAGTCGACTTGGGAGCAAGAACAAATGGAAGCAGGAGCAGAGGTTCAGATGAGAATGTTCGATGCAGTTTCCAGGCTTGGTGGGGAGGGCATGACAGAACTTGACCTAGTTGCTGCAGCAGAAGCAATCAGTCGTAGTGAAGGATTTGGAGGCCAAGTTCAGATGCGCCGATTCCCTCTGCAATGTAATCGTGGCGTCATTGTATCTGGAAGAGCAGGAGGCGTTCCGTCCTTCTTTGACTCAGCAGTCGGAGGCGCAGGGCCACATCCACTTGCAGGCATGGGTTCTGGTTTCAATAAAATCAAGAAAAACGAACCAGTCTTAGTCGACCTTGTTCATGTTCATCGAGGTTATGTCGTTGATATGACTCGAATGTTTTCTCTCGGTTCTTTATCCTCTGAATGGCATCAGCGTCTCGAGGACATGTTGGCAGTCAAAGATACAGTTGTAGGAGTTCTTGATGAGGGCGGCTTATGCAGTGATGCTTGGGTTGAAGGCCAATCATTAGCGCACGAACTTGGACATCAAGATCATCTCATGGGCATGGTTCCTGACCAATCGAAATTCCTTGGGCATTCAGTAGGATTGCAATTGGATGAATCTCCAGTTGTGGCAGCAGGATTTGATCGTCCATTACCGATTGGAGGGACGATGGCTATCGAGCCAAAAGTCGTTCATGCAGATGGAAGCATCGGTTCTGAAGATACTTGGATTCGTGACGAGGACGGAATGCGTCCAGTAACAGCCGATGGTGCATGGCCGTGGTTGACTGAATGGTAGGAGCCATTCATCACGGTGTGTTCAAAGAGGTGGAAAGGTAGCCTGTGATATGCCGGCAAAGCCCTACGCTCCAAGCCACATCGGTTCAGTAGCATCGACATTTACAACGATGCGTATATCTGGCGCAGTAAAAGAATCACTTGTTGGTCTTGTATGTTCTGAACTCGACTCACTTGTTCCTTCAATGGAACAAGCCACGCTCGAAAATGATCCTGAACGAAAGACCTTGGATGATTCAAATCGTACACGATTGAATTACAATCGAACAAGAGAGCTGATGATCGATCGTTTGGGACAAGTAGAGTCTGTTGGCTCAGCAGCGGTTCAAGGTGGAATTGAATACATCGAAAAGTTCCTTGCTCGACTCATGAGAAATTGCGAAGAAGCAGCATCAAGAGACCGCGTTTCAACCATTAAGCCACGGCATCTTCAACTTGCACTAAATTCGATGGGTAAAGGTGAGTCTGCTGATGAAGAAGATCCAGAAGATGTTGAAGATGAAGGAATTCAGGTTCAAGGCGGAGGATTGATCACAATTCCTCACGTGAAGTCAATGTCTCGTACGCACGCAAAAATGGCCATCACTGATGAAGCCGCTCAAGATTTGCTCTACACATATGGAGATATGGTTTCAGAACTTGAATCCGATATCCGCAAGCATGCAAATCTTGGAAGAGATCCTATGCACTTCATTGATTCAGTAAATCGCCTCAGTGCGCTTATGGCGTTCGGATGGATTCGCAGAATGTTGATGAAGGCGGCTGATAATGCTCGAGAACGTGGCTATCCGCGAATTGATATTGAGCAAATAGTCAATATTGATCCGTTTGAGTGATATGTTACTCTCTTCAGTCCTTCTCTCAGCCTTCTTTGCGGGCGTAGTCGCTACATTGGTAACTGTTGCAATTGAAAAGTTCGGAGGAAGAACAGGGGGCGTTCTGGCGACTGTTCCTACAACAATCGTTCCCGCAGCGATAGGGATGTACAGCATGTCCTCAGGGTCAGAATTTGATCGGGCAATGTCTGTTGTTCCACTTGGAATGCTGGTAAATGCACTCTTTCTTTTGGTGTGGATGAAGGTACCAACACGCTTTGGCACGGGGTTGATGACGACAATGATACTCTCACTCCTGGTTTGGGCTTTGGTTGGAACAATTGGCCTCTATGGCGCAGATTTGGTTCAAGACAATGGATTGAGTGAGTTGGCGTTTGGTCTTCTTCTCCTCTTGATATTGATATTACTCGGCATTTGGAGCACATGGACAACGGTGCATGCTCCAAAAGGAAAGCATCGAGTACGCCCCCTCGTTCTTGTTGCACGAGGTAGTGCTGCAGCGCTGGCCATTGGATGTGCAGTTTGGTTGTCAAGCCTATCCTATGCGATGATTTCTGGATTAGTCAGTACCTTCCCTGCTATATTTTTGACATCAATGGTTGCCCTATGGTTATCACAAGGACAAGATGTTCCTCAAGGAGCTGCAGGTCCGATGATGTTAGGTGGAGCGAGTGTTGCAGTCTATGCGATAGTTGCAATGTGGCTTTTCCCATTGCATGGAGTACTTCTCGGTTCAATTCTCACTTGGATTATTTCAGTAGGGGGCTGGACTGTGCCAGCTTACTTTTTCTTACAATGGCGTCAATCATTGACCAATCTTGACCAACGTTCAGATGCCGGAACATCAACGATTTCAAGATGAATTGAATTGACACCTTTCGTTCCTTCCAAGCGGAGTTTCAATTCCTTAGCATCGATTAAACAACATGGACAATGAGGCCGTGAAGGTTTGAACTTGATCTGGACATCCCCTTCTTCGGATATATCGATTTCCTGAACATTTTTTGATTCGAGCAGAGGCTTTGTCATGTGCGGATCTCGCCATGCCCCCATCGCTTTGACAAGACGACGTTGAATCTTAGTTTGCAGTCTGTTCATTCTTCTTTCGCCTCTTCGACCATGGCCTCAGCATCTTGTAGACGTAACTTTTCCAATCGTCCTTCGGCTTCTTTTAATTCACTTTGACAACGTTCAAGCAAGGCAGAACCCTCTTCAAATCTCGTCAATGTTGTTTCTAAATCCATGCCACCACGTTCGAGTTCTGCCACAATAGATTCCAATCGGCGAAGTGCATCTGAATAGGTTTGTTCTGTCATTATTCTCCCTCTCTCTGTTGTATATTGTCAATGTTTGCGTCTGCTGTGCCGTCAGCAAAATGTAAGGAAACAGTCTCTCCAGTTGTTAAATCCTTGACCGTTGCGACGACTTCCCCTTTCTCATTGGTTGTCATCAAATATCCACGCTCTAAAACTCGTTGTGGATGTGCAGCCAGAAGTGTTCCTTCGAGCATAGCCAATCTCTGTTTATTGTTTTGGATCGTAGATTTGACAAAACCATTGAGATCATTCCCAAGTCGTTCTAAATGGCGTACTGCATTGTCTAGACCTTTCGATGGAGCAAGGCGCAGACGTAATTGCAACTGTTGTAATCGTAAATTTTCTTCATCAAATCTACGAATTGAACCTCTATACAAGCGATCTTCGAGCTCAACCATGAGCGAAAGGACATCATCCAGAAGTGGAACTGCTAATTCGATGGCATGACTGGGAGTTGATGCTCGAACATCAGCAACAACATCACTGACAAGTAAATCTGATTCGTGCCCAACCGCAGAGATTACAGGGACAGGCATTGTTGAGAGAGCTCTGGCGACGGGTTCGAGATTGAATGCCCACAAATCCTCAGGAGACCCACCACCTCGCCCAATAATCACCACATCGACAGGAGGAATCCCGAGTTGTTCTGAATTCTCAATACGACTTAGAGAACGAGCAACAGAAAGCCCACGAGTAATCTCTTCAACGGCTTTTTCGCCTTGTACAGTTACGCCGATAACAGTCCTTCTCAAGCCAGGCCATCGTGTTTCTGATAGGCGAAGCATATCTGCAAGTGCTGCGGAATCCTTTCCTGTAATAATGGCAAGATGCTTTGGAAACAACGGCAGTGATTTCTTTTCTCGATCAAGAACACCTTCTTTCTGCAAGGTTTCTAACAATTTTTGTCGTTCTTGCTCGAGGGCACCAATCTTACGAATAGGCTCAATTCGTTCTACAATGAGTTGTAATTGCCCACGTCCAGCATAAACATCGACATTTCCCAGAACAATGACTTCCTGACCTTCTTCAATTCCAGATGGGATTCTACAGCGGCCTTTCCAAATGACGGCACTCATCTGACCATTATCATCTCTCAAACTGAAATATGTATGTCCGGATGGGTAAGGTTTCCATTGTCGAATTTCACCACGAACCAAGCAATTCCTGTTCCGTTCATCAGAGCGTAAACGGTTGCGTAAGGACTGAACAAAATCGCCGATAGCAACTGGCTCACTCCCGTCCATAAACACTCATTACGCCTATAGTTCTTGAACACGACTCTTTGTATTCAAGAAGAATAGATGGTAAAAGCGGTATCAATCCCACCTTTTCAAAGGGTAGCGTTCGCAGCGACCCACTGCAAGCCCTTCGTATTCTCATACGGTTGCTAAGGGTAATCGGACAA
>JBMZTB010000103.1:0-6150 GCA_049623485.1 Candidatus Poseidoniaceae archaeon
CGAAAGTGTTGGGCTTCCTATCTACCAGCCGGTTATGGGATGCTCCGAATTAATCAACAGACAAATTGTAGAGTTAAATGGGTACGGTGACTTGGCTCAGTCATGCTTGAGATCTTCTTCCGGAAATAATTGCGGAAAGTGTTGGAAATGTTTTAGGAAGAATACTCTCATTGGAAAGCCGTTTGAAATGAGTAATGAGATCAATACGTTCCTATCAAAACAGCCACTAAAGATGGCGGCATCTACACTCTATTCAATCCAGAAACTCAATGAAAAGAAACTAGCTGATGAAATCTTATCTGAACACCCACACATTGCTGAACTTATGGATAGAGACGTTTCATTTTTGGAAGGATATTATAGTGAATCAATTGATTTAATTCCAGAGCGTTATCGTGAACTGACAAAGATCTTGCTGGAAGAATCCGCACCGGAGATGGAAAAAACAGAGCATTTTGAGAATTTTGAAATCTAACTCTCAGTCATCCATAATTAGCGAATGCATCGATGCTGCCCAATGGAATTCTTTTGCTAGATTATTTTTCGGAACGGCTCTCTTATTCGCCATTTTCATGCGATACTCATTGTCACATAAGGTTTTCATTGCATCAGTAAGCGTTACTGATTTAGGTTTACGCAGGACGATTACTACGCCAGTTCGCTCAAGTTCTTCCAACACTTTGTTTGAAATCTTGTCAAGACTCCTTCCAGTTCTTAGTACGACGGCTGGAATTCTATCAGAGTTTATTTCTGAAATAAAATTTGGATCATCATCGATGATTCGGAAGTGGAATCCATACATTGAGAATGTTTTTGCATCATCTGGCAAGTTTTCAGTCATTGATAATGAAAAATCATCATTACTTATCGTTATCAGCTCCCTTGCGCCATGCCATCTTGTTATTGAGGATTCGAGGAGATCGCCCCAAAGATCAAACCCAAGAGAAGTCAATTGTAAGTGTGCCAATATAGCCCCCTCAGGGAGATTAGGAAGATATTCTTGAACCGTTGATTTTGAAACCTTGTTAGGTTGTTTTAATTTGGAAATTGATTCTTTGTATTCAGAGGTCGAGGTTTTTACGTAAATCTGTTCCAAACCAGAAGTATCAGTAAATCCAGAGTGTATCCAGTGCAGATGGAGTCCAGAGTCATAGGAATTTACAGAATGGCGTATTCCGCTATATAGGTAATCTCCCAAGTATACGACTCGGCTTGCCTGTTGCAAGTGGAGAATCATGGAAAGTAGACGCCTGCATGTAAGGTTCCAATCCTTTCTGCCCGAGTCAATGGATCGAGGCCTTGGAATACGGTACTGAAGCAATTTCCCAGTCCTGTCTTCAGTTAGGTCATTACCAGTAGTCAGTAAGGAAATACGTAAATTTGAGTCAAAACGCTGAAGTTCGAGTGATAATTTTGTTGCTCGCTCTGACCAAACTGTTCCTTTAGTGTCTACCCCTAGAATAACGATTGAATCATCGGAAAGCTCCATTTGAGGGGAAGTGCTTGGTCTTCTGGACGCCAAGCTCTTCGCTATTGAGAATGGTAAGAAGAAAATCCGTAATGGATTTTTTAGAAGCCAACCTATGGCCAGAATTAATCTGAATGAAAACGAAGTTCTTATTCTAAGTAGCTCTTTTGCCTCATGAGTCGCATATTGTGTTCGCGCAAGTTCACTTTTCATACCATCACATCCTAGATAGAATTGTAAATTCACGGTTGACCCCTGTCTTTTCAAAAATTTCAGTGAATTGGGTTTGTTTAAACGAATGCTGGGCACACAAAATGTCTGAAATTTCCTTTTCCTCTGGCCGGTGAGTGTCATCCACCAAGACATAGCAATTCCATTTGAAGAGTTCTTGATGAGATAGAATTCCCCTCCGCCCTATCATGCTCGGAGGTCCATCGATTATGATAAGTGAATAATCACTGGGCAGGGAATTTTTGATTTTATCTGGGTTATACCACAAGCCTTCTTCACCATTCTTTGAGTATGGTTTTACCTCCGCATGTATGTAGTTACTTGGACAAAGCCCAATCCAATTTTCATCATGTTCAATAGACCACAATTCGTAGTGTTGTAAAAGTCTATTTGACCCGTAACCACTTCCGAGTTCAACAATCCGTGAACCGAATGGAATATTCTCTTCAATCCAAAGAAACCCTTTCTCAGGAAGCTCCCAACCTGAACCTGAGGAAGTCATAATCTCTCCTCAAGTAAATTTTTTGCAAGCAGCGATGCTCCACTTTCATAGACTGCATATTCGCTTCTGTGATTTTGTTCCAACAATGAATGAATAGATTGCTCAATATTTTCTCTTGATCGATTTGGGACAACAATCCCCCACCCCTCTTCCTCCGCAATTTTGCATCTTGCTAATTGATCGTCCATCCCTGTCTCCATATTTGGATAAAAAAGAGCAGGTAGACCAAATGCACGTGTTTCGTGGAATGAATTGTAACCTCCAGCTTGAACAACTGCATCGAATCCGTTGAAATACTGAGAATTCGGATAATCGCGAATGATGTGAACGTTTGGTAAATCAATTTCAATTCTTGAACCAATCATTGATTCTCCAAGGATGACATGAAGATTTTCATGTTTTAGCAGAGCATCGACCGTCATACGGATTTCGCTCGATATGTCGTTGATCTGTCCAGCGCCTAACTGGACATAGACAGCGCGACAATCAAGCGGGATTCCTAAGCGATATCTTGCTTTTTCACGCGAAAGTAATTCATCTTCATCGAGAAGAATAATTGGTGAAGAGTGCAAGATTTCAAGGCCGTGATCCAGTTCATCTTGCGAATGATCGATTGCGTCTCCTGGACGAATGATGGTATCGAAATGTTGGATGCTGTCCACTGGAATTTTTGCACCTTTCTTGAACATCCCTCTCCGCATCCAGATTTTTTTGAGAGAACTTCTGTCTTGAATCGCTCTTAGCATTCCTCTGTAGGGGAATGCCCCATCAAAGATGAACATCGATGGTTTATGGGTTTCAAAGCATAATGTGAGCTGTTCTTCAAGTAATGCATTCCATTCTCCTGATTCGAAGCCTTTGAAGTATTTCGGCCCTGAAATATGGTGAGCTGGTATCCCATACGGTTTCAGCAGATGGAGTGTAGGCATCGTCGTGAAAAAAATGACTTCCAAGGATGGATCTTGTTGTTTCATCCTTTTTGCAAGAGCGAGCATCCTGGTAAAGTGTCCAAACCCGACCCCATTCGTTGGGAACATAACGATGCAATTCCCATTGCTCAATTCTCTACCCGTTTCACTGACCTGAAGTACTCTCGGTTGTGCCTTCAAACCAACCAGTTCCAATCCGATCAGGAACATCATGAACGGTAATGAAATGATAAGGAATGGCGCCCTCCACGGTTTCCGAATTGCAGTCGTAATGTGTGACCCCAATCTCAGGGAGGGAGATGTCCGAATGCGATGGAGTTGCCTTTCTAGGCGCATCACCTTCTTTTTATCGCTGATACAACCCTCTCCTGTTCATTTTTTGTTCATCAGTGTTATGTTATTGTCATGTTGGTGGAATAAACCTGTTTTGCCCAATTCCGTAGGTTATTCATTGTACAGATTGAACGTTTCGAGAACATAGGGTTGCTCCATCTGTTCAAGATAGGTGTACAATTTCTCATTCAACAAATCCCTCCATTCAATTGCATGAATCTTTTCGGAAGGAGGATAGACTTTTGTCCACCATGAAAAGTCGTTCACCAGCAGATCGGAGAGATGGGGCGTTTCGGATTCCATCTCCATTTCCTTAATTGCCCACAATGCGTGCGTGGCTGTAGGAAGTGGTTTGCGATTCAAAAATGTTTGAATTTCACGCGCTTTAATATTGAATTCTCGACCTAATGGTCCATTTTTGTGGAAACACTTCCAACATTTTCCACACCCATTTAGTCCATCTCCCCGAAGACATGAATTCATGTGCTCTGAGATTCCTGACTTCTGGCAGATGAGCAAACATCCTGCTTCTGAAATTCCAGCAATCGGCAGAAGCAATTCCAATCCTGCATCTTCAAATCGTTTTGACCAATATTGGAAGTAATCTGTTTGCTCAAAGTTTCTGAATTTTCTTCCTTTCATGAGGTAAGTATTGTCCAAAGGCATTCCAAATCCTATCGCTCCGAATCCATAGAGATCGGCTAACAAAATCAAGTGTGTGGCACAGGCGAAATCGGTTGAGAAGCCAATCTGTTTGTGGTGATACGTGCGAATCAATTCATGGTTGGAAGGGACGTCAACAATCGTCCTGTCTTTCGATTCCATGTACTCAAGCAATCGCTCAGCATTTCGATGATCGAGAATAGAATCGACTGTTCGTCGATGGTAACCGAGAACAGTTTGTTCAGGCATGATCATCGCAGCAGCCGTTGAATCCGTTCCTGCAGAGAAGGCTAAAGCAGGAGTTGTGCCTTTCTTTCTGGTCTTTTCGAGTTCTTGACGAGCGTTACGATGCCATGGGTAAAGGAGTATCTCGGCCGTTAGTCGGAGCAAGTCAACGTGTGTTGCCTCCAGTTCAAACGATTCAGGCATATCCCAGAACGTCCAACCCATTGGATGCTTCATCCAAAGTCGGTGACCTTCCTGAAGGAAATTGTTCTCCATCACTTCTGAATCGAACTCCATGTCGGACGATGGCTTTGGTTGAGATGTATGCCAAGATTGGACTCTTGATGAATAAGTTGGCTCTCCATCCGGGCTCTTTGGAACAGTCTTGGAGTTACGCTGGAGCAACTCATCAAATTCGTTATCCCATTCTTCATTGAGTTGAACAACTTTCTCATAGTCGCCATCATTCCAGTAAGAACGAATAATCACACTTCTCGCAAGCGGTTGTTCTTTTGGATTGGAGATCAATTGGTATGCGTAGTGTCGAGCACGCTCCCAGCGTCCAGAATTGTAAGCACGACGCATAAGTGTACGTCGTATCATAGAATTCCATCGTACGAAGGGCTATGAATTTGCCTCGATTTCAATCTAGAATGGTTGAGAACGCCGAAGCATATGTAATCCTCCGTCGGCCAATGAACACTAATGGAAACCATTCTTGTTACTGGCGGAGCGGGATTCATTGGCAGCACGTTTTCACGAAATGCAATTGAAAAAGGTCATTCCATACGAATTGTTGACAACCTTTCATCTGGAAGTCAAGAAGTCGCTGATGAACTTCAGAAACTTGGTGCTGAGATAATTATCGGTGATATACGAGACTCTGATGTGATGGATAATGCTTTGCAAGGAATTGATTTTGTTGTTCATCTCGCAGCTCAGATTTCTGTTCCTTTATCGATTGAATATCCACAAGAAACTGCAGACATTAACATACATGGGACACAACTTGTGATTGATTATGCACTCAAACATGGCGTCAAACGACTCGTCATGGCATCGAGCGCAGTTGTATATGGTGAGAACGCCAATTTACCACTGAATGAAGCAGATGGAGGTATGCTGCTTTCACCTTATGCTGAATCAAAATGGGAAAACGAAAAACAGATTGTTGATGCAAGGTCGAAAGGATTGGAATGCGTTGCTCTGCGGTTCTTCAACGTCTATGGTGTTGGACAGCGCCCTGATTCGGCATATGCGGCTGTTATCCCAAAATTTGTTGATCTTCTCGTCAATCAACAGCCCCCTTCAATCAATGGAGATGGATTGCAAACTCGTGATTTTGTCCATGTGTACGACGTTGTTCAAGCGATTTTCAAATTCCTCGAGCCAGATTGGGCCGGAGCAAATTTTCACGTCTTCAACGTGGCAACACAAACAAGATTGTCGCTCCTAGACCTGATTGATAACATCAACAAGTCCCTTACAGAGATTGATCCTTATCACAGTCCGATTGCTCCGACTTTCGGCCTAGAACGCCCAGGCGACATTCGCCACTCGATGGCAAGTAACGCTAGATTGGTGGAAGAAGCAAATTGGAAACAGAGCGTCGATTTTTCCTTTGGAATTTTTGAGTTGGTCAAGGAAGCATATCGCGCTAAGAGTCAGTAGAAACGAGCAAGATGGTCCGTGGTGAATTCAAATGAAGTTGCTATGGATTACCCATCGAAAGTTCTCTGACTTTTGTGCAACAACACCCATTGCTCTTGCAAACGGCCTCGTTGAGTTGGGATTCAACC
>JBMZTB010000104.1:0-6144 GCA_049623485.1 Candidatus Poseidoniaceae archaeon
ATTTGACAACAATGATGATGCAATTATGCATCACTGACACTATGGCTACGATTTCACATGATGATGGATCTGTTGAATCATTGATCGAATCGTTGAGAGGAATGAAAAATAGTTCGGCCAAGAATCTGATTATTTTTCACATCGACGAACTTGATTACAAGTTCAACTAATTCTCTCCGAGAATCAAATCCAGCATGAGAACATTGAATTTATGTTCAATGTTGACCATTTTCTGTTAAGAATACAACGATGTCGTGTGGTGTCACAATGTGCCAGCCATCCTCAAGCTTTGCTGAGACGCCCGACGATCCGCCATATTTTTCCCACTCTTGATTATCAAATTCGAAGAGGATTGCTTCGCAACCAACGTTGAACAACGAAACGACATAGTCCACTGGGTCGGTGGGCAGGAAGATAGGCGGTGGTGTCAACAACAAGTTCTTCTCAATCATTGTTTTATATTCATCAAAAGTTTGGAAACCCGAATATTTGCCTTGATAGAGGTTCTTCAACGCCTCTTTGAGACGTATTGTTGCAACGCACCTCTTGCTAGTGTTGCAATAGATTGGTTGGTTGTCGAAACCTTTCTTTGCCATCATCGAAATAACGTTAATTACCTCAGATTCAGTAGAAACGCGGTGAACAGAATTCGTGTTCACGGGTTTTCTCTTGCCTCTTTCGTTCTCAGGAAGGTATTCCTTTTCGAGAGTTTGATGAGATGAAGCCAGAACTTCAGCAATCGTTTCGACTGGTTTGTTATTGAGAACTCTCCTTATGGAATTAAGGAAGAATGAGCTTTCTTCATTCTCAATTTTTACCCATTTGCCTTTACTAGTACGTTTCGGCGGGGTTAGTCCATGCTTCTTTTTGAGTTTAAACTTCATATGATCCCCAATTGCGGGTACTATGTCATGTTTTAATTGTCTAATTTGTTGTTCTATGGGCATCTCATGGGCTCTTTGGAGTTGGTGAAGGGTTGGATGGTTTTGCAGTTTGACGTCGTATTTTCCTTTTTTCAACGCAAGAACGCCATCTTTAACGGCTTGACGGATCTCGGATGCCATGAGTTTCTTTTGTTCATCCGATGTTAGGAGATTTAAATCTGATTTTTCCTTCCCGATGGGGGTAAAACCATCCGGCGCTTCAAAACAAATCAGACCTTGCATTTCAGCATTCAATTCCTCATATGGAGGCAACTCAAATTCAGGATTGTAATGGTGTTGAATTAAATGAGCAATCGCTTCCTCTTTCGTATCATGGAATTCATGTGTTGATTCGCCATACAGGTCAATTTTGATGATGCACCATCGTACGTTCGCCTTGAAGGAAACGCCTCCTTTATTCTGGGTTGAAAAGGCGATTTCTTCACACAGCCGGTCGATAAAACCCTCAAGTTCATCACCTTCTAATCCTCGTAATTCAGCATACACTTCATTCCGAATATCTTCATTTGTATCCATTTTTCACACCCATCCTCACGATATCAAGAAGATTTCATCTTGCTCAAATCCAGCCAACAACTCCAGGCTTACTTTACCTGAACGCTCTTCTAGGTCTTCTTTGACCTTTTCTAGTCTTGATTTGTATTCTTCATACTTCTTTTTGTCTGCATTTCCTTGGGGAGGAGGACACGCCGCAAGTGTTTGTTGAATCAGTGTGTGTAGATGAGAAATTCCGTCTTGTGAGTCATGAACTTCAAAGAAGGTTTTGGTAGCTATTTCGGACAGACGATCAATGAAGTTTGGATGGCTTCCGAATGCATCGTGTACGGACCATAAGTACATCTCTGGGTTAATCACAGAGTTGGAGTTAGATTGCGAAAACTCTTCAACAAAAGCACGCATATGGCAAGCGTCAATGGAATGGACGAAATTCGGCGGCAAACCACTCGCCTCTTTGGTGTTTGAGCGCTCCTCTGAATGGATCTTGATGGTAAATCGAATAGCCTTGATTTCTTCTGTCGTTCCAGACCAACCCGCAGATTCTTTATCGTTCATTTTTTCATAAACAATGTTGTTGATCTTTGAACCATCGTTGAGGGTCCATGAGACATAATCGTTGTTTCCAGAAGTCGCTTGCAACCATCGAGCGCTCTCAAGCGAGTCTTTGAGTACGGAATGCCCTTTGAGTTCAGCGTCAATTGCTTTGGTAAATGAATCAACAATAGTTTCAGCAATGAAGTGGTGGTGTTGGTGAGGGATATCCGCTCGGAATCGACCTTCAAGAGAACGACCCAGGATTGAATTGCGGTGTGCGACCATTCGATATTTTGCAATCTTTTCCCGCTCAGACTTGTCTGTACCCTTCTTTTCAGGATACTTCTCCCACAGATCACTTACTTGTTCTTGGGAGAGTTTGGAATTATCTGAGTTGTGGAACATTGACCACTGATTAATTCCTCCTTTTTCGCCATTATGCGTCAAGAATGGACCCACGATTCCGAACTCCTTGCTTCCATAACCAGTCGTCATGACTGGCTTTTTTGCTGCATTTCTTGCAAGTGCGAAATTCATTAATCCATCAAGAACCTCTGCCTCTAGTTTCATGGAAGCAAGCGGATTCTCATTGGCCCACATCTCTTTTACTCTGTTTGCGACCTTTTGATACACATCATTTGGGGTCTTATTGGAATTCGGCAAGACGTTAACAGAAAGAGCCATATCGGCATCCTGTGTCAAAAAGGAAGCGTGTTGATAGATGTTCGAGGAGGCATCCAAAACAACAGGTACCGAAACAACTGGATTTTCTTCACCCAACTCAAATTCACGAATAGCCCGGTGATATGCCTCGGTTAAGGCTAGACGTTGGAATCCTTCGGCTTTCTTCTTGAATAGATCTTTGTACCCCCAAATGGAATACCATGGCTCGGCAGTTGGATTATTGGTCACATTCTCCATTACCTTGTCGAACATCTCATGCATCTTTTCGTCTAAGAAAACCTTGTCGACAGATTTCCAATCCTTCCGTTGTAACAACTTTTGGATATCATTCCAAATGCTCTTCTCTTCCACAGTGAACAAATCTGATTTCTCAGGAAGATTTCTCCCCCGATATGAACTAGCGACAGCGCGTCGTAGCCACTTCCAACCGCTCTCATCGAGTTGAAGTCCCTCACCAAATTGAATAAGGCCTCGAGCAAGATCGTCTCCCTGAGGTGATAGCAGATTGGAGCAGGTATACATTCGCCCTCTCCAGTCAAACGACCACGCATGCCAGAATTTTCCAGAACCTGTTTCATTGAGATAATTTGCTAAATGAATTGATTCAATCCATTCTCGAATTTGGCTTAAGGAATAATCTGGAAAAGCTTCACCGAAATCGAGTTGCAAGCCATAATCTGAGTAACTCAGTTTGAACTTTTGAACAAATTCGCCGATATGCTTGTTCAATACGTCAAAGCTCTTTCGAAGGAGATATGGATTGATATTCCATTCAGTGCGCTGCAATCGATTGAGATTGTCAATTGCTTGTTGTGATGGCTCAAATCGCTTTACATTGAAGAGTGATTCGACCATATTGTTTTGGATGAGAGGGTTCTTCAGTTGAGCATTCTTTGTAAGGAAACCCCCTTCAGTGTGGTGAAGAGTTCGCTCAAGTGGCTGGACAAACATCGGGTCGACCCTTTTCGTGTTGAAATAATCTACAAGATCGCGCTTGTAAGAGTGAATGTTCTCCGTTCCCATGTTGGCAAACCTGTCGATAAGTTCTTTCAGGAACGATGAATTAAACTCAATCATCCACATCTCATGTTTGTAATTCTCTGCCTCGACATTCAAGTGATCAGGTTTGATTTTGTGCACCCTGACAATACTCTTCATGTCAACGATGACACGAAGGATTTGTGATGCGAGTTTCTTTGCCCATTCATGCTGATTATTCACCGGAAATTCGGCCTTATCTTCAGTGAAAAAGATCAGAGGTTTGAATGTCATCAATTCTGCCCCCATTTTATTGAGAGCATTCATTGAGAGCATACTCAGGCACTCTTCTGGAAGGTTGTCTGAGTCTTTGAACTGAATTTTCTCGCCAGAAGGCGACTCAAAAATGAAACCGTTCTGATCTGCAAACTCAAAGCATGCTTGAAAACCTTCAGCAATCGCTGCTTTGTGGCGATTCCACTCAAAATCGCCGTCTTCTACATTCCCTGCATGAACAACAATCATTCCTTCTTTTCGCAGTTCAGCAGCCTTCAGCACAGATTTATCTGAGCCCGGTTTTTCTTTCTGAATCCGAATTATTGCATCGAGATATTCATCCATTTTGCCTTGCCGGATGTCCTTAACCAACATTTCATTTTTCGTATATTTCGAGTCATCGAAACTATCGATTTGTTCTGGCGGTCGAAAATCGATGATACGCCCTTTGAACGATTTGTTGGGCTGAGACACGTCAGAGCCCAAAAGTCCTGAAATGAGTGCCTTTAATGCACTCTCTGCCATTGATTCAAAGAAAATCGGGTCACATTCGGTTTCTCCTTCAGATGGAGTATACTTCCAGAGATCTCCTCCACATTCAGGACAGGAAGTATCGACTTCGTAGCAATAATTCATGTGCAACATCGCACTATAAACACCTTTGTTGGCGTGAAATACATTGAACAGCTCAGAATCATTGAATTGAACACCATACTTCTTTGCATCAACGTCATTTTCAGGTATGTGCACGTCTTGTGAGTTCTGAAATAGTTCACTCAGCCCGAACCGGTTTCCGATTTCATCTCGAAAAGCATCGAAATTTATGAAACGTATGTCCTTCCTTCCATGAGGCTTGATTATCGTTGATGCTTCTGCTTCATGTGGTTTTCCTAGTATCTTTTTAATGAGATTATTTGTTCTCTCCCACATATTTTTGTTATTGGATGCTCGAGTTCGGACAATTCTCTGTTTGCATCCATCAAACGGGCATAGAACCGTTCGGTCCCAGATTCGAACATCATCCCATGAACGGAAATTGGATGTTTTCGACTTCCAATCCTTTGAACGATTACTTTCCCAAATCTGGTTGATTTTCTTTGCAACGGCTTTCGCTTTTTCACGGATGAAGGCTCCAAATACACGGCTTGTTTCCGATTGCTGAAGATCGATTTTCAGTTCTTCAGTCATGAAGTCATATACTTTCTGATTCTCCGATGATTGAACTTTCTCGCTTAATTCAGGTAATTTACCGATTGCATATCGCTGTTCAGACTCGAGCTGAAGTCGATAAGCATCGTTATTTTCTTGAGACTTACCCGACATAGCCTTACCGTTCTTACTTGGATCCATCTGTCCTATATTTGTTGCGTGTGTCATATACTAGTTGAGAAAATTGAAAATTCGGAGAAAACTCCGAGCCACTCCGAGAATTCTCAGAGAAACGAAAAAAATCAACTAGAGATGTCCGTCGAAACCCCTCTCGAAAGTTGTGTCAAGAGAATACAGAAACACGTCCTAACACAGTCAGAGAACTTAGAATACCTTGCTATGCGGATGGATGATCCAGCCTGGTCAATTCGTCATGAAGGGGAATCCTTGTTCTCAATATTCTGTAGCCTGCTCAAACTCATTGAGGATGCATTCCGTGCTGGACTTGATGAGGAAAAGGCTATTGGCGTACCTGTTTTCACAAGTTACTCTGCTTCATTTACAAACATCCTCAATGATCTTGTTGAACTCATGAACAGCAAGGACTTTGAGAATGTATCCAAACTCTTCGATGCGTGCTCGCTGTTGAAAACGAACAACTCTCGTTTCAAAAATCGACCCGGTGATTCGCCTGACAAATACCGTTACACGTTCTCCGGACTTACACTTGCTGATGTCCTCGTCATGGATTATGACATGACTGCTCGCCCGATGTTTACCATCCCATTTCAGTCAATGCTGAATGAGAATGAGGAAATGAAAGACGAGTACGTAGCCATAGCACGTCTGCTGTTGAAAAGACGTGTCATCACCAAGGAAATGTTTGCCGCACTTCCAATCCCGATGGGGTTGAGTGAGCGAGGTGATGTATGAATGCTTCGTGATCGTAAGCGCGTGATTGGAACGCTCGATGAGCGTATCAAGCTGCACCAAGCCGCAGGTGATGTCTTGGACAGAATGAGTACCTCTGGAATCTTTTCAGAAGAGGACATCGTATCACTCCAGACTGCTATTCTTGGAT
>JBMZTB010000105.1:0-6037 GCA_049623485.1 Candidatus Poseidoniaceae archaeon
GGTACCGACTCATGAACTGTAGATGCAATGGGCGTACAGTAGGTCAGTACACTGTTTAGGTAAAAATGCGTGCTCCTGAAAGAAAGATTGTTGATTGAAAGAAGAATTAAAACTTGCATCAAAGTAGGTTAGGTATGGAATTTTGGCACGCACGCTGGCAAAGCCAAAATATTGGCTGGCATAGAGCGATGTTCAACGATTTATTGGTAAAGCACTGGCCAAAATTAAATGCGGTTGAAGATGGTAAAGTTCTGGTTCCATTATGTGGGAAATCCCTGGATATGCTTTGGTTAGCAAAGCAGGGCTATTCCGTTATTGGGATTGACATGGTCGAACAAGCAGTAAAGTCATTTTTTACTGATAATCAATTAGAATTTGAGAGCATCAAAATAGGCAAGCACAAGAAATTCTCAAGCCAACCTTTTACCCTCTTCCATGGAAACGTCTTGGATCTTGAAGCGGGAGTCATTCAAGCAGATGCATGGTACGATCGAGCTGCTTTAATTGCTCTCAATCCATCAGATAGGAAAGACTACGTGAACCAGATTCGCCAGCAGACAAAGATTGGCGCAGTTGGTTTACTCATCACGTTCTCCTATCCGCAGGAACAAATGAACGGGCCACCGTTTGCTTTGCATGATGATGATGTAACTGATTTGTTTTGTGACGGATTTGAGTTAGAGTGTTTAGAAAAAATCGATTTAGAAGATGAGAAAAAGAGAGGTCTCACCGACATAACATCTTCAGTATTCAAGATCACAAGAATTAGCGATATTTAGGGCAGTTTCTGCTTCGAGAATCATCTTCTCAAAGAGGTACTTCGTGAAGCCATCCAAAGATGTCTTCTTCTTTTTCGTTCTGTATTCCTGTCAACATATCATACAGTGTCGTCGTTATAATCCCAGGTTTTCCATCCCCATAGATTACTTTCTTGTCCTCGTGTGTAATTGAACCGATTGGAGAGATTACGGCAGCAGTTCCGCAGCAGAAGGCTTCATCAGCAGTCATTGCAAATTCAGCACTGACCTTTTCCTCATGGACTTCGAATCCAAGGTGACGTGCTAAGGCAATAATCGATGCACGAGTAATTCCCGGAAGAATGGTCCCAGTCAATTCAGGTGTATACAGGACATTATCCTTGACACAGAAGAAGTTTGCAGCGCCAACCTCTTCGATGTATGTGCTGGTGCGTGCGTCAAGATAGATGACTTCTGCATAGCCTTTCGACTTTGCAATCCTGCTTGGCATCATCCCTGGTGCATAATTTCCAATCGCTTTAACCCCACCAGACCCGCCGGGAGCAGCTCGATGAAATTCATCAGAAATCAGCAAATCAATGGCTTTCATTCCGCCTTTGAAATAGGGTCCAACAGGTGTGACGTAAATCATGAACGAATAACTCGGAGCAGGGGCAACACCCAATACAGGTCCACTCCCCATCAACAATGGTCGCACGTACATTGCACCACGTCCCATAGGAGGGAGATAATCGATGTTGGCTTGAACGACTTGTTCAACTGCATCGATGAAGATTGATTCTGGTACAGGGGGCATCTTTAGTCGATCTGCACCACGCTGCATACGTCGTGCGTTTTCATCTGGTCGAAAGAAGACAACACGATTTTTTGCAGTTCGATAGGCCTTCATTCCCTCAAACAGACCTTGTCCGTAATTGAGAACACCTGCGGCTGGAGAGATCTCGATGTTGCCGTAAGGGCGTAAATCACCAGGCATCCATGGGTCCTCTGCAGTCGTTGTTGCAACATACATTGTATCGGTTGGTGTAAGCGAAAAGGTAAGTTTGTCCCAGTCAATATCTTTGCCCATCTTACCAACCCGCGAGTTCCGCTAAGGAGATTGGGCTTTCAATCCTTGCTCATTAAATTCTTGAGAAAAACGCTGGTTTCTTTCCAACTTGGGGAAGGCTTGGTTTGAAGACGGTCGAGGTATAGGGCAGACCATGGACGCATGGGCAGGTCGTTTTGGCGTAGTCAGCGGCCGTTACCATTCACATGGCGAAAACGATGCGCCTGAAACGACCATTGAGTTGTTCGGACGTTGCGAAGATGGTGCTTCAATTTGCCTTCTCGTCTCAGGACTGCGTCCCACCTTTGAGATTGCAACGATGGGAAAGCGGAGCAGAGATGATCCAATTACTGATGCTGAATTGCATCGAATTGAGGTTCTTCGACAACGTCCAGACATTGTCGATGTTCGAGGTCCTGTGTGGAAGTGGACCGATTTGGGTGAGAAACCAATCTGGACCGTTGAAGCGATTCAACCGTTCAATGTCCCTTCATTACGCACTGAGTTGGTGAAACAATCATGGACCATTTATTCAGGTGATATTCCATTTGTTAATCGATTATTTTTGGACAATGATATCGGGATGCATCTGGCTGTTGAAGGTCATTTAATCGATTCAAGGGATTGGGAAGATGACGATGATGTGCACAAAACGAACGTGTTGAAACACGGTGGAGTTGGGCGCTATGCTGTTGACCGAACCGTAGCAGTTACGCTTGAAAACGTGAAACAGAGCGAACCATTTGCAGTTCCTTGGAGGATTCTTTCCTACGATTTAGAAACCAGTATTGCTCACAACACAATCCTTTGCGCAGCCGTTTGGGTTGAAGATATGGCAACAGGGGCTCGTCGTGTCTACGAATATAGGGGCGCTGAGGATTTGATTATGGAACAAATGACCCAGATGGTTCGCGATGAAGACCCTGATATCATCACGGGATACAATATCGATAACTTCGATTTCCCTCGAATGGTTGAACGTATGGAACACCACACCAGTCGGAAGCAATGGAAGGCGAGAAGCAATCTTCTCGGATGGGGCCGAACTCCTCATCTTGAAACAGAATGCAATCGTAGCCGAACGGGTGTTCTTCCCCGACGTCAATCGAACCGAGCTTGGAATCTTGGAGGACGTGCTATTGTTGACGCATGGTGGCAAGCGCGTCAAGCGTTACGTCCACAGCGAGAGACACTTTCCTTCATCGCACGCTTGCTCTTCCCCGACCAAGAGGATATGCAAAAGATGGACATCGATGCTTCGAATATGGATGTTGAATGGGCCAATCGCCCCGATGAAGTCATGGAATATTGCGTCCGAGACGCAGCATTGCCTCTCGATATTCTCCATGCAATTCAAGCAATTCGGCGTAAAGAAGCCGTTGCTGCTGTTGCGAAAGTACCGTTTGAGACCGCATCAAATGGAAGCACAAGTCAACTTTTGGACAGCCTTGTTGTTCGTTTGGCAGATCGCCGAGAAGTTGCCGTCCCGCTTACAGGTAGCGCTGAAGCAAAGGAAGGTCAAATCACAGGTGGATATGTTCACGATGTTGAAGCAGGACTCCACCCGTGGATTGCAGTACTCGATTTCAAGAGCATGTATCCAAGCATCATGATTGGCCATAACGTGTGCTATACGACTCGAATTGATCCTTCACATCCAGAACAGCCGGGTGATGATGATGAAATTCATACTTCGCCCACTGAAGCCAAGTTTTGGAGTTCATCGTACCGTAAGGGGCTGGTTCCAACTTTGCTTGAGGATTTGATGGGCCAACGGGATGAACACAAAGCCTTGCTTAAGCAAGCACGTAAAGATGAACAGGCGGAGAAAGAAGAGTTCCATGATGCAATGCAATATGCGGTCAAAATCCTCATGAATTCATTCTATGGTGTCTTTGCGTCGGGCTTCTACAGATTCACACACAAGGATTTGGGCTCATCGATCACCGCTTGGGCTCGTCACAACATCAAGGCGATTATCCAAAAGTTGGACGAGGAAGGGCATCACGTGGTCTATTCCGATACAGATTCAATCTTCGTACGCTCCCCTGTTGCTGAGGGTTCACCATCTGTCCTTCGAGAAGATGATGACCAAGAAACCATTGATGCCTACGAGGCTGCAAAACAAGCCATGATCGACTTTGGGCTCGAAATTGCGCAACGATACAGCAAGGATTCTGCTGTTCTTGAATACGAGAAAGGGCTTTCAGTGTTCTTTAGTCACGGAGCAAAGAAACGATATGTTGGTCAAGTTGTCTATCCAAGTGAAGAAATGCTGATTCGAGGCTATGAGACACAACGAACCGATTCGTTTGAATATCTTACAACTGCGATGAAGCAAACCTTCCACTATGCATTGACCGATGATGGAGATGCTCTGATACAACATGCATTAGAAACGGTTGCAGCGGTAAAAAAGCACGAAGTACCTGCTCGTCGATTGATTCTAGCCAAGTCCTGTAAAGGTCGAATTGATTCCAACGGTGTTGTTGATTTCACTAAGGATTATGCTCGGCCTGAAAGCATGGCTCAGGTGCGTGCTGCAAAGGTATTGATCGAACGTGGCCTTGGATTTACCCCAGGAATGAAAATATCGTATGTGGTTACCAACGCATCAAACCGACCGATGCAGGTTCATCCTTGGATTGAATCAGAGGATGATGGAGGCATACCGGGTTATGATGGTCGCTTCTATGCTGAGCGTTTAGCTGCTGCTTTGGGTCGAATTACGGAGGCCTTTGGATGGAACGCGAAAGAACTGTTCGCAGGCAACAGACAGACCTCATTGTTCTCATTTTAATCGAACAAAACGCAAAAGGCTTCTAAATAGCCGACATACAGGCAATTGTATGGGCGCTTGGAAAAAAGCAACATTACTCGCTGGTTTGATGATGATCAGCGGACTTGCTGGCTGCTTAGGAAACGATGATGAAGAATCGAATGGGGAGATGGTTGCCGTCTTCACATATTCTCCTGCAACAAACATTCGTGCTGGTCAAACCATCGACTTCGATGCAGGCGATTCATTGCCATCTGGTGTTGCGTTAACCTACAAGTGGGATTTTGACTCGGATAATTCAATCGATGCAACTGGGCGCACCTCTGACTGGAGTTATGCAGAGACTGGAACCTACGAAGTCACCTTGACGGTAAGCGATGGTTCTCGAAGCGAAACGACGAGCAAGGAGTTGACCATTGTCGACGCAACAGCACTTCCTCCTAGTGCAGAGATTACTCCAGAGTCTTCTGATGAGGACTGTTTAGGGGAAGAAGTTGATGAGGGCAATTACATTCACATTTGGATTTGTGATCTTGATAAGACTCAAACCGATCGTACTGCAGATGGTGAAGTGACAATTACTCTCGATGCAGGCGAATCGAGTTCAGGCTCAAGTGACGATTATATCTCGAAGTATACCTGGGACCTCGATCTTACATACGACGCAGATGGCGATGGCGATTCAGAGAACGACAACGATCTTGAAGGTGAGACTGTCGAATGGAAAGACATTCGTCCAGGTGAGTACGAAGTTGGTCTAACCATTACTAACGGGAAAGGATTAACCGATTCTGATGACATTAAGGTCTACGTTTCCTATGGGGCTTCATGGCTTGATTTCTCAATTGGAAGAAGGTCGGCACAGGGCCCTACCCAAATTGATTACGACTTTACAGTCAATTATGACCAAGATGCAGGGAACACCATTCGTAAAGTTGTTGCAGATTTGATGTACCCTCAAAAAGATGAACCATGCGTCTTTGGAGAATGCACAGGTAAACTCGATCTCGTTGCATTTAACGAAGAAGAAGAAGAGGCGCAGAATACTGAACCATCTGATGACTCAGCATACGAATCTCGAGATGGAGGCGATTGTGATTCTGAGAAATACTGCGTAACCATGACTCTTTCTTCGTATGTGTTTACAGACACTGACAACACTTTTGGTGCTGGAGAATGGACGATGATGGTTTCAAATAACGAGACTGCTGACCAACAGGTTGACGCCTTCTTTTTGAGACTCGTCTACAAGTGATAACCCCGCCGCTGCACACACATTTCCAAAGAAATAACCAGTGCAATTCCACCGACTCTTTGAAATAGGGGAGGTTTGTCGCAAGAGTCGCTAAGGAGCAATTATTATGCCATCACAATGGGAAGATAAGAACAAGCCACATCGTAACATCGTCTTCGTCGGTCACGTCGATCACGGAAAGTCGACCACTGTTGGTC
>JBMZTB010000106.1:0-5946 GCA_049623485.1 Candidatus Poseidoniaceae archaeon
CTCTTTTTCGACATTGTATGGCACACCATAACCACTGTCCCCAACATCATCTCTTGCATTGATCCGCATCCACTGTCCACGACGGTTTCGTTCACGCAAGGTGATGTTCCCAATCATTCTCGCCCCATCTTCTTCTGGACGAAGTTTGAAATCTTCTCGTAGACATCGTGTTACAATCTCTAAATCTTCAGCAAGATTGTTGCTTTCATTTTGGCCTTGGAATTTTCCGAGACCCCATCCTTCCGAAATATAGTACATTTCACGAAGCGTGGATGATTTCCCATCATCGATCATACCTTCAATGAATTCAATAACATGCAAAGCGCGAAGCAATTGCTTTGCAGAACCGAGGCTCGTTGCATCGCGTATGGTTTGCTTCTTTCCGTATTTGTAAACACCCAGTTTCGGATCGAATCCAATGTTATTTTTCGTTCGCACAGGGAGGGTCATTGTCGGCGGATCACCTTTGACAATACGGTCATACATTTCACGGACAACACCGTGCAGAGCCAATTTTGTTTCTTCTACAGATTTGCGTACAGCTACCATCAGTAATCACCTCCAAACAACGTCGTTTGTTTCGTTTCTCCAGAATCAGTATCGGAAACATCCTGCGGCTCATTCGAAACTTCAATCTCAGGAAGAACCTGATCTTGTTGCGGAAGAGTTTCTTCATCATCTTCATCTGAATCGTTTAGTTCCTCCTTGGAAAGTTTCTCTTGCTCAATGAATGCTTCTTCTTGCCTTCGTATTTCATCCAAGAGTTTCTCATCCATCTTGGTTGCACCAATAACTTCCTGAGACCCTCTGTAGAAGACATCGGTTTCATTCCAATCTCCCTTTTCGACATCATCAAGACTGTAGGTGATGACGGTTTGAACACCTGGTTGGAGGGTTGCGAGTTTCCATGCCCATACGCCAGTGGCTTCTTTTCGTCCCCCTAGTTCATTTCCTATCATTTTCGCTCCTTGTTTTTCAGGCCAAGTCACCAATATTGTGTAGGAGCGTGCTCTTGATGTATAATTATACAGAATAATTTGGACATCTGTTTGTTTTGTTTCCTTATTCCATGTTGTTGTAGTTTCAGCAATGACTGCAGACATAATCTTCGTAATTGAAGCAGCCAGATCGGGTACTGGGAGTTGGAGCAATGACGCGGACTTCTCAGCAATTGCAGGAATAATATCGTTGATGAGTTCGAATTTCTCTCGCGTCTTCCCCATCTTCTTCTTCTTTTCAAGATGCTTTCTCAATCCGCGACCCATTTCCAACATCGCTTTTCGCCCTTCTTCCATAACGACTTCATTATCAGAGAGTGCTTCTTTTGCCTCAGAAGTAAACTGAACATTTGTACTTGCAAGATGAACAAGAATGGCTGCAGGGCCCTTGGGCACGCCTCTTCCACCAGCCTGATCAAGCCCATATTGCCGCCAATCAACGCTTTCAATAGCCTTGGTCAATAAACAACCTCCTTGTTGATACATGAGTGGGACGCGGTTTGCGAAACGAAGAATCTCCACAGGCTTATCAGCAGCCATACCTTCTCCGAAAATCAATCCAACTTCAATTTGGAATGGATTTCCTTGAGTGACACTCGGGGCTCGAGTCATGGTCGTGACGAATTTCGAATCAATCGTTTTTGACAGACCTTTCTTGATGAGTAATTCTTCAATCGGTGAGAGACATGATGTTGGTGGATTCAGAAGCTTAACTGGCTTACCTCGCAGCGTACGATCTCCTTGAAATGCTTCTAGTAAGGCCCTAATTTGTTCGGCCTTGAGTGATTTTGGTTTCAATTTCTCTTCTAGTTCTGCAACTTCACACAATTCCTTTGCAGCTCTTCCAGAAACGCCTGAAAAATTTCTACGCAGAAATGTTGTCATTCTCGATTCAGTGGATTCTCCACACAAGCGTTGTAGTTGTCCAAGTTCGATTCCATTGGGGTGTGGTTTGATTGCTTCAACACGCCCTGGCAACTTCTCAGTCACGCGTGGCCAGTGGTGTTTCTCGCCATCAGGATCAATGAAAATAATATCTGCGTGAGGGTTGACAATGCTTGTCATACGAAGATATTGCCAGACCGATTGACGCCCTTTCTGATATTTTGCTTTCATTGTGGTTCGAATCTTCAAGCCATGAACTTTCTCGCCCCAATCGACTCGATCCTGATTTGATTTTACTGCCTTGTTCTTTCTGGTATCAAGTCCAATGTCAACAGAAACAGCCGTTGCTTCCTTGGCAATCTTTGATTCAACATGCGTAGGGTCGCCAGTTGTCAGTTGAGAATACATGACCACGCCGGTAATGCCGATTCCTTGTTGCCCTCTTGATTGACGAATTGCATGAAATCGAGAACCGAAGAGTAGTTGCCCGAATACTTTCTCGATGCTTGTGCGAGGAATACCTGGACCGTTGTCTTCAACATCGAGTTGAAGAATATCTTTCTTATTGTCAATTTTTGTAATTTGGACGACGATATCAGGGAGAATTCGGGCCTCTTCACAAGCATCCAATGCGTTGTCTACAGCTTCTTTAACTGCGGTTATGAGTGCTCTTGTGAGAGTATCAAAACCAAGGAAATGTTTGTTCTTTTCAAAGAATTCCGAAATAGCGACTTGCTTTTGATTTGCTGCCATTTTTTCTGCAATGCTCATATTGACACATCCGCCACAGGTCCTCCTCCGTCAAAGACTTCGGGCCAGCAGGCATTCGGATACTAATGGCGAGGCTACTTGATGTTTCGGCCAAATTTCTTTCATCAATATCCGAATTTTTAGATTTTTAAAACCTTCATTTCATTTCACTTGGCGAGGTTCCTGTTGCAATCATCCGGTCAAACTCATCTTGAGTTTCCTCTAGTTTTAGTTTCTCTAAACAGGGCTTCATCCAATATCCCCACCCGAGTCCTGCAAATACAATTGCAGTCGCAACGTCCCAAATGTAGTGCTGCTTAACAATCATTGTCGAAGCCACTAATAGCAGCCAAGCGATGAGCAAAAGTGAGTGAAGAATCTTCGCACGATTTGAATCGGCAGGAAACCAATATCGCAAGACAAGGACAACCTGCATGCTTTGAACGATGTGGAGGGATGGCCAAGAATTCCATGGCGTATCAACGGCATGCATCATGGCAAAGAAAGGCTCCCAGACAGTGCCTTCGGTATCAACAACGAGGTGACGTAGGTCGATTTCGACGGGAAGTAGGATAAAAATCAGAAAGACAATCCAGCAGGAGATGAGCATCATTTGATGGAAAATAATGTTCTGCCTCCACATGATTTCGTTCTTGCTTCCAAGCCATGCGGCAGCTGGATAATAGAGGTATAGCGTAAGATAAGGGATGATCATCCAGGCCCAAAAAAACAGATCGAGATCGTATTGAGTTGATGGATCAAATGCAGCCCAGTCCCTCAGCGAGGTAAGGTGATTAATTATTGCATAAGGAATCGCTGCAAAGAGAATCATTGCACCTACAAGAGCATACGATACACGCCTTCCCTTCATGCTCGAACGCTCTCTCCAATGAGAGCGCCAAATTTTCCAAGGGCGAGACCCCCAAGTCAAGAACATCATTTGCGGTCAAATACCTAAGGCTGTAAATTTTCTGCATAGGGTCAGGCATTACAAGGCCTGTTCTTTCCAAGAGGTAATCTGGCCAGTAAAAGCACTCATCGCGACCGTTAATGGGCTTGCAAGATATAATTTTCCTGGCCCAGAACGGCCCTGGAAGTTACGATTGATGGCAGAGACTGTTACTTGCTCAGGAGTCATAGAAACACCTGGGCCTGCGCCAATACAAGCACCGCATCCTGGATCGATGAGATTGACTCCTACATCGATGAAGAGTTGATGCCAACCCTTGGATACTGCAACATCTTTCACAATTCCAGATCCATACTGGATGTAAAATTCAACACCATCTCGAACGGAAAGTCCAGAATCTTTCGCAGCTTGACAGACCTGGGCGTAATAGGCGATATCATCAATTTTCCCTGCAGTACAAGATCCACCATAGGCAATATCAATCGAAACATCACCAAGTTCGTCGACGTATGCCCCATTGGTTGGATCGCTTGGAATTCCCTTATCAGGATCTCCGGGGTGTGCAACCATTGGTCGTATGGAAGAGAGGTCGATGTGATGAACGCCTCCATGGTATACAGCTCCTTCATCGGGCGCAACTGCGCGCTGCCTTTGTTGAATCATGTTTAGGTGAGGCATTTGGGCTTCCATCCAGTCGAAGAGGACATCATCTGCTTCACAAATACCAGTTCTTGCCGAGCACTCAGTTGCCATGTTGCACAATGTTGCTCGTTCATCTGCTGAAAGCGAGATTAAACCAGGTCCACCAAATTCCATTGATCGATTCAACGTCAGTTCTTTTCGAGCATGATCTGCGAGGATAAAGAGAATCACATCCTTCGCAGTACAACCTTCGCTCAACACTCCTGAAAGTTCAAATCGGATTGATTCTGGAACTTTAACGAAGGTGAAACCAGCAGAAACAAGGTTTGCATATTCAGTTGCTCCAACTCCCCAAGTCAATGCATTTGATGCGCCCCCCATACAGGTGTGAGAATCTGTGGCTTGGATGAAATCTGATATTTCGATGAATTCTTCGCGAGCAACTTGGTGACAAATCCCTGGAGATATGCCATCAACAGCAGAGTAATCACGGACACCGGTGTGTTTTTGGAATTCATTTTGAAGTCTTCTCAAGGTTTCTACCTTATCCATAAATGGAACAAATTTTGGATTGTGATGTGCATACAAAAGATGGTCTTCAAACACACCGAATTTCTTTGGGTTCATGAGTTGGTAATCATGGCCGTATGTTTCTTGAAGGAATGTATGTACCTGGGCTGTTGTAAATTCATGGGAATAACCACCCTGAACTTGAGCAATAACAGGGTCGTCAGGTTGGACACATGCGCCTTCAGGTTGCCCAACAAGGTTGCGTGCAATGATTTTTTCAGCCATGGTCATTGGCCGTTGTTCACTGGATAATTCTGGCAAAGAGAGGCGCCCTTCTTTCAATCCCTTTGAAAATTCAAACAAGCCCCCAGACTCAAGAATGAGGGCTGTGACATCGTCATATTGCTCAGTGAATTCTTTCAGTTGAAGTGTTTCACCATTCTGTAATCGCTCGAGCATTTCGTGATTGCCCATCAATTGTCCAAGATTGATGTTGTTTCTCTCATGTATCGGTGCAAAGGATGCGGCGATAACAATCCGAATACCAGCCCACCGTTCACATTGAGCTGCAGTTTCTCGACTCGAACCAGTTCCTTTTCGTTGACCTGATACGATGACTTCAAACCCACCATCGATCAATGCATTTTCATTGAAAACACGAATGCCATTATGCATTAAGCCGGCATATGCATTCTTTGCAATCATCGCGGGGTCATGATCAAAACATACCCAAGCAGGTGTCATCACATCTGTATTGATGTCGTCAAGGAGATCTTCAACAGCCAAATCTTCCATACGAAGATTAAGCCCTTCATACAACTGTTTTCGGATGAGATTGAGGTCCTTGGTAAGGAATAGGACTCTTTTCCCGGCCGTTAGAGAAACTTCACTTGCCATCCCTGCCATGCACATCCCCGAGTCTTCTCAGAAGGCTTTGGTGTTTAACCAATTCGTTGCATACGCCTCTAAATGGAAAGGCTGCTATGGGAAAAGGTTTAAAAAAGGCATGCCAATCGTTCAAATAACTGTTTCTAAATCTACATACGAGGTGGATAATATGGATGATCAGCAAGTTGAAGATATTGTAAAATGCCCAGAATGCGGCAGCCGAAGCCTAACGCGAGACGAAACCCGTGGTGAAGTAACCTGCGACGATTGTGGTCTTGTACTCGAAGACAACGTTATCGATCAAGGTGCAGAATGGCGTGTTTTCTCTCCCGAACAAGGAGATCAAAGAGCCCGAACGGGTGC
>JBMZTB010000107.1:0-5904 GCA_049623485.1 Candidatus Poseidoniaceae archaeon
CTGTTCCCCGTAGTGGCTCCATTGTTCCATAGACCACCCATCAGGTAAACCACCAGGTGGCAGTGGAGGTCCTGCAGTAGCAGAAACTGGGTCGGGTAATTGTGGAACAATCTTGGGAGTTCCTTGTTGGCTCTGTACAGGAGGTAAACCAAGGGGAGGAAGACCTGCTGGCGGCAACCCCACAGGCGGAAGGCCTGCAGGTGGACGACCATCTGGAACAGGAGCATTTCCAACAGGTGTTGGCATACTCAATGACTGTGCAAGTGCTGCAGCGATTTCATCTTGAGAGACTTCACCAGAGGCAATGTCGTTCACTGAATGACTAATGTCAAGCGCTTCATTACGCCTTGTGCCAAGATGATCAGCATCTGTATGAGCATCTGGTGCAACCAAATCAGTTCCATCATCATCCATCTTACTGCTTTCTTTCAATTTGCGGCCACCGTACAGAAGCCCAAGCAAAACCAGCAAAACAAGAGGGTATGAAACATAAGCAGGGAACGTCCCGAAAATTCCTCCAGAAGATTTCTGTGAACTTACGCTTGTATCTGCCATGAATTCAATGACAACGCCGTCAGAAGTTGTCAAAATAACGACTAAAGCCATACGCCCATCTGCGGAATCATCTGTCGTTGATACTTTACCAATAACTTCCAAGGAGTCCCCTACAGCAAGGCCGCTTATGGAGGGTGGTGAAATACTCGCAGTTCGATCAGTAACGACAGTTCCTTCTTTATCACGAACTTCAACAGTCAAATCACCTGTAAGAGGCTTATTCCCTTCGTTTGTAATCGTAATTGATTGCTTGGCAGAGTCTCCGCGAGGGATAAACAACAACGGTGCAGATGACTCATCTGAGACTCGAATTGCAGCAAAACTTGAATCTGAAACCTCGACACGGATGATGATTTCAGCATTTGTATATCGTCCGTTGTTGCTAGCATTAACAAACAATTGCAAATCGAACCCAAATCCAGCGACGGTTTGATTTGGAGCTTGGATTGCGAGTTGTACTGAAGCGCTCTTGAGCACAGGCACCGAACTTGGTGGATTAGAATATCCAATCGACCAACCATCTGGAGCAAGGCTTGTAGACCATTCTAATTCTAAATCTGAATTTCCTGTATTTTGAACAATAAATTCTGCAAAGGTGAAGGAATTATCAATTGGTACTGTGACAAGCGTACCATCTTCTGGGGTTAAATCTACATCTAAATTTTCCCCAACGACAAGAGAGGTTGAATTCAAGGTAAACATTTGAGGAGATGATTCAACCCTGAGAGTATATGTGTTGGAATTACCTTCTCGAGCTGTTTCTGGAACCAACAATCGCATCTCAACATCACCAGACTGGCCAGGAGATAATGTGATTGAAAGTGCTGATGAACTACTTTCTTCACCGTAGTGTATTTCAGCAGCCCATGTTGGGTTCCCTCTTTCAATGGTTACTGCGAAATCCAACGGAACATTCCCCAGATTTTGGATTGTATGATTGAAATAAACCAATTCTCCTGTGTTTGCTACAACTGGTTGAGCCAATGCGCCAGGCCCTACTGCTCCGTCTGGCCCATAAAGGTCAGAACGGAATGCTTTGAGTTCCGAAACTAAAACGTCAACAACTTCAACCCGGTTGAGAGTGGGATCAGTTGGAGATGTGACGGCACAAGTCACTTGATCGGTTGAACCTGCCAATGGCAGTCCATTAGCGATGGATGGTATGAACACGTTCACATCCATGCTCAAATCTTGAAGAATATTGAGTGGTTCAAATTCAAGCGATGAGGAATTTGAATTGCCTAGCATAATTTGCCATTGAGATGAGGATGTGCATGACATCATGTATTGCGCAGCAGAATTTCCAGTATTGCGAACACCGATTGAAAATCCTGTCTTTTCACCTGGCTTTGCGGAAACTCCCGATGTACCGGAAGGTACTACATCAACTGAATCTACTTGACCTATTTCGATGTGCAAGCGCTGGGTGTGAGAAACAGTAGGTTGGTTTTGATATCGTGCAGTGACATCGACAACAAATGAACCTGCACGAGCGTAACGTTTTGTAGATCCATCCAAACTTGCAGATGTGTCATCAAGATTCAACATAAGATAAATCGTATCATTGTCCTCTCCTTGTCCAGAAATTGTGAATACACCCGTTTGGTTTACAGATTTAGACCAAGAGTCTTCTGGGCTCAGCAGAAGAGTTGGATATTGCGGGTCTGGTTGTTGAACGTTTGATACAGTCAAACTAACAGGACGCTCACCCGTTCCTTCGTGAGCGATGACGAATGGTATTGAGAGGGCGGTTTCATTGCGAACATCCATTGTAACGGATGCTGCTGAATCTCGATCTTCAGACGTGGCGGGAATGCTGCCATCTGGATTTTGGAAGATCACTCTCAACCCTTGGGCTGTAACCTCTATGTCAAGATCAATCATGTTGTTATCAATGCCACTTATTCCGTCATTTAATTCCTGAACTTGATTATTCGTATCGAGAGAAAGTCTTAGTTTGTGTATCCCTGTTGTCGAAAATTGTGTAAAGAACGAGACTGAATCAAGAGAACCTCCTTCCAAAGAAGATCTATTTGAGTCGTAAAGAATCAAACCGCTTGTCACATCTTCAAATTGAATTCGATATGGACCTGTGGCGAGTGTTCCCTGATTATGCCATGCAAGAGAAATCGACACAAGATCATCAACCAATGGAGTCAAGGATGAAGGTAAGATGCTATTGCTAAATGCTGTTAAATCCGCCTTCGGGATGAGTGTTGCATCTGCAGTAACGATGATTCCGTATCGCTGCGAACTGCCTCCACGATGTTCAACAGTTACCATCCATTCACCATTTTGTGTCGTAGCACCCGCTGGAATTCGAATACGTTCTATGTTGTTCAGAACGTCTGCAGACCCGCCTGTGGTTGATACTCCTGAAGAAAAGTGATTGCCCAAATACGTGGTGCCGTCTGGTGCAATCAGAACCAAATCCAAATTATTCATCAGGCGAGATTCAGATTGAGCTGCATTAGCACTCGCCTCTGCATCACTCCAGGCCAAGGTTATGTCGATGCCTTTGGACCCATCAAGATTGAATGCATAAATGAGAGAAAATCCTGCTTGAAGTTCGCGTTCGTCATCATGGAAAATATCCAAAGCGACGCCCGAAGAGGATGGGTTGAGGCTGTTTTCAAGGTCGATTTGACCCCATCCTTCGTTTGCATTTGGAATATCAGGAGTGCCCAAATCTTCCGCACCGTTGATGAGGATCGCTTTTATCAGACTCGCTGATGGCTTATTGATGCCAGCAACTTCACGCAAATATTCACGGGCCAATGCAGCAGAACCACCAGCAACTGCAGTAGCTTGTGAAGTACCGCTAAGTTCCATGTACATCGAACGTCCGTTAGAGTGAGTTCCAGTACCACAGACTGAACCAACAGCACTCTTTGCTTCTTCTGCTCGGGCAGAACATATTCCTTCACCTGGAGCAACTAAATCAGGCTTTATTCTTCCATCGAGCGTTGGGCCTTCAGATGAATATGAACTTACTGTACCATTGACACTTGAGCCGATTGAGAGAACGTTCTTTGCAGTGCCTGGTGCAGTTATTTTTGATGCACCAGTGCCCCCGTTGTCACCGACCGAGAAGATAGGAAGAAGGTACTTATTGTTCGAAACATATTGATCTGTACTTCTCGAATCAGCGGTATATGCTCCATAATTTCCGTTAAGCCCCCATGCATTGACTGCAACGCGAGCAGTTTTCAATTCAGCATCGGTTAGAAGATCATAGATTGATCCCTGCCTTCCAAAAACACCTGTTGGGTCGTGTTCAAGAGCGTACATAACAAGATTTGCTGCTGGAGCAACACCTGTCGCTGCTGCATCACCCGTTCCATCACCAAGGACTGTCATTGCAACGTGAGTTCCATGGCCGCTGTTGCTGTCAATAGGAGAACTGTCCAAGCCAAATTGAGTGTTAAGTGCTGCAACCCGTCCGACGAGATCTGGATGATTGTTATCGACACCTGTGTCCATAACTGCGATTGTTTCACCTGACCCATCGAGATTCAAAGAAGAAGGGGCTCGTACTGCGACCGCTCCTACTTCAGTGGCTGCGAGATTATTGTGTAGAGCCAGCGTGAAACTTCCGTCAATGAAAAGTACATGTTGATGGAATGCGATGGATTTAATCTGCTGATTTGTGATTCCTGCTTCATAATGTGCCTCACACATATCTTGAGAGCACCATGCGATGTTGGCTCCTTGTTCAGCAAGCGTGGCCGAGAACATCGCAAGAGCCTCAGGACTCATGTCTTTAGCGAGGACAATTTGAACAATACTTGCACCATACACATGGGCGCCAAGCTTCATTCCAGGGGAATATTCGCCAATCCATCGTACATCATCATGAGAAAAAATTGAATCGTAATGAATTAAATTATTGAGTCTGATTGTCCAAACAGCAGAACCATGGAGTTCAAGAATTGAAAAATCAAACTGATCGGCCATTGTTTCGACAATTGCTCCATCGTTAACATTCAATTGCAGAAGATAAAGAGTATTCTCTGAATGACTTCTCCATGTTGATGGAATAAGTTCTAAATCATTCAAAAGAGGATCAAATGAAAAACTTGCGAGATCGATAATAGGATCAACAGGATTCGTTAGAATCGCTTGTTTTGAAACAGGGGCAATCGAATCCCAAGAAGTGGAAGAAGTTTCTTGAAACGAGGGGGGAGAATCGACGACTGAGTAAGAGGATGCTAGGGGGCTTGCTAGCGAAATCAAGAATATTGATAGCAAAATGAACGAACGTCGTTTCAGTTGCATAGTCTGCCCACATCAATTGAGTTTTTGAGTATGCGCCTTGGTTGATTACAATCCGTTGTAAGTGGCTATGGCTTTATCTGTCTTTGAAACAGAGAGTTCCCAATCAGATTCTATACCCATTAAAGCCCGAATTGCATCAACATTCTCTGGGATAACATCCGACTCTTGGTGTATTGCCTGAAAGTAGTAAAGTGTGTCTCCATCAAGTTTCACACCATCTTCCCAGACGAAAATTTCATGCAAGTCGCCCCACTTTCGGCCAATATCTCTTGCAAATTCCATAACTTCTGCAGTTGTAGTGATTCCTGTTTCAGCACCATTCATGATGACGACTCTTGGCTGTGCATGCCATAAGTCCAGAATAGATTCTGTTGTCATCCCGTGCCCTTGAGGAAGGGTTGCAACAATGGCATGTACATGCATGATGGTTGTTGGGACTGCAACCGCCATCGAATTGATGGAAATCTCTGGGCGAATGGTCATTACATCTGGACCATGATGACTTGGAACCTTCAACACTGGTTTAATCGCGTTGATGGGGCCTTTATTCGAATCCCCAGGATCTGCGGCTCGACGAATCATTGTGCATTCAACAGAAAGAGAACCACACTTTCGCAAAAGTGGAACAAGTGTACGCGAAAGACCAGTTGTATTGCATGATACGACACGTGTCCCTGGTTGATTCATATTTTCAGAATGATTGCCACTCGAAGTGTATGATAGACCCGTCATAGCATGCTTTTCACCGCCTTGGAAAATCCATTTTACTCCTGCATCCTCATAGAGTTGCTTATTTTGAGCACCAACTTTTCCAGGAGAACAATCAACGACAACATCTGCTTTTGCCAATAAGTCACTCAATCCCCCTTTGCAGACATAGCCTGCAGGAGCAAAAGCAGCAATCCGATCTGGTTCATCGAATGTGCAGTACAAAGGGAACCCTTTTCGAACTGCTAAATCGCAACCAAAAGAGGGTCGAGTTTTTGTTACACCAATAATTTCCATATCGTCTTGGGCATCAATTGCATCTGCAACTCTCTTACCAATAGTCCCATATCCATTTATTGCAAC
>JBMZTB010000108.1:0-5881 GCA_049623485.1 Candidatus Poseidoniaceae archaeon
GAATAAATCGCAGACTTACTCTTTGTTAAATATCTTCTTTACGCTCAGATCTACGTTATCCACTGCTTCACAGATTTTCCTACCGTATTTCCTTCCAATTCCATAGCCTGCACCCGCAGCTGCAGCCCCAGACATTATCTCAATAGTAAAGGCTGCAATGGCTAAACCACCAACAATTACTGGAATCATTGATCCACCTCCTCTGTGAATTCAGTGACAAGAACTACTTCTTGAACTGTGTCAGTTTTTAAGTCCTCAAAATCAGCATGCTTGCGGTAATAGTGGCGGAAGGTACTGTGAGCAACCCCTGCCATCATTCCCGCAATTCCTACTACAATTGTTGTTGCAAATATTCTTCCTATCATTATATCATTCCTCTTCTTTTTTTGTTTGCCCAGTTGTTCCAACGACGTTCTTCACGCTTTGTGCTACGCTTCCTACGACGTTTCCAGCAGTTTCAACTGTGATCTTGGTGACTTCACCTGTTGCATCAATAGCTGCTTTGATGACTCTACTCGAGCCAACAGCAAGATGGACTACGGTTTCCTCACCAGCGTTCACCATTTCTTTGACTGCAGAAGCAAATTCATCGATTAAGGAACCGAGACCTTTGCTTACCTTGTCAACCGCTTTCTTTCCGGACATATTTTTGGGATAGCCCAAATGGATATAAACAAAGGAGGGTTTTTTTAGAGGGTTAAATCACCCGCTAAAATCAAGCATCGCTTGGAAGATAAAAAAATTCATCGGGATAATACTCCAGTCGAATACACATATCGATCCATCGGCCAATATCACCGCGTAAATTACGCCCTGATTCAAGGATATTATAGATGATAATTGGGTGACCTCCTCTTCCTTTCTTTTCAAGAATATATTGCGATATGTAGCCTGATTGGACTAATTTTTCTAAATGTATTTTCAGTTCTTTACGTTCAATACCTGTGGCACGTTCAATCCTCATCAGCCTACGTGATTCCTCATCTCTTTCTCTCATCCTTGAGAGATAGAGTAGAACTCGATACAAAGTCACGGAAAGGTCGCGTCTTCTTCGTTCCATATAGAGGGTTATTCACTCCACCTATTCATAGATGATGGATAATCGAGTATCTATTGCAGGTGGATAATTGATAAATTATGACAATAAACTAAAGCCATGTCAGAGGAGGAATACTCCGTCAAAACTGTTGCTCAGTTGAAGATAATCTTGCAGGAGAAGGGGTTGCCTGTAAGCGGTAAAAAAGCTGACTTGATCGCTCGTCTTGTTGAAAATGAAAAACCAACAAATCTCAAATCAACTGTTATTGGTGATTCGGTACAGAAAGATGGAAAGTCTTCGACAGAGGGCTTGCCTTTCTTTACATCAATCTTAGAAAATGGAATTGATTCTGTGGATTTCGATAAAGACCAGACTATTCGTTACGCAATAACTGCATTTATGTTCACAATGATTATTGTCGGTCTAAACTCCATGTCATGGTATTACTACTCTCTTGATTATGACTACGAAGAAGACATGTGGGGCGATCAAAAACAAGAATACGAGATGGGGTTGAATGAGTTTGAAATAAGTATGTCCATGGCGGGCATGAATCTTCTTTCAATGGTTATGGACTATGAGGGTGAGTGGTGCGGCGATGAAGAAGTCATCTTTGATTGCGAAAGTTTCTCGACTGCTGGAACAATCACCACTCTAATGCTATGGTTATCTATGCTGTCAATGCTATGTATCATAGGGATGGGGATAGCTCAAGGATTTGGTAAATTGGACCAAGACTTCTTCATGAAAAATGCTGAAATGATTGATAAAATCCTCTGGCTTTCCGCAACAATCCCTTTGCTTCTTGGGACACTTATCTATGGATTAATGGCCTCCATGAGCCCAGTTGCTGATGATTTAGAAGACCCTGAGGTAGGGATTGAAATTACATCGAGTTTGGGTGGCATGTGGTGGATGATGTTCATCTTTTCAACAACATACATCTGCTACATCTATCGTCACAAGATAATGGAATTGTATCAGAAGTTCATGTCTGATGAGCCCGAAGCCTCAAACGATTGAGTGTCGACAAACATCTGATGTCGGAGGTGAATATCGATGCTGATATCCGCAAAGCGGAGACTCTACCATCCGAATTCTATACCGATGAACAGCACTTCTCTAAGCAAATAGAAAGACTCAGTCAAAGTCTACAATTCGTCGGACATTCAAGTGAATTCACATTCGATCTTACTCCGATTCCACATCTTGAATCCATATTGAAACAACCGCTTCTTCGGACGAATCAAGAATCAGAAAAACATCTTCTATCGAATGTTTGTACACATCGAGGAATGCTTTTGTGTCAAGAGAAAAAGAATGGGAAATCGATTCAATGCCCGTATCATGGAAGAACCTTTCATCGAAATGGAGAATTGAAACATATGCCTGGATTTGAGGGTGTCGAGAACTTCCCTTCTCCTTCTGATGATCTACCTTCCCTCAATCTAAAGGAATGGTTTGGGTTTGAATTTACATCACTTGATCCCGCTTTAAGATTAGAAACGATTCTCAAACCAATTGAGCAAAGAATGAATTGGTGGTTGAATGATTTAGATCTCGAACACGACGCCTCAAGAGATCGTCAATGGGACATCGATGCGAACTGGATCCTCTACGTTGACAACTATCTGGAGGGTTTTCATATTCCATTTGTTCATCCAGAACTCAACGATGCATTAGCAAACGATGGATATTCAACCGAGTGCTTTGAGAATGCAGTATTACAAGTTGGAATGGCAAATGAGGGTGATGTTTGTTTTGAGATTCCGAATGATTCAATCGATGCAGGAAAACGTATTGCTGCCTACTATTGGTGGATGTATCCAAACATGATGATGAACATTTACCCATGGGGCGTTTCAATGAACATTATCATTCCAAAAAGTGTGAACAAAACCACAGTTTTGTTCAAGAGTTATGTTCGAAATCCTGAACTTCTAAACAAAGGAGCTGGTGCCCTTCTCGATAAAGTTGAACTTCAAGATCAAACCGTTGTTGAGGGATGCATGCGTGGACTTCAATCCAAACTATATCATCGTGGGAGATATTCAGCAACCCATGAAAAAGGCGTTCACCATTTCCACATGAAACTCACACAACAGACCGATTAAGGATCTGTTTCCTTAGAATTTCGTGTATTGTTTGTCAACATAATTTGAGTGTTCTTTATTGATTGGTGGCTTACCTTTTCGAATTAATACAACCAGGAGAAGTAAGATCAAAATGAGTACAGAAATGAGTGAAACAGCCCTCACTGTCTCAGTGCTCATTAGATTCTGTTCCCCCTCTGCTTCTTTTTCTGTTTCTGTTTCAATTAACATGTCGCAGCCATCCGGAATACCATCCAAATCAACATCGATTGAATCATCATAATTTGGACAAAGATCAACATCATCGGCAATACCATCAATATCTGAATCGATGAGAAGATCACAGCCATCAGGGACACCGTCTGAATCGATATCTATGGAATCGTTATGGTTGTAGCAAATATCTGTTGAGTCTGAGACTCCATCATTATCTGAATCAATCAAATCATCACAGCCATCTGGAATGCCATCCAAATCAACATCGATTGTATCATCAAAATTATTGCAGATGTCATCAAGATCCGAAACACCATCATTATCTCGGTCGATGAGGTCATCACAACCATCTGGTATTGAATCGAAATCAAGATCGATGGCATCATTGAATGAGGGGCAAAGATCATCCGCATCTGAGACTCCGTCTTCATCGGAATCAAGCTGACTATCGCTGCAGCCATCAGTATAGACTGATTCTCCAATTGGTGTTTGTTGACAGAGATCATCCGCATCCATGATCCCGTCTTGGTCTGCATCAATCGTACTTCCTGGGAGTCGTTGCTCTTCACTGCAACCGTCAACATACACTTCTGTTGAAACTGGTGTACCTGGACAAAGGTCTTCATCATCGTTCACACCATCATTATCTGAGTCGATGATTGGATGGAATAAATCAGCCATAGCTGTTGCGATTCTTGAATCCCAACGAGAAGCATGTTCACGCAATCCTGCTTCATTGAAGTGGATTGTATCATAGCGCCATTGTGTACCATTCAGGTCATCTGTAGGAGGGCCTGGGAATGTCAAAGGATCCTCATCAATAACTGCATTTTGACCCTCAATAATCCACCCCATCTTTACGGGATCTCCATTGGGAACAAAACTCACTCGAGCAACAATCCATGGTATCTCATATCCTGCATATTCTCGACTTCCAAGGACGACTTCTCCAAGCATTCGTGCGTAATCTTCTGCAGCAGTTCCACCTGCATTGCTTTCTCCTTGATGCCACAAGATGGCTCTTGCTCCATTCGGTTCAACCGCATCTAAGGCATCTGTAATACGAGGAAAGAGGTCATTCTGACTCGGCACCCATCGATCGACTTGTGTACCGCCAAAACCAACAGAAAGGAAACCTATTGGCACATCATAGCGACTTGCGAGTAAATCACCAGCTACTGGCCACGGAGAGCCACTGTTTCCCGTAGCAGCAGGTTGAGGGTCGTATCCAAAACGCCAGCCGCTCGGCCCCCAAGTGCTTACTCTTGAGTCAGTGGGTGTCAGTGGGGCGTCGCCAGAGTTCGCCGAATTTGATTGCCCAGCAACAATGAATACTTCCCCTACACCTACTGGATTCACGGTGTGTAAGGCCACCTGATTTCCGTTATTCATGAATCGAAATTCAAGGCGATGCCATCCTGTTGGAACCTCAATGGTTCCATAAAAATTCGAACTTAAAGGCACTGCAACCGAGACCCATTCTGATTCAAAGTCCGTTTCGAGCGTGATGTATCGCCCTTCAATGAGATCAACTGCATATTCTGTTGAACCACTCACTGGAAAAATACCCTTATTGTATTCATCACGTTGAACGATTTGATGATGATCAGGAGATTCCAATGAAATCATTAATTCAGATGGAGTAGGGCCTGAGCGCACTAAAATAGTCATGCTTTTCAGCGAATATTCAGCAGCATTTGAAGCAAAAGTCCAATCTGGGTCTTTCTCTTGATCAGGATTATTTCCTATTCCCAGATCGTCGATATTTGAGCCACCCCACGCGTTGTAAGCAAAGAGCGTTTGACCTGATTCATAGTCGTGCACTTGCATACTGCCGTAACCCGCAGAATTAACACTGTATTGAGCGTCTGCAAAGTCATAACTCGAACCGTCTCCATTTGGAACTCCTAAGTCGTTTGAAGTTCCATAATTTGTCCCCCAGAATTCGATGACTCCAGTATCAATTACACCAAGTGTTGATAGATCAGGATGATTGGATTGAATTTCAACATCTGTCAGGAGTTGATTGTGGACAATTCCAGAATTAAAGGTGGGGACTCCTAATTCATCAGCATGCATGGTCATACTGGGAAAGGAAACAAAGACCCAGGTTCGGCCTTCATTTGGCTTCTCTAATTCAAGATAGTAAGCAACCCGATCGAAGGTGAAATCAATGCTTGAACTGGAATCTACTGAATATGGAACTGGATCATTGTTGTATTGAGCCTCATCAGGGATGTCTAACTGGTACACAACCGTGTAATCACCTGAACCATTCACATCATTCGAGAACGTCTCTTGGATAGGGGGAAAGTCTTGAAGGGCGTCTTCAACTGCTGGCGTCCATGATGAAACCAAGAAAAGGAACATCAAGGAAACTATCAATCTCCTTCGACCCATATTAACGGGTATTCATAGTGAGATATATACCCATACATCGCATTTTACGGGAAAAACCAATCAGTACATTCCTGTTGGAGACGACTAGTGGAAGGAAATGAATAAAGTAAATCTCTCAGAAAAATTTGCTCTC
>JBMZTB010000109.1:0-5674 GCA_049623485.1 Candidatus Poseidoniaceae archaeon
ATATTCCAAAATGGAATACTATCTCTATATCAGGATACCACATTCGAGAAGCAGGCTCTACCGCTGTTCAGGAATTAGCATTCACAATCTCAAACGCATTAGCCTATGTCGAGTCAGCAATCGTCAAAGGTTTAGATGTAGACCAATTTGCTCCTCGTTTGTCATTTTTCTTTAATTGCCATAACGATTTTCTTGAAGAAGTCTCTAAATTCAGAGCTGCTAGAAGACTCTGGTATGATCTCATGACAACTCGGTATCAGCCTGCGAATCCTCGCTCAGCCATGCTTCGTTTCCATACCCAGGTAGCAGGCGTCTCGCTAACCGCTCAACAACCACTAAACAACATCAGTCGAGTTACAATCCAAGCCCTTGCTGCCGTATGCGGTGGCACTCAGAGTCTGCACACGAATAGTTATGATGAAGCGCTTGGATTACCTACGGAAAAAAGTGCAACGGTTGCATTGAGAACACAACAAATTATCGCAGAAGAATCAGGAGTTGCCGACGTTGTCGATCCCTTTGCAGGATCCTATCATATAGAAAATCTGACAGATGAAATATATACCCAAACCATGAATGAAATTCTTAAAATTGAATCGATGGGTGGAGCCTTGTCGGCAATTGAACAAGGATATCAACAACAAGAAATTCATTCAACAGCATACAGATACTATAATGAGATTGAAAAGAATACAAGGCGGATTGTTGGCGTGAATCATGGTGTCCTTGATGAAGATATCAAGGTTCAACCCATGAAATTGAATCCGAAAGTTGCTGAACATCAACATCTTAGATTGCGAGAAACCAGATTATCGAGAGATTCTAAGGCGGTCAAAGAAGTTTTAAATTCAATTTCAAATGCTTGTTCATCCGATGATAATTTGTTCCCATTGGTAATTAAGGCTGTAAAATTAAATGCGACTTTAGGTGAAATCATGAAGTCTATGAAAGACGTTTTCGGAACATACATGGCGCCAAGTGGGTTTTAGGTGAGTTGGATGAAACAGAGAATTGAAATTGATCATATCGGTATAGCCACTAAATCTCTTGATGAAGGCAGCAAATTTTGGAAATTATTGGATCTCCACTCACAAGGAGATGATGAATTGGTCGAAGAACAAGGTGTCGTAACTCGATTCTTTCCATTATCAAAATCGGATACAAAAGGACCGAATATCGAATTGTTGGAACCAACTGGCCCCAATACTCCAATAGGAAAATTTCTTGAAAAACGAGGTGAAGGAATCCAGCAACTTTGCTTATCAGTTGATGATTTAGAAGCCCTCATATCCCATCTCCTTGATAACGGGATAACTATGATTGATAATGTCCCTCGAAAAGGGGCGCACAACTCCATTATTGCTTTTGTACATCCCAAAAGCACTGGCGGTGTTTTAATCGAATTAAAACAACGATGAGAGATAGAATAAGCATAATGCTCATAATGGTTCTCGGCAACCATGTATCGATGAGGAGTTGTATTGACCAATTGATAGCCTTGCCGCATATTGCAGGTCCGAGAATTCGAGAAGAAGCTGAATTCATCGCCAGTCGTCTTGAAATTCTCCGTATTCATGGTGAAATTTCCAATGATGCGTTTCTTGATGCTGGTGCTATCCAAGGAGCATTTACGCTCATCGGAACATTAGTAGAAATGGGCGTTCCACAACAAGAAATACAGCAGGAATTACGAAATACACTTGCTCGGGCAAAGCGTCTCGAAGAGAAACATCCTGGATTGGATATTGCAATTGAGAATGGTCGAGCCTCTTAAATGAGGATTCACGATGAAAGAAAACCTCCTTCATCTCACTGATGTGAGTAAGTCTTTTGGTGAAGTGAATGCTATTGAACATGTTTCTCTTGATATTAAAAATCGTTCAGTAATCGGTTTAGTAGGCGGTAATGGAGCAGGTAAGACCACTTTACTAAGAATGATGGCTGGAATCTATAAACCCACAACTGGTAGAGTCTACCTAAAAGATGGGCAAAATGTTGATCAAATGCGATCGCTATTGGGAGTCGTCCCTGAATCGACTGGATTATATTCGAAATTAACCGCATGGGAAAATATTCGATTTCATAGTAGAATACATGGCATAGATGATTCAATTGCATGGTCTCGCACTATTAAATTTGCAGAATTATTGGATATGCAGGATAGTCTCCATCGATATACGGAGGGATTCTCACGCGGAATGAAACAAAAAACCGCCTTACTCAGAGCATTAGCCCATGGCCCAAGCATATTATTATTGGACGAACCCACAGCAGGGTTAGATGTCACATCTGCGAGAATTGTAAGAAAATTAGTTCAACGCCTAAAGGATGAAGGTGGTACTGTAATCTATTCAACCCATCACTTAGCAGAAGCAGAACAAGTTTGTGATCGCATCATTATCGTCCATAATGGAACCATACGAGCTGATGGAAAACCAGAAGAATTACTCAAATTAACGAATACGCAGTCTCTTGAAGAGGCTTATGTATCGTTAACATCAGAAATAGCACGACCACGTCAAGAAGATGCTATTACGACCTCTAAATTCGCAATGTTGTGGAGAAGACTGTTTACCAAGAAACATACATTTGAGGTGAACGAAGATGAGTAGAATACGATTCACTTTAATGAAGGTGGTTGCCAAAAAGGAAATCATCGAATTTATTCGTGACTGGCGAACTATTGTTGCGTTAATCCTCGTACCTTTGCTTCTATTCCCTCTTTTGTTTATCGCATTCCCTCTTGTGATGCAAAGTGAAGCACAGGAATTACAGGAATTGGATGTCGATGTTCTTGTACAATCTGATTACATCGATCCCGAGATTTTATTTGGTCTTAATCAAAGCAATATGTCAATTACAATTGTATCCTTGCCAAGCGGGCTTGAGAGTCTCTCAGAACCGCAGAATGACTCATCACTTCTGCGATCTTATGAATACGATGCAATCTTAAGACTTCAACAAACAAATGATACCTGGAACTATTCGGTACTCTTCTTATCCACATCGGAACAATCTACAGAAGCACGTAACAGAGTACTTGATGTTCTCACCGCTTGGGAAACGAATGAAACGATACAGCGAATAGAGGCTGGTGGCCTTGATGTGGATTCAACGTTGAATCCATTACGATGGGATGGATCAATATCTGATGCTGATGTAGCTACGAAAGGTGAACAAGCAGGATTGCTCTTATCATTGTTTATTCCGTTTGTATTGGCGTTATGGACTGCATCTGCAGCGGTACAACCTGCTATCGATATGACCGTTGGAGAACGAGAACGCGGTACGCTAGAAGCGTTGTTGAGTTTACCATTATCACGTGCAGAACTCTTGATGGGGAAATGGTTAGCCGTTGTTACAATTACAGGAGTAGGAGTGGCCTTACAGGTTGCCGGATTATTATTTGGAATAGCATTTTTAGCAGAAGATTTGGTTAATGTTCCATCAATAAGTATAGGATCAGTTCTTTTGCTCACGCTAGCTGTTGGCCTGTATGGTACAATGATAGTTGCTCTGTACTTATCTCTCGCAATGAGGTCCAAATCTGTCAAAGAAGCAGGCACAGTTCTAACACCAATCACATTGGCAATGATTGTACCTATACTTCTTACACAATTCATTAATCTAGATGATGTCGAATCATTTTGGTTTGCAATACCCTTTGTAAATGTCTTGCTTGCTCTTAGAGAATTACTATTGGATCGAATAATTATTGAACATGTCATAATTTGGATAAGTGTGTCAATATTTGTTTCAGCCTTGACAATTCGATATGCTGCTAAACAATTTTCTCGTGAAGATATTGTTACTTCTAGGTCATAGTATTCTTCATATATTCCTCTGCGATGGGTAGGCTATGCCCAAGGTAAGCGTGGACATGCCTAATGAACTACTAAACGACTTGAAATTTCATGTTGGCGATGAAAAGAAGTTCATCAGTGTTGCAGATGCAATTCGTTCTGCATGCAGGAAATTACTTGACCAACTAGATACGATAGATAAGCGACAAGGACGTTTAGAGGGTGAATGAGAATGACTACAAGAAAGGAAGCAGAAGAAGCCGTACATACCCTTCTCAAATATCTGGAAAAAGATTCACAAAGAGAAGGACTCATGAGGACCCCGGAGCGCGTAATCGATTCCTGGGATGAAATATTTAGCGGGTATAATACGGATCCAAAGGAAATTCTTGATGCAACATTCAATGCAGAAGGTTACGATGGTATAGTCTTACTAAGTAACATTGAATTTCATTCCACGTGTGAACATCATCTACAACCATTTTCTGGGAAAGCCCATGTAGCGTACATTCCAGTCGATCGTATTGTGGGAATCTCAAAACTTGCTAGAATCGTTGACCATCATGCACTGAGATTACAAAATCAAGAAAGAATCACCAACGGAATTGCGGATGATTTGGTCCAAAATCTATCTCCTCTTGGTGCTGCAGTAATTATTCAAGCAGCACATGGCTGCATGCGGTGTAGAGGCGTAAAGAAACAAAATGCAATCATGACGACGAGTTCCATGAGAGGGGTTTTCTTCGATAAACAAGAAGCACGCAATGAGTTGATGCAACTTATTTCTGGTTCAAATTTGGGTTGATTCTATGGAACAATGTTCTCTCTCAGGAGATGAAATGATGGATGATCCTTCAGATTTGGGTAAAGAATATCCTATCGTAGAAATTTTTCATTCAGTCCAGGGAGAAGGTTTTCATGCAGGAATACCACATATTTTCGTCCGATTTGGTTCATGTAATCTTCGATGTTCTTGGTGTGACACAGACTTCGATACACATAGCAATATGACGGCTATCGATATTTTGGGAGAAGTGATGAAGTTTAATTGCGATCGAATAATATTCACTGGTGGTGAACCAATGCTTCAAGATTTGTGGCCATTACATCGATTATTGAAGCGGAGAGGATATACACTTTCAATAGAAAGTAATGGGACGATTGAAATTCCTGAAGGATTGCTTGATTGGATTTGTATTTCACCTAAAGATCAGATGTATCCGAATGTAGCAATTCGACAAAGAATGGGTGATGAAATGAAAGTTGTTTATTGTGGCCAAGACCTATCCATGTATGATTCATTGAAGGATGGATTTGATAATTTATTTCTACAACCCTGTTACATAGATACCGATACAATAGAAGAGAATGGAACGACATTTCGAATCACTGAAAACATAGTGAAGAGAAATCCAGAATGGAGGCTTTCTCTACAAACGCATAAATGGATGGGAATTCTATGAAACACGTCGTACTAGCTCTAAGCGGTGGCATGGATTCTACATGCTTGCTGATGCATTACTTGGCGAATGGATACGATGCAACATGTATTTCTTACATATATGGACAGAAACATTCGATTGAAATAGACAAGGCTAAAGCGACAATCGAGTTATGCAGAAACAATCAACACACCATTCATCACCATATTGTCGACCTATCTCCTGCAATGAAACTTTTTGATTCTGCCCTAACTTCAGATGAACAAGAAATACCAACGGGGCATTATGAAGAAGATCAAATGAAACTAACAGTTGTTCCAAATCGTAATGCTATCTTCGCATCCATACTCTATGGATTTGCTTTGTCGAAAGCCAAACAAACAGGAACCAATGTTGTTCTTGCATTGGGTGTGCATAGCGGCGATCACG
>JBMZTB010000110.1:0-5472 GCA_049623485.1 Candidatus Poseidoniaceae archaeon
GCCCCTCTACGATGACTTGGAGGAGATCATCATCTAACCTCTTCTGGGTTGCAAGTTCTAACTCCATGGCAACTCTTTCCCAACTTCTTGGACTTGGCCATCCTCGCTCTTTATTCCCTTCCATGGAGAACAATTTCTGAGGCATGTAACGTATGAATCCTGTAACTCTTGGGTCAATGTTGTTGACAAGGGCCCAATCTAGCCAACTGGATGAATTCGCTCCAACTTCAAGGTGACAGAATCTGTTAGCAAGAGCACTTGACATGGTTCTAGCAACCGCTGCATCTCCTGTTCTGTTACCAGCTGCAACAATATACCATCCTTCAGGTACCTGATATAATTGGCCTAACCTTCTGTCAAGAATGAATTCGTATGCAGCGACCTGCAGGGTGCTGTCAGCAGCAGTTATTTCATCGAATAGAATGATTCCTTTCTCCGGAGTATCCTCATCTTCAGCACGTGGCCATTCAGAGGAAACAATCCAATCGATGCCCTGTTTGTCATCTCTTGGTACAGGCAAACCTCTGATGTCGACAGGCTCTCTTTGAGCAAGCCTAACATCGATGAAACCAATGTCGTTTTCTTTGCATAGGTTACGAATGAATGTCGATTTACCGATTCCAGGAGGCCCCCAAATCATTAGTGGAGGTACCATCTCTGCTTTCTCAGGATTATCCCATAGGATATCCAACTGGTGTTGCAATATTTTCTTAGCTTTGGTTATACTTGTTACGTTCATTTTTTCACTCCCTGTTTCGATATTTTGTCTCCCAACTTCTTAGATAAGGCCAATCTGGTTTCTCGACCTTACCGCTTTCGAATGCTCTACGCCCTGCGATTGAAATCGCATTAATCTTAGACGATTCTCTTACATTGAAATCTTTGTCTGCCGCTAGTTTCTTCAGTGCAATTCTAGCGCTTGGTGCATTGGTTATGTCAACAACACCCACAAGTAATGCAGCCCTCTTCCACGCTGCAGCCTGCATGCTCATTATGCCATTGATTAGGGCCTTGATAACAGGTGTAGTAGCAACTCTAGAAACAGATAGGTGGTACACCGTAAATTCACAGCAGAACGGATCTGTGTTGATGACAGAGTTTGTGTAAAGACTCTCTGCTAGGTTGGTGAGCTTTTGTTCTGCGAGGTCATTTCTTCCCACGGTATTTGCTGCACTCAATGTCGCAGTCAGAAGATTGCGAATAACACCATTCTCTCCCAAGTGCCTTCTTCTTGCATATCTTGGACGATAACTGAGATTGTGACTATCCATCCCGAGGAAATCCATTCCAAGGTCGGTGTTAAGCCAAATCTCAAGGTCAATTCTTCCGAATGGCATAACAGAATTGTTGGGTGTTTCCCATTCTTCGGATTCACCAGTGAACATCTTTTTCCATCTACCTCCAAGGTTCATGCTACTACCGTTTACAGAACCACTGATTAGTTTCGGCATGCCAGTGTTCATTTCGAAGATGATATTTCTAAGTCTAATAATTGGTTTTGGATCGTAGCCTCTTGAGATTAAAGATGCCAATATCCTCATTGTTTTATACTGGTCAAACCAATCAAGAGAATTCGCACACCAGGATTCAAGAACACCCAATGCAGGTTCCTTCTTCTCCTCGATTAGCCTAATCATTTCAGGGATTTCAATACCAGCAGCAGCGGTCTCGATATCAATACCAAGAGCGGCAGAAAATTGGATTTGTCCTCCACGTGAATCGTAATTGTAGGGTCTTACTTTTGCACCGCCCATGTCTGTGCAATGAATAATTTCATTCGCTGAAAGGTGTGCTTTGAAGTGTGGAATTTTGAGCAAAGTCACCTGTAGGTCATACCATTCTGGAACTTGATGCCAAAAGCCACCAATCGACAATGAATTCTTTCTCCGAGGTTTTGGATGAATGCTGAGTCTATCGCCAAATCCGACTATGGTGTCGATGAATGGGCATCTGTTCAGTGAACATGACAAAACCCTTCTGTTGATTCTAACACTCTGTAATGCGGGGCCCTTGTGTACGTTCAGGCTTCTAATTAGGCGCTTTCCAGTTACGTTGATTGCTTCCAAATCTTTGTCGCCAATCACAGTAATATGAGACCATTCATGTCTTAGGTCGAGACTCTTTGTATCTTGAGTTTTGATTAACATAGCATCAGAGTTTTCACATTCGACACTCTCATCTCTAGTTACTACTGCTCCCCACAAACTATCGATTGGTAATGTTGGATTTGAACCGTATCTGTGCAAGTTGTAGAATTCATTACCGTCCTTAACCCTAATTTCCTCAAACGCCCCTTTTATTCTGATAGTCTGTTTAGGGAACGAATTGAAAGAAACGATTGCTCCGGGCTTTTTGATTGTAATTTCTCTCAACGAATCGTATTCATCGAGTATAAGTGATTGACCAAAGTTCACGTCATCAATCTCTATTGATTTGACGTTGTTACCTATGAATTGTAGGCTCTCATCAAGGTACTGAACCCTGATATTTGGTTGGCCTGGAACGGCTCTGAGTATGGTTGTCATCTTCTTCACTCTCCAATTATACCAGCCAAGGATGTATCATACAGCCCGACTCTTATTAACCCTGCAATTTTCAACAAGAAATCTCTCTTGTGCAGGGTTAATACAACTTGAACTCCTCTTTTTTCTGATTTTGTTTATTGAATCATCAGCCGACTCTGCATATAATCCAAAGATCATAGTAGCGATAGTTGCAGCTCTACCTAAGCCTCCCTTGCAATGAATTACGATTTTATCCTCGGATTCTAGTCCTGCAGTAATGAAAGGCACCACTTCTACAAATGAGCGTATGAAATCCTTTGATGGCACAGTAGTATCCCTGAGGGGCAAATGAATCCAGTCCATTTCATGCTTCTTAACTACCTCTCGCAAATTCGAAACGTGCAAATCTTCAATTTCATCTTCATCAATCAGGCTAATCACAGTGCAAGTACCCATTTTGGCTATGTCCCCAATATCTGCTTCAAGGTCTCTATTCCATCCACCAGACCAAGACATTGGTTGGCGTTTACCTGGACAAAGAGTAATACCAATCTGACCTGTGAATGTGGGATGTGAAAACCAATCAACCTTAATTGGATGAGACTTACTTGTTCTCTTTTCCCACTTAACTGGCCACTTCATAATCTCACACCCTAAATTCTCTACCATAGTCAAACATAACCTTCCACACAAAGTTGCAAGCATCAGAATATTTGATCTCGTCAATGCTTTTCTTGAAATTATCATAATCAAGGAGCTCGAGTTGTTTTAGTAAAACATCTGCGACTTCAATCCGAGGAACAACTGCCCTATGTGGATAATCTGAATCTTCGAGAGAGAAATGGTCAGCCTTGGGAAATAATTCCTTTAGGTGGTCCATATTACGTGCTCTGACCAGGTAGGAATCTTTCACTTTCCTGTGTGCTACTACGCTAACAAATCCACCAGAACAAAATAACCACATAATATCAAACCCCAATTTTTAGAAATATACTCCAATACACCAGTGAGCTTGCCTTCAGACGTACCCGTTAGAGGTAACAGTAACTGAACCAATATGTTCGGATTGCAAAGAATCTGGATTAAATTGTACTTTGTGGAATTCTTTTCTGAATTTTCTAGGGCTCATTCCCTCGGGAACAATAACTTCCCTTGTCTCCCCAACAAACATATGAGAACCTTCATGAATCCAAGAATAATCACTTCTAACATCATGGGCCCACCCATTTGATGCTCCCTTTGCAAGACCTAAATCGCTTACCGGAACAAAACCAGCTTCCCACAGCAGACGAGCACAGATCATATTCTCAGCAGCCATAAGTGAAGCTTGAGGAGTTTTGCAAGGCTTTGTCCAGAGCCATTTTCTTGGTAGAGAAATTGCAACATGAGTTACATACCTAACTTTGGATTCTATGTGATATTTGTCCAAATCAATCTTTGACAATTCATCAGAGTCAAAGAAGTCTAGTGAGAAAGAGGATATTTTCTCTGTGTTCCATTCTTGGCTTTCTTCGCTGTCAAACATTCAAGCCACCTCCATTCCAGTTGGCTGTGGAGCAATTTCTTCCTCAGGCTCGATTTCTTCGTCTCTTGGAATCCATTGTTTACGAACGGTGAATTCGCCGTACTCCAACACGCCTCCTACAGCCGAAACTGAAGCATTGATTAGAGCAAGGTGTCGATAAGCAGGAGGGTCATCATAAATACAAATACACCTCAATGTGTCTTTACCTACATTTTGTAGCGCTACTCCCAAACCATTAATCCAACTAAATTGGCCTAATTTATCCGGGTTTAGAAGGTCTAATGCGAATAATTTCCCATCATGTGACTCTGCCATGGCCCTATCTTCTTCAGACAATTCTGGGAGCAAAAATCCGTCGTTTTCCGTAACCATTTCTATCTAGATTGCGGGTTTTGAAAAATTCGGAAAATAATCCGCAGTTAGCGGAAAATTATCGGAATAAAACTCCAAACTGAACTGATATTCGTTCTTAGTTCAAGGATATAAATTTAAGTCCATATGGACTCAATAATTACTGTAAATCGATAATTTTGGAGTTGAGATTACATCGATTATCGAATTTACCTCTGGTTTGGAATTAACTCCAACAATAAATTGCAGAGATTCCTCCTTGCTGACGTTTCTAATTAAGTCTAGAAATGCAATCGCTTCAAATTGATTTAGACCATCAGCGTTGAGTGGTGAAAAGATTGGGGGGCACATTCCAAATTTTCTTTTCCGTATTACTGCTTGAGCTAAATGAGTCAGGATTCGTAAGGGAGAAGCCAACTTCGTCCTTCCACGGGACTTATTTTGAAATATGGAGTCTTGAATCTCCGCCGATGACCATCTTCCTGCGCGATCAACCTCAATATTAGCACACTGAATGCCAACCATTCTTGCCCAACTGTTGCAGAGTGCGACTAGCGAACTTCTAGTAAAATCAGAATCAGGTTTCAAAATCATCGAACCATTGCCAAAAAGCGTTTCATCACCTATCACGAATGGTTTGTGAAATTTCCCAAGCATTTTGATTACTTCATCATCCGTGTAAGATACAGTAGAGCCTACTTTCTGCAACTTAGCTTCGATAGAATAATTTCCAAAGAAGCATCTTTGAAGGAAATACTGACTCTTTCCTGTTCTGAAAACAATACTGCATTCAGTCCTTTTGACGTTTTCACCGACTAGAAATTTTTTAGCACCACTGATGTTTGGTTTTGAGACCATTTCTGGTGAATGATTATTTGTAGCGAACATTGACTTCATCAGCATCATCAATTCACCGATTTCGTAGAAGTTTTCTGCACTGATGATTGTGCTACTTCTATCGAGTTTTGCCGAGAATGGATACCACATGCGGCGCATCCCATCATGTGAGAATGAGACTATTTCAGTTATGGATTCCATTTGAAGGACCCCTGTTTGTAAGTAATTTTGCCCGAGTATTTCGTTGGTAAATTC
>JBMZTB010000111.1:0-5417 GCA_049623485.1 Candidatus Poseidoniaceae archaeon
TCCACAGGATCATGAATATTCCAAATGGAAGTGTCATTCACAGTTGTGGCAATACTGATCTCTGGAATCAGCTGGACAGTATCAACATAGTTTCCCGTGTTTTTGACTTGTATGTCAAATTCAAATTCCTCGTTTGGTAAGACCGGCATATTCTGTCCATTAAGTGGTATAATTTCCCATGAGTGCCTCTGCTCTGCTTGAATGAGCAGAGTTGTAGATGCTGAAACGCTCTGATTAATGACCGAAGCCCATGTGAATTCTATTTCGAATGGCATAGCAGCAGGAATTGATGGATCTAGTATTATTTCAACAAGCATAATAGTTGTAGACAAAGGTGCTAATGTCCTCTGAGGATTGAAGAACGTAAACTGTACATCACTTGAAGAAATTCCATTTGAAGGAATCAATCGTCCACTGAGCAAGTAAGTATCTTCTCCATTGCCGGGGTTTTCAAGTTGAATGAGCAGTTGATGTGGGGTGCTGACATTAAATCCTACAGGTTCTAATGATGAAAGTGGATCGATGATATTGATTGCAGAACGATGAATTTGGAGGACATGTACGCTGATCATAAAATCGTGATTGTTTAGTGCAGAATTCTCAGTGGTGCTGAAGACAAGTCGTTGAGGAGGGGCATTTGTTGGAATATATACTTCAATAGAGGCTTTGACAACGGTTCCTGAGGGTCCAGATATCTCTAAGACACCGTTATTGATCACTGCATTAGACGTCGCATTCCATTGCCAGTGTTGAAGATACACTCCTGCCGTGTTTAGATCCCATGATAAGGAGCCGCTGGTTGGTATGAGTGCATTAATCTCAAATGTTTTGACACTTGATGGAACTGTACGAATGTGAACAGGAGATGAATGGGATCCGACTGCTGTCAAATTGACTTCGAGAGAACGGCATAATGTATCATCCCCACTGCCGATACATGTTGTCAGCGTTGTTGCTGTGGATGTTCCAAGGCTGGTGGATAAAGGAACGTCGAGATTGATTGCTAATTCTCTCTTTTCACCCGGTTGTAATGTGATTGAATACACATTTTCAACACCATTGTTGAGGACAGGTGTGCCGCCCCATGAGGGGTTTGTCCAATCAATCGATGTCGTTGTTTCTGGAGCGTTTCCAAGATTTTCAATCATTACGTAGGCTTCAGCCGTATTCCCTGGAATTCCATAGCCATTAGAACTGCTCAAACCTTCTGGCCCCACCAAGGAAAGACCTCTTGTGCGTAATGCTTCAATTGGAACTGAGACCGTTGAGTTAACTGAAGGGTCAGTATCAAGGGTTGCAGTGATGTCGATGTACCCGTCTTCATCACCTAAAGCACCTTGAGGCAGTGTTGCTACAAATGTAAGTGGTGCTGACGTGCCTGGAGCGATTTCAATGCTCGTGAGGGATGTGCCCTGCTCTGGCGCTACGTTCCAACCTTGTGGGAGATTGCTTGTGTCGTATGTGACTGTCCAGGATGCAGTTCGCGAGCCCGTTGCAAGGAGTGAAATCTCTACATCTTGGCTCATACCTGGATTAACTCGTGTCACAGCTTCAGGTGATTGAATAAGGACCGCATATGGTTCTACAACATTAAGAATGACTTCTTCGATATTGTTATCTTCTCTTGCTTCGGTTAAATTTCCATTAACGTCCAAAACCAATTCGAACAAATGAGTTCCGAGTGTTGCAGTAACATCGACACTAAAAGTCGAAGGTCCACCTTCACCGCTTGGTGACAAGGGTTGTAATTCGTTAACACGTTCTCGTGCAATCTCATTTCCATTCATCCGTAAAACACAATCAATACTATCTTCATTTTCCCATGTACCAATATTGGCAAATTGACCTGTTACTGTCAAGGTTTGACCCGGATCAGGGGATGCAGGATTGAATGAGATCCCATTCGAATCTGGAAGGGGTGCCAAATCTAAGACCCGTTGTGAAACAAGAGTGTCTCCAAGGAGCATATCTAATGACCCATCGCCATCCATGTCAGCAAATGCTGGTGCAGACCAGACGCGATGTGGGGTCGCTAGAGGCTCATCCCATCCTTCTGAGACTTCATCAGTGTATCCTGTATCTCCTTCAAATGCAAACACTCTTCTTCCAAAGGCTACAATAATTTCCTTTCCATCTTCTCCATCTATGTCCATGAGGGAAGGCGGAGAAACTGCAATTTCGTCATTTGGATTTCCTGAACCACCTCGATTCATGACCTTCGACCATTCTTGAGTTGGAGGGTCATTACTCAAGTCGTGACAGCCCACCATCCCCTCTCGATCAAAACTTATTGACGAAGCAGAGTACCAAGTGACCCAACATAAGCGATCATCAATCCCATCTGAATTGGTGTCAATGGGTAATGGGGGCGCGTCGGCAAATCCGTTTTGCGCACGGAATGTAAAAATCTCTTGAGTTGATGTTAATTCCATACCTACGTATCGAGCACCGTAACCAGTTGTTCTTCCGTTTGAATCAGTAGGGATAGTTAGTATCATTTCGGGAGCGACATCATTGTCGAGTTGAGTGACAACTGGGCTAGGGAGTCTCAATCTGGGTGAATCGGTCTGTCCAGGATCAGTTCCAGGGATGGCAACTCTACCCCATGAATTGGAGCCAGTTGCACCATCCAGGCGCCATATCCACATGTTACCTGAATTTTCATCAATCGTTGTTGCGACAACTGCTGTATTTGAAGCATCCAATTGTGCCCATGCAGGATCGCTTGGATGTGTGCCTCTGTCGAGTATGACTTCCCACAATGGCTCAGATGGCATAGAAGAACCAAGTGGAATTGTCATAATCTGAGGGTCATCTGAACCGATGTCCACTACTGATACGATAAGTTCAGGCTGGCCATCAAGTTCTAAATCAGCTAGAAGTGGTTGGGTGACGGAAAGGTGATTACTTTCTCTTGTTTGGGCGTGAGGGCTTGTGATTCCAATTCGTACGTCTGCATCTGACCACGACCACAAGACTTCATTTGAATGTCCACCCGTTTGCCAACCTGATTCATCGCAGGTTAATTCAGGCGACCAAACATCAACGTTGAACGAGGAATCAGTGTCATAGACGACTACAATTTCGGTTGTTCCGTCAAGGTCTACATCCGCTAAAACAGGCGTTGAGCGTGCAGACTTTGTAGAACCTAAGTCGACCTGCCAAGCTATACTTGCATCATCTCCCGCAATAAGAGAAAGTTTTGTTGTTGAAGTACCAGTACTATCGTGAAGAACGACAGCAAAGAGGCCGAGAGGCGTGCATCGTTCTATCGATCCCGGTGTCGTCTCTAAATTTGTTGAAAAATTACCTATGATTGATCCATATGCATCTGAACCAATTCCATCATCCAAGCCGACCCAGTTGATGACAGGGTCATTGATGCTTGCAAGTGAGGAGATATTTTCAACGGAGCCAGTTCCAGGGCCACCATCTGCAGAATGATTTGGCATTGAGCCGTTTCGTGTTGGCCCACCACCATACTGAGCCCATGGTTGTTCGTCAGGATTCCATGGATCCTCAGAGCTTCTGTCAATTATTTCTGCAGGTTCTAATAAGTAGATGTTCATTTGGCTGAGTGATGTTAGCAGCATGAGCAAAATCATGGCCACTGCTGGCCAGATTTGTTCCATTCTGGAATGGCTTACGCTACTCATTGTATGTATTGTGCATCAAGGGGTTGTTATTGCTTTGGGCGAAAGGTGCAAAAAGAAGGCTGATTTGGAGTAATTATTCCCTATTCGGGAGTGTTTTACTACATCCGCAGTAGCATGAATGAGGGGTGTGCTTCATATAGGGGTCGTTACTGGGCAAAATGACTTCGGTCACCTTCTCTCCCGAGGCGGCGCCGGTGAAGGACGGAAGAGGCTCACCCCCTTCCACTTCATTGCAACGCTATGAGAAGGCCGGGGAGAGGAAAAAAGATGTACAAAATCGTCACAAAAGAGGATACTATCCGTATTCCCGCAGAGTACATGAAGAAAGGTCAATCTCTAGATCAACATATTGATCGATTGGCTATGACTGCATTCGAAGGTCGCTTCGATGAACAAAACCGTTTCATTCTTGTAACAAGCAACCATACTCCACTCGGCCGTGGTCGAATTATTCACGGAGATGGTGCGATTTATCAACGTGTTCGCTTTGACGCTCTTCTTTTCTGTATGGATGATTACGAAGTCGTTGAAGGTGCTATCTCTGAAGTAAACGAATTCGGTGCTTTCGTCCGAATTGGTCCAATGGAAGCGCTTCTTCACAAGTCTCAAATTCTTGAATCCCAAGTTGAAGTTAACGTTGGAGCAGGAACCATCTCTGGCCGAGATGATGACAAGCGCCTAGGAATTGGTACTGCAGTCCGAGCACGAATTGTTTCACTTTCACCAGATACGAGTGATCCTCGACGTTCCAAGATTGGATTGACATGTAAGCAACCAGGACTTGGCTCCCTTGAATGGCTTCATGACACAGGTGAGTGAAATGGCAAAAAAACCATACGCATGTTCAGAATGTGGATTGATTCTTCAAGATGATGTCGATCAATGTCCTCGTTCGCCATCAGCACAAACTACCACTGATTGGCAAGGATACGTCGTTGTCATTCACCCTTCACGCTCAGAAATTGCAAAGCGCCTAAATATCGACCAACCTGGACGATATGCTTTGAAGGTGAACATTAGATAAGGAGAGAATAACAATGGAAATTGTAAGTCGTACAGAAAACAAGCTACTCAATCGTATCGAAATCGAATTTCGATGGAGCCACAAAGGCAAGGAGACTCCATCTAAAAAGGAAGTTATGGACCTTGTAAAAACACTTGAACCAGGATCAAATCCAGATCTCATTGTAGTCAAGAACTGCAAAACTCGATATGGACAAGCTCTCACAACTGGTAATGCATTCATCTATGAAACTGATGGAGCTATGAAAGTTGAACCTGATTATATTTATGAGCGCCACAAGGTTTTCCGAAGCGGTGCTCCTGCTGAAGAAACAAAGGAAGGTGATGAATGATGGGAGAACCAAATGCAAAGGCAAAGTGGTCGAAGTACGCTATCGCAGAAGATGGCACTCTTGAGCGAAAAGCAGAACATTGTCCAAACTGTGGTCCTGGGGTTTTCTTAGGAATTCATTCTGACCGAAAGACTTGTGGACGATGCGGTCATTCAGTTAAAATTGAATGATTCATCATACCATCATTTGTCAACACCCAAAGTTTATCCGAACTTCGGATATGTTGAACGACGACCTCTTGATTATCAAAACGTCTGAAATCGTTTTCCATTAACTCCAATTCTTCTCTCCAGCCAGCAAGGTACCATGTGTTGGATTCTTCATTGTACATGACACTTTGAATTGGACCACTTGTCGAGCCTTCACAGACAAGTTTCCCCTCTCTGTACCAGTATATGTGGCCGTT